>JAEEXG010000100.1 GCA_016291405.1 Lachnospiraceae bacterium
GTTAGAATACCCGAGCCCTTTGAGAATTCAAGAAAAGATAGTTTTGTTTTTGAAAAAGCGCCTGAGTATGTGCAGGAAACTTTATTTGAAAAGAAGCTGATTTCCGATGAACCTATAAAAGAATACAGAATTATAGGTCAGGTCTTTGACACATATTGGCTGATTACATTGGACGACGACCTTTATATTGTAGATCAGCATGCGGCTCATGAAAAAGTAAACTATGAGCGCTTTATGAATATCTACAATCAAAAAGAAGGAGCTTACGGACAATCCGTAAATCCACCCATGCTTTTACATTTATCTGCAATTGAAGCTAATACTTTACTTGAAAATATGGGTGAGTTTAATAAGCTTGGCTTTGAAATAGACGAATTCGGTCAGGGTACTTTTGCTTTAAGAACTGTTCCTCTTAATTTATACGGCATAGAGGAAGAAGAGATGTTTAAACGCCTTCTTTCAGAGCTGATTGAAAAGGGAGGAAGCTTTAAACCTACATTTGTGTGCGAAAAGCTTGCTTCAATGTCTTGTAAGGCTGCCATTAAAGGGGGACAAAGAATTACCTCCGATGAAATGGCAAATCTTATGAAGCAACTTATGAAACTTGAAAATCCTTATAACTGTCCTCACGGAAGACCTGTATTTATAAGGATGACAAAGACCGAACTTGAAAAGAAATTTAAAAGGATAGTGTAATGACGCCTCTTGTAATTATTGCAGGCCCCACAGCTGTTGGAAAATCGGCCCTTAGTATTGATTTGGCAAAAAGAATAAATGCTGAAATTATATCTGCCGATTCCATGCAGGTTTATAAAGGCATGGATATCGGGTCTGCAAAGATTACAAAAGAAGAGATGCAGGGTGTTCCTCATCATTTAATCGATATTTTGGACCCAACTAAAGATTTTAGCGTTGCTGATTTTAAGGACTTGGCTAAAAAGGCTGCCTCAGACATTTATAAAAGAGGCAAAATCCCCATGCTTGTAGGAGGAACCGGCTTTTATATTCAATCGCTTTTATATGATGTTGATTTTGATGAATCAAGCGGAAAGGTTTCTTCTTACAGAGAGACACTTGAAAAAGAATATGATGAGCTTGGCCCCGATGCCATGTTTGAAAGATTAAAGCAGGTCGATCCCGATTATTGTGAAATCATTCATAAAAACGATAAAAAAAGAGTGGTGAGGGCTTTAGAGTTTTATCTTGATACAAAGACTCCAATAAGCAAGCACAATGTAACAGAAATGCAAAAAGAACCTGTTTACAATGCCGGTTTCTTTGTGCTTACGGATGATAGGGAAAAGATTTATAAAAGAATCAATGAGCGCGTCGATGTAATGGTTAAATCAGGCCTTGTTGATGAAGTAATGAAGCTTAAAGACTTAGGGTTAACCAAAGAAGATGTTTCCATGCACGGCCTTGGGTATAAAGAAATACTGATGTATTTAGACAATGAGATTTCTTTGGATGAAGCCATATACATGATAAAAAGGGATTCAAGGCACTTTGCAAAAAGACAGCTTACCTGGTTTAAAAGAGAAAGAAATGTAACCTGGGTTTCCATAGATAAATTTGATTATAACAAAGAAAAGATTCTTGACTTTATATGTGAAGAACTAAGAAATAAAAATATAATAATTTAATTAATTTTCACAATTAAGATTCTCTTTGTGATATTATATTAAAAGGTTTTGTCATAAAAGACGAGAGAGAAGTCTTTTTAGAATATGGGAAAATCTTACGATGCATTTTTAAAAGAAATGCAAAATACTTATTTTATTGCCGATAATCTCCCCTATGAAAAACTTCTTAAAAACGGAGTGAGTAATTTAACTGATGCCGATCTTTTGGCGGTTATTTTAAGAACGGGGACTAAGGGTCAAAATGTCTTGGATGTTTCATATGATATTTTGAATCACCCTTCGGTTAAAAGATACGGTCTTCCGGGGCTGTATAAGCTTTCTTTATCTGATTTTAAAAAGATTAAAGGAATCGGCAATATAAAAGCTTCGCAGCTTGTTGCTGTTTGCGAACTTACCAAAAGAATTAAAGGTAATTTTCAAGGAGAAAAGTTTATAGCTAAGTGCCCTAAAGCAATTTCTGATTTCTACATGGAAGAAATGAGAACGCTTGATAGGGAAAGAGTTTTGGCTTTGTTTCTTGACAGCAAAAGAGCAATGATTTGCGATAAAACAATCAGTATCGGGACCTTAGATTCAAGCATCTTGGATCCAAGAGAAATACTAAAAGAAGCTCTTAGCGTAAATGCGGCATGCTTTGTGGTGCTTCACAATCACCCAAGCGGAGACCCTGCTCCAAGTTTGGAAGATAAAACTGTTACAAAAAGGATTAAAAGCAGTTCAGAGCTTTTGGGTATACCGATACTCGATCATATTATAATAGGCGATAATCGCTATTTTTCCTTTAAGGAGAGCGGTTTGTTATAGGAGGAAGTAAATTGAACAATTTAGCATTCGGAATCGATCTTGGCACGAGTAATATTCGTATTTACAACAGTGTCGACGACAATATCATGATGGAAAAGAACATGATTGCCATTGAAAATAAGCGTACTATTTTTGCCTATGGCGATTCTGCTTTTGAAATGTATGAAAAAGCTCCCGGTAACATTCATATTTCTTATCCGTTATCAAACGGTGTTATTGCAGACATCAATAACATGGAAATTATTATTAAATACTTTGTTACCTCGCTTTTAAACGGAAACATTAAACCTGCGGAATACTATATTGCTGTTCCTACGGATGTAACGGAAGTAGAAAAGAGAGCTTTCTACGATCTTATTAAAGAAAGCAATGTTAAGGCCAAGAAAATTATGGTAGTTGAAAAAGCCATTGCCGACGGCCTTGGAATGGATATCGATATTAAGAACTCTCAGGGTGTCTTGGTGGTTGATATAGGTTTTGATACTACCGAAGTTTCAATCCTTTCTCTCGGAGGAATTGTTTTAAGCCGTTTAATAAAAACCGGCGGTTTAAAATTTGATGAAGCAATTAAGAATGCTGTAAGAAAAGAGTTTTCTTTGTTCATTGGCGGCAAGACCGCAGAAAACGTAAAGATTAATCTTAAAGAGCTTGAAGAAGCAGGAAAGAATGCTGTAGTTTACGGAAGAGACATTGTTACAGGCCTTCCTGTTGAAAGAGAGATTTCCACAGAAATCGTTGACAGAGCTTTGGATGAACACTTTGATGCAATTATAGATAATATAAAAGTTATTTTGGAACGTACTCCTCCGGAGCTTTCCGCTGATATTTATCGTCACGGAATCTACTTAACCGGTGGCGGTTCGATGGTAAACAAACTTGCCGAGAGAATCGCAAACGGTACGGGACTTAAGGTTAACTTGGCTGAGAACCCTCAATCGAGCGTCGCTCTTGGTCTTGCTAAGATTATTAAAGATGATAATTTTAAATCCGTTGCATACTCTATAGAAGGAATGGGTAAATGAGTCCTGTCATAAAGAAAAAAGGAGAAAAATTTACATTTCAAAGTAAATATCTCCTTTTTATTTTAACAATATT
>JAEEXG010000101.1 GCA_016291405.1 Lachnospiraceae bacterium
CGGCGTTTACAACTCCATTGTAAAAATGAATAAAGAAGCTCCCCTGTTTATCGTTGATAAGTCTCAGGAGACTAAAGAGTATGCCGTTGGGCTTAAAGAAAACGCAAGGGCATTTAGAAATACTATAGTTTCTTTAGGCGGAGTAACGGATGAAGAAATGCTTGGAAAGAAATCTGCATTCTCTTCAAACGATTCACTGGCGAGCGTTAAGTTTATCGGTGAAAATGAAGACGCAGCAAATGCGCCCTCATTTGATCTTAAGGTAAAGAAACTTGCCACACCTCAGGAAAATACAGGTAAGATGCTTCCTTCGAACTCGATTTATCTTCCGAAGGATACATATTCATTTGATATAGGAATAAACGGTCTTAACTATGAGTTCCAGTACATGGTTAATGATAAAGATACAAACCGTTCGGTTCAGGAAAAGTTAGCCCGACTTATTACAAATGCGGATATCGGTTTAAAGGCTGATGTTATAAACGGAGCGGACAATACTTCCGCACTTCACATTGAGTCGGTTAACACAGGCGTAACATCAACCGGCGGTCACATGTTTGAAGTAACCGATGACAATACATCCCGCACAAAAGGTTCGGTTGCTTACTTTGGTCTTAACAATGTCACAAAAGAATCTTCGAATTCACAGTTTGTGATTAACGGAGTGGATGCTGAAGCTTCTTCAAACATATTTACGGTTGAAAAGAAATTTGAAGTTCACATTAACAGGGAAAGTAAAGACGATACAGATACAGCCAATATCAGATTAAAAGCCGATGTTGACTCTGTTGCCGAAAACATTAACACCTTGGTTGATGCTTACAACAATTTCGTGGATGTTGCGGGTAACTATTCATCCAATCATCCTAAGTCATCAAGACTTGTTGATGAAATGGCTTCTTTGGTATCGCTTCATGAAAACGAGCTTAGTGAAGTCGGTGTTGAGTTACAGGAAGACGGACACATTTCATTAGACAGAGTAAAGCTTTCCGATGCTGTAGAAGAAAAGAAACTGGGTGCTTACATTAACGACCTTAAGCACTTTGCAGGTTCTGTATTAAGAAAAGTCGATCAGGTTTCTTTGAACCCTATGAAATATGCAGAAAGAACCCTGGTTGCTTACAAGAATCCCGGTCACAACTACGCAACACCTTATGTCACAAGCGCCTACACCGGAATGATGTTTAACGGTTACTGCTAATACCACATGCCTTTAAAATAAAGAAGACATGTGGTATTATTTTGCCTATGGAAGAAAAATATGAGGGAAAAACAAACTCAATAAAGGTATTTTTGCTTGCGTTTTTGATTTTTTCACTCTCCGTAATTCCCTCTCTTGTTTTCACAAAAGGAGTCTGGATTTATTACGGGGATTTTAACGTTCAGCAGATCCCTTTCTATGTTCATGCTCACGACGCAATAAGAAACGGAAACTTCTTCTATGATTTTTCAACCGATTTGGGCGGAAGCCTGATTGGCTGCTATTCATTCTATCTTTTGGCAAGCCCCTTTTTCTGGCTCACCATTCCATTCCCGTCTCAATTTGTGCCATACCTTATGCCTTGGCTATCGGCGCTTAAGTACGCCCTCATGGCTTTGTTTGCATATCAATATATAAAGAAACACGTTAAAACCGACACCTTTGCCATGGTGGGAGCCTTTCTTTACGCTTTTTCAGGCTTCTCCGGCGCAGTACTTGTGTACAATCACTTCCATGACGTGCTTGCTTTCTTTCCTTTATATCTTATTCTATTCGAACGCCTGATAGAGAAAAGAAAAGTCCTTGCATTTTCCTTAATGACTGCATTCATGGCGGCTCTAAACTACTATTTCTTTGTGGGCATCGCCGTGTTCCTCGTTATTTATTACGTTTCAATGTATGCATTGGAAGAAAGAAACCTTAAGCAAATAGCAAATGACATACTAACGGCTTTCTTTTCAGGTTTATCAGGAGTACTTATTTCCTTAATCTATTTACTTCCTGCGGTTTATTACACCCTTGGAAACGGAAGACTTTCAAAGACATTGGTGGGCTATGACCTGGTTTCTTACAAAGAATCCACCATGCTTTTAAACATAATAAAGAACACAGTCATGCTATCAGACATTTCGGGCCTTAACTCCATGCTTAACCAATCAGGAAGCAGAGTGTCTGGAATCGGTGCATATTTGCCGCTTTTCTCAATAGCCGGAGTGGTTGCTTTCTTTCTATATAATAAAGGAAAAAACAAATACAAAAGGTTAATCACAATTTGCACGGTGTTTGCGGCAGTGCCTGTCCTTAACTCTTTATTCTCTGCTTTAAACGAAGAATACTACGCTCGCTGGTTCTTTATGCCTGTTTTAATCATGGCTTTAATGACTGCCTCGGTGCTTGAAAACAGAGAAGAAACCGTACCGCATTTAAAGGTAGGCGTAAAATGGGTAGCGATCATCACAATCGGAATCTCCCTTATGGCCCTTCTTCCCGCAAAGACTGAAGAAGACACATGGACAGTCCTTGGGGCTTTGAAAAATTATGAGCAGCTTATATGCCAAATATCATTCAGCATAATACTTTTAGTGCTTTTGTTTCTTTATATAAAGAAGTGGGCCCTTAAACCTGACCGCGTAACCGTAATGGTTTCTTTGGCCGCATGCCTTCTTACAAGCATCACTATGATGGTTGAAGGCACACTTTTGGTGGAAGATGAAAGAAAACAGGACTTTATAACTCAGGTTTTAAAAGAAGATTCGCCCCTTCCCGATGAGTTTGATTTTTACAGAATAGAAACAGACGAGGACTTTTATAACTATCCTCTTTACTGGAAAGATGCTCACAGCATCACTTCCTTTATTTCCACGATTCCTGATTCTACGATAAACTTTTATGAAAGTGTCGGAGTGCACAGAAAAGTCACCAGCAATTTAAAGCCTTCAAGAATCGGAGTAAGGGCGCTTCTTTCGGGAAAGTATTTCCTTAAAAACACCATGGCTTCGATAGAGACAATCGGTCACCTTGAGGATATGAGCGAACTTAAAGGCTACAAGCTTTCAAATGAGGCAAACGGTTTTGAATTTTACGAAAATCAAAACTACGTACGCCCGGGCTTTACCTTTAAAGAATTCATAACAGAATCTGAGTATGAAGAAAACGAACTCTCTCAAAGTGCAAAGGACAGGCTCCTTATGCGCGTGCTTATTGTGCCCGATGATTCAGCTTCGGAATATGAAAAATACTTAACGCACGTTGATCCTGCTTCTTTAAGCAGCCCATCATTTACACAGTTTACAAAGTACTGTAACAGCCGTCGCTTAGAATCCTGCTCTCAATTTGAAACCACCACTCACGGCTTTACAGCCAAGGCTGACATTTCAAAAGAAAACTTCATTTTCTTTTCCGTTCCTTATGAAAAAGGCTTTAGCGCTTACATAAACGGAAAAGAAACTACTATTAATAAAGTAGACTATGGCTTTATGGCAGTCCTTGCCCCGGAGGGCGAATCAACCATCGAATTTAAATACGAGCCTTCCC
>JAEEXG010000102.1 GCA_016291405.1 Lachnospiraceae bacterium
CCAACTTTTTGTCCTCCTTATAGTTCATTTGCTTTTTGTAAAAAGCACAATGACACTTTACCACATTTACTTAAGATGTGTAAAGAAAACAAGGAGTCTTTTAAGATTTATACAGTTTCTTCTTTTGCAAGGTTTTTCTTCCAGGCAAAGACAGCAATGCACGCATAAACTGCCGCAACTATCATAACGCAAACTTCAAGCAAAACGTCCGATAGGCCTGCTGCCTTTAAAGGCATAAGCATTCCGTCAAGGAAAGCATGCATTAAAATTGCAAGGAATAAAAACCATATTTTCTTTGCGCCCTTGGTTACTGCAATCCACACAAGTACGGATAAAGAAAGCTGTACCGCCATAGCTGATACTCTCTCCCAAGAAGCTAAAAGGAATTTTGCGGGAGGATAAGCTATAAGCGCGTTGAAAGTTTCTTCCAAAACAGCCTTGTTTGCATCATCCAAAGCGTTTGTGATAATTGAGGCGTGGCCTGTATTAATCATTATCGAGTAAAGAAGATTATTAAACATGGTCATGGTCAAAAGCACCACCATCTCGATTCCGCCGTGTCCTGCGCCGTACATTAAAGCATTATACGGGTTATCGGCTTCTTTCTTTAAAAAGAACTTCATTGTAATGAATCTTCCGCACTCCTCAAAAATGCCTGCCGCAAGGCCTCCGTAAATCGCATAGCCCCATGTGCTTGCCAAAATGCTCTGTCCTAAGCCAGTGGATAAAACAATTGAGTGCATTATGCTCTCAAGTATAAATGCAAACACAAACATTGTTAAAAGGCCGAATAAAAAGGCCTTTATGCTTGCGTTATACCTCTTTTTAAACCAAAGAAGCAAAAATACCGGAAGTGCCACTCCGAAAATCATGTTAATAACCATAACTACCAAAGATGCTGTTGATACCATTCTCTTTCCCTCCTATAAGTTAATCGGTACTGTCTGAATCGTCTCCGCTCCAATCGCCGAAATCAATGTCACCGCCATCACCGGATGATGAGCCACCGCCGGAATCGCCGGAACCGCCGCCTGAATCTCCTCCCGAAGGACCCGGATCAGGTGTCGAAGGTTGACTTCCGCCGGATGAACCGCTGTCATGTGAGTCTGAATGATCCGATGAACCGCCACCGCTTCCTGAATCAGAGCCTTGAGCGGGCTGAGCCGCAGGAGCAGGTGCAGGCGCAGGTGTCTGCGTCGGTGCCTGGGGTGTAGGCGTTGCTACAACAGGTTTCTTTGTACCTGTTGCAGGCTTTGAAGTGCCTGTCTGCGTCTTACCCGTTGTTGTATTCTTAGTAGTTTCTTCAACTTTGTTAGAATCAATTGAAGCTACTTCTTTTACTATATTGCTTTCGGTGCCGGTGTTTACATTTGTGATTACGCCATCACTCTTTTGATTGTATTTAAGGAAGGGGTCTTCACCTTCTATGTCTGAAAGGTTTCCGTATTCGATCCATTCGCCGTCTAAGCAAACAAAAATCTTTGAATCAACAATCTTAACAAGCTGCTCACCATCTCCTACTTTGGTGGCAGGCTTTCTTGCATCAAGAAGCTTTTTGTTATTTTCAATTGCTTTTGCATAGTCGTATCTGTCTATCTTTGGATAAGATGGAATACTAAGCTCTGTCTTTTCAAAGAAAACGTTATCCTTTTCATCGGCGCTCACTTCTTTAAAAAGGCACTTTTGAAGGTCTTCTGTATAAGCATATGCAATAGCTGTTTTTCCATCACCTGTTTTAACAAGTTTTTCTATATTCTTATCGCTCAGCGCTTCAACCGTAGGTTTTCCGTTTTCATCAAAGGTGCCTTTAAATACGACCTTTGTGAAATCCTCTTGATTTTTTATAAGAACCGAAGTTTTATCCTTTGCATAGTTATCAAAGTAAGAAAACACTACTTCATAATCACCAAAGAGTTTTCCGTCTTTTAAGCTTCCGGTTTCTTTCTTCATAACCCCTGAATAGCTATCAACCGTTAGCTTTTCAAATGTTGAAGAAGAGGCCTTGTTAAATACGTCATAGAGACTTTCAAACTCCCCTGCTTCTTTATAATAGGTTACGCTGTTTGAAACTTTAGTAAGCACATAGCAGGTCTTTGTGTTTTTATCAAAGAAATATGCTTCCAAAGTCTTTTCGCCATTTTCATTAAAGCCAACAGTCAGCACGAAATATGGCTCTGAATCTTCTTCATAAAAGTAAGTTCTTCTTCCTTCTTTAAGCTTAGGCATCAATGTTTCAAAAGACTTATCTTCTTCTATTGCATCTATCGCTTCTGATAAATCTCCGGTACCTGTGGACATTCCGGTTAAAACGGCATCTAAAAGAGCAATCACTTCATCGCTTTCTTCAAGTCCGTTTACACTTATATCTTCACACTCTTCCAGAATTTCAGGATCTTGAAATATTCTGTAGGCATCTTCAAGTACATCTCTCTTTGCTTTCATCATGCCCTTTTCTTCGCACAAAGAAGCAAGTGTCATGTATTCTTCTTTAGTTAAGCCTTCTGCGGTTTCTTTTTGCATAAGAGCCAGGACTTCTTTTAGCTCATCATCTATATTAGTCGAAGTCGCGGCCCCGCTTTGATTATCATTCGCTGAATTAAATAAACCTTTATCGCCTCTGTGAACCGTTGCTTCAAAGGGGTTCACACAGGCGCTAAGAACCAACGATGCGGAAATCGCCGTTACTAACGCCAAAGCTTTTTCTTTTTTCATCATTGTCCCTCCTGTTATTGCTGCGGATTGTCTGCATCCGAAATAATCTTTCTTAAAAATACATCTGCGCTTGAGCCTGCGGGATAAGCTCCTGAGTTAATCTGTCTGCTTGCAAGGTTATAAATGTTATTTGAAGCAGGCGGTCCGTATATGGTAACGGTTTGAGAGTTTCCGCTTAAAGTAATGAAACCTCTGAAAGAAAAGTCTCTCTTATATGCAGTTGCCGGAAGACCTGTAAGAACCGAAGTATATCTGTCAACGCCGTTTACGGTTTCAAAAATCGCATCGACTCTCTTTCCTGAGCTGTCGGTTCCATAGGCAATTCCGTAACTTGTTTTTTCTCCACCCTTCACAAAGGGATATCTGTCACGGTTTGATTTATTCATTACTACGGTTCCGTACTCTATCGCCCGATAGCCATCTACGCCCTGGCTGATTAGCTTTCTTCTTAGAGTTGAGTTGATTCCCGTTTTTATTCTGATACCTGAGTTTCCTGTAATTCTTATAGAAAAGCCTACAAAGGAAAGCAGGTTTTCAAGTTCCGGCTCATAGGTTACGGTATATCCGCCGTTTGCATACTTTAATATCCACACATACATGCCTACACATGTACCTGCGGAATTGTATTTATATATAACTGCATTTGTGGCACTTTGAGACTCTGTGTCCACCACAATGTATCTGTTTCTGCTTGTGCTTGTTTTCTTTACGCCGTCAATCCAAACTTCCGATGATAGTGTCACGTTGTTTGAAGCTGCACTATCCGGCAAATATAAA
>JAEEXG010000054.1 GCA_016291405.1 Lachnospiraceae bacterium
TCATCAAATGTAGCAGAGCATCCGCCTCTTCTTGCCACCACCACGCTTGCGCCCACTTTCATGGTCTTATCAAAGTCTGAACTGTAAAATAATCTATCAAGGCAAGCAATCAAAGTAGCGTTTGCCGAAGCATAATAAACGGGAGATGCTACTACAAGTCCGTCAGCTTCTTTAAACTTCTTGGCTATTTCATTTACCGCATCGTCAAAGACGCACTTTCCACTCTTAGAGCAGCTTCCGCAGGCAATGCAGCCTCTTATATCCTGATTCCCGATTTTAACAACTTCGCTATCAATTCCCTCTTCATTAAAAACCTTAACCATTTCATCCAAAGCTATGGCAGTGTTTCCGCCCACTCTGGGACTTCCGTCAATCAATAATACTCGCATACGCTCCTCCTAAATCTGTTAGATTCATCCTAACAATATTTTCTCTCTAGCACAAGTAAAGAACACTCTTTTTGAAGGGCCGAGTGAGGGAATGTTCACATTTCAAAACGCGGTAACGCTCCGCCGAACTAATCCACGCTCCCCTAAGCAGCTCGGGAACGCCCTCGCGGCTAAGGGTATCGGGATGGATTTCGGCTCTGCTAAGAGCACCGCTTAAGTGTTTTGAAATTGTGTACATTCCCTCACTCGGCCAGTGTAAATAAAACATTCTACGGCGGTTTTTTTGGGCCCTTTGTGCTAAATAAGGGGCTGTTTAAAATATGTTCACAGTCCAAAAACAATTCAGAAGCGTTCTTAACGAAGTTTAGATCCATCCCGAAAATCTTAGGCGCGAGAGCTATCGCGAGCGTCTTAGATTTTCGTGGATTAGCTAAACGGAGTGTTGCTTCGTTTTTGGACGTGAACATATTTTCAAGCAGCCCCGAATTAGGCAAAAAACAAATAAAAAGGACCCGCCATAAAAGCGGGTCCCGTGTTTAATCTTGCGAAATAACGTACCTCTTTTTTACACCGTGCCAAGTAATTGGAATTATTACTTTCTGCCAGTTCTTTGGAAGATTCGGTGTAAACTTTATTTCATCTTCCCAGAGGGCTGAATTCATGCCTGCAAAGCCGTAAACCACGAGTTGCCATAAGCCACCGCAGTTTGCAATGTGGATGCCTTCTTCGGCGCCTTTTTTGTCAGGGTCTAAGTCAATGTCTATTACCCTTTGTAAAAAGGCTTCCGCTTCATCTATTCTTCCGATTTTAGCGGCCATTATGCCGTGCACCGCAGCTGAAAGAGATGAATCGTGAGTAGTAATTGGCTCATAGTAATCATAGTTTTCTTCAATCTGAGATTTAGAAAACTCTTTTGGAAAGAGCATCATCATTTCCAAGATATCGGCTTGCTTAAGCGCCTTTGAGCGGTAGTTTTTTTCTTGAGAAATAAAGGTTCCGAAGCACTTGCTTCTATCGGGCCAAAGCTTGTCAAAGTCAAGGTCAGCGAAATCTTCAAAGCCGTCGCACTGCATTATTACATGGCTTTCTTTGTCAAAAGAAACCTTTATGCCATTAGCTACCTTTGAAAACTCCCAAAGCTCTTCTTGAGTAACATGTAATCTATCTTTTATTTCATCCCATGAGCCCTCTTCCTTAAGCTTGTCTATGCAGGAAAGAGTAGTCTTAAGGGCAAATCTTACCATGTTGTTGGTGTATACGTTATTGTTTGTCATGGGAAGATATTCATCGGGGCCCATTACTGATAAAAGGACATATTCCCCATTTTTATAATCCACTCTGTCACACCAATAACGAGCAGTCTCAACCATTATGTCGATTGCGTAATTCTTTATAAATTCATAGTCTCCGGTAGCCTTAACGTAGTGCATTACGGCATAAATAATATCCGCTGTTACATGGATTTCATGATCTGCATACTGCCAGCAGGCGCACTCTTCTTCCCCCGATACAGATGATTCCCAAGGATATCTGGCGCCTTTGTAGCCATAGGCCAATGCGTTTCTTTTAGCGCCCTCCAATGTATTGTATCTAAACATCAAAAGGCTCTTAGCCGCCTTAGGATTTGTGTGAATGAAAAACGGAAGCATGTTTATTTCTGTATCCCAAAAGTACCTCCCGCAATATGCTTCCCCCGCATATCCTTTGGCACATATGGCTACGTTTTCGTTTTCTTCGTTATCAGACCTTAACAAGTGATAGGTTGAAAAGCGAAGGGCTTTCTCGGCTCTTTCATCGCCTTCAATTAAGATTTCTGAGTCGATCCACTTTTGAAGCCAGGCCTTTTTGTGAGAAATAAAGGCTTCTTCCAAATCTGAAAACTTAATACCGCTTAAATACTCTCTGTTTCTTTCAAGTGCGTCGCCTTCTTCATTGTCACAATCGGAGGTTGCGCATATAACCTTATGAAGCACAAAGCTTTCGCCCTTTTTTAAATGCTTGACGCCCACATAATCAATGCGGGATTTATCCTGCTTTGTGGCAATATCTATAGGTTCGCTTGTAAATAGCTTAGCCCTCATTACAACGCTTTTCTTTCCGTTTGTGCCGACTCTTACACCCACTGAATCATCATCATGTGAAAAGATTAAGTATTCAAAGTGGTTAAAGCCGTTCGTTCGAACTCTTGCATCTATGCCTGACTCAAAGTAAAGGTCACCCTCTCCGGAAAGTGCCGTAATCTTAATTTCAGAAAAAGCCAAATGCTTTTGAGATAAAGAAAGAAACCTTAAGTATTCCATTTTTAGCTTAAGGCCGTCCTTTGTGGTCCACACAAAGTTTCTCACCAAAGTGGCATCTCTTAAATCAAGATATCTTTCATACCCTGCAATATTGCTTTTTTCCATATCAAGTTCTTCGCCTTTTACGCTGAAATTCGCAGCCATAAAAAAGGGAAGATTCACTATTTCCGTAAATAAATAAGGGTGCGCTCCCACTACTCCCGGGATGTATGTGCCCCACTTTGAGGCCTGTTTTTTGTGTTTTTCAAGGGTTACGTTTGCAGGCTTTCTGTCGTATTCTTCATCCTGCTTTACGCTTTTAAGCCCTTCTTCAAAGCTTGCCCTTACATGCATGTATCCGTTTCCCTGGGTAAGTAAGCCCTCGTAATACTTGGCACTGTCTTCGTTAAATCCGGGGTCGTAGATACAATGCTTTAAGTCTCTTTCGTTTCTTTCAAATGTAAACATACTTACCTCCTAGCCCTTAACAGATCCTGCAGCAAGGCCCGCAACCACCTGCTTTTGAAGGATAATAAAGGTAATAATGCTTGGAATTGCCACAACAACCGTTGCCGCAAACATTGCGCCGTAGTCGCTGGCAAATGCGCTCTTAAAGTAGTAAAGGGCGATGGGAAGGGTTCTTTTTCCCGTTTCTCCCGTAAGTGTCAAAGCAAACTGAAACTCATTCCATGCAAAAAGAAACTGTATTACACCTGCAGTTGCAAAAGCAGGTCTTGTGATAGGCAACACCACCTGTAAGAAGGTTCTTACAAATCCGCTTCCGTCAATGTAAGCCGCTTCTTCCAAGGAATAAGGAATTGTCTTAATGTAACTTACCATTACATAAAAGGTGGTTGGCATTCCGAGAGCCGTGTAAACGAGCACAAGACCTGAAAGGGTGTTGTAAAGGTGTGCACCGCTTAAAATCGTATATAGGGGTTGGATTAAGGCGGCACCCGGAATGATCAACCCCAGGGAGAACATAAGGGTTATGATTCCCTTAGCCTTAAACTGGCATCTTACAACAACGTAGGCGGCCAAGGAGCAAATGATCAAGTTTAAAACGGTTGCAAACAGTGCCACCAAAATGCTGTTTATGTAAAAGGTTCCGATAGGTGCCAATTTAAAGGCGGTTACATAGTTTGAAATGTGAAATCCCGTGGGAAGTCCCACAGTTCCCGACAATATTTCACTGTTTGTTTTAAAGGAAGAAAACATTACCCAAATAAAGGGAACAAGTGAAATAATGCAGATAAACGAAAGGAAAATAAATGCCAAAACTTTTCTTACTGTTTTCATGTTTTCTCCTTTCTAGTCTTCTTTATCCATGCCAAATACCTTACGGATGATTTTTAACACCACCACGCCAAGGACAATCAAAATAACGCCCTGGGTATTTGCAAGTGAATAGTTGTTGTTTGAAAATACGGTTTTGTATATGTACATAGGCATGTTCATGGTGCGAGAGCCGGGGCCTCCGCTTGTGGTCATCATAATAACGTCAAGCTTTTGAAGCATACTTGTTGCCGCAAGCACCACACATGTACCTATAATGTTCTTCATTAAAGGTAAAATTATCTGCATATCTATCTGAAATGAAGTTGCACCGTCAATCTTTGCGGCTTCGAAAAGCTCTTCCGAAATAGCAGACATTTCAGCCATAACAAGGATAGTTACAAGGCCTGCGTAGGGAAGCCATGTAAGAGTCACGGATAAAAATGCAGTTTTTGGATCGTTGTACCAGTTTTGCACAAACCTATCGCCCGTTATGCGGCTAACAAGTCCGTTAATAAGGCCAAACTGAGGATTCATAACGCATAAAAACAGCATACCGAGGGCTGCGCTTGAAATGATGTTAGGTATAAAGAAAATGGTTCTTACAGCACTTGAGTACCATTTCTTTTTTGAGAGAAGTAAAGCCACGATAACGCCGATTGTTACATGGATTGTAGACTGTAATCCTATCCATATAAGCGTGTTCTTTATGCTTTCAATAAATACTTTGTCTTTAGTGAATAAATATATGTAATTCTTTAAGCCCACAAAAGTGATTTTGCTTCCTATAAACCAGTCGGTAAAACTGCTCCCCGTAAGCACAAAGAGAGAGCTTAAGAGAATAAAGGAAAACAAAAGTACACCGGGGAGCAGAAAGAGAACTACCCATTTAGTGTTTTTTTTCATTTTTTCCTCCTTAAAGGGCCGAAAATAGGGGGTTTTTGGCAAAAAAATAGCGCAAGCCTCATTGCTTAAGCAATTAAGCGAATTTAGCCTGCGCTATATGAAAGTCAGGATTCGTTCCTTAATCCGACTGTTTTATTTGCTTGCGTTTCCTGCTTCTGTAAGGAATGTTGCAAATTCTTCAGGTGTAATCTCGTTGTAAACAAGTTCGGGATATCTTACTGCGAATTCGTCAACAACTGTTTCGTGTGCATTGTTATCGATTGTTCCGAATGCATACTTAGATGTACCTGCAAGCATAAGTGTTTCAACCAATGCGGGGTTTTCTGCCTTATATTCATCAGTAATATCTACGTTGTCTGTAAGGGGAAGAACGCCTGCTTTTTCAAGGAATACGCTCTGTGCATACTTACCTGTCTTAAACTTTAAGAATTCCAAAGCTGCTGCCTGTTCTTCTTCAGATTTTCCGTTTGTGCAAAGGATGTAACCAACTTCGTACTGTGAGAAAATACCGTTTTCGGGATACAAAGCAACGCCTACTTTATCCTTAAATCCTTCGATAGACTTAGTCGTATCGGAGAAGTCGGGTGTCATCCAAAGACCGTTAGCGATCATTGCTGTCTGACCCTGTTCGAATGCGTTGGCCGCATTTGCGTAGATTGCACCTACAGCATCAGCTGTTGTGTACTTCTGTAAGCATTCCTGCATCATTGTAAGACCGTTAATAACAGGCTCTGTGTTGTATGATTCAGGATAAGGTGTGTTCATGTACTTGTTGCCTTCATCTCCCTGAGAGCCGATGTAAGCTGCAAGCCAAAGGTTTGTGGTCCAAGCGTTTTCACCTGTCATTAATGCCAAAGGTGTGTAACCGCCCTGTAACAACTTTTCGTTGTTTTCCATCCACTCATCCCATGTCTTGGCGGGAGTGATGCCAACTGCGTCAAACATTTCCTTGTTGTAGAAGTATCCGTAAATCTGTCTCTGGTTTGAAATAGAGTAAACAGAACCGTCTGCTTCCATGTTGTAGTTCATAGCACCTTCACCAACATATGTCATCCAATCGGGATCGGCGTCAAGGAAAGGCTTTAAGTCAACTGCCTGACCATTCTTAACAGCAAGTTCTCTGATACCGTTCTTACCGATAAGCACATCGGGAAGAGACTTTGAAGAAGCAAGTGTCTTCATCTTGTCAACGAAAGCGTCATCACTGGGAAGCTCTTCAACGTTAACTTTGATCTTGCCTTCGTAGAGTTTGTTAAACTCTGCGATAACTTCTGCTTCAGCCTGAGCCGATGCGTGTGTACCCACCATAAATGTTGCATAAGAGATTTCTACAGGTTCTGAATCTGAAGCAGGTTCAGGGGTAGATGTAGATGTTTCTGTTGTTTCGGTAGATGTTGAAACCACAGTCTCTTCTGTTGTCTTTTCACTGCCGCAAGCAGTCAAAGACAAAGCAAGTGTAGCTGCCATAATGCAAGCTAAGCTTTTTGCTAATCTGTTTTTCATAATTACCCTCCTATTAGGTCATTTATTGGAACACCCTAACCTTAAAATAAGTGAGGCTTCCTTTGAATGGATTCACTTTTCCTTTTCTTAGGATTATTTGACCTAATAGACCTTTTTATTTGTAAAAAGAAACCGGTCTTTAAATTTTTTTACCTTCTTTGTGAAAATTTGCTCTATGAGTTTTGCCTATAGTCACTTGGATTGTGCCCCGTGTACTTTACAAACACGTTTGTAAAATAGGCAGGATCTTTAAAGCCCACGCTTTCCGCCACCTCATAAATCTTTAAATTGCTTGTTTTAAGTAAATCCTTAGCTGCATTTACTCTAAACATATTTATGGCTTCCGTAACCGTAAAGCCGGTCATTTTTTTGTAAGCTCTGCTTACATAGCTTGAATTTAAAAAGATTTCATTGCTTATTGTCTGAAGCGTAAGCTCACCTTTATAGCTTTCCTTTATGCAATCATCAACCTTTTTTACAAGCTCGTTTTTAAAGTTCTTTTTGCCTATGCAAATATCCCTAATGTTTAAAATAAGCTTTTCTCCCACTTCCTTTAAAGCGGATATCGTATTTGCACTCTGCACTTCCTTGTAAATTTTTTCTTCGTAGTCGTTAAAATCAAGCTCCACATTAAGCTGATATCTTACGGCTCTATGGATAATGGTTGAATAAATAACAAGCATGTAAAGCTTGCACTGTTCAAAAGAGCAGCCCGAAGCCTTAAGTTTGTCGCTAAAATCTTCCAAGGCGTTCTCGGCTCCGTTGTTCTTTTCGTCAAAGGTTAATTCGCAAATCTTTTCAGAGTAACCGTCTACGTCAATAAACTCTCCGTTCTTTTGCTTTAAATCCCCTTCATAAACCTTTAAAAAGCATCCTTTTCTGTCAATCTTTGAAAGGGCATCCTTTGCCTGTCTGTAGCCGTCTTTAATGTTTCTTATGTCGGAAATCTCAGTACTTATGCCTATCTTTACTTCGATACGCATAAATTCTTCAACCATGATGAGAATATTACTGAAGTTTTCAACCACCCGGTTTAAGTTAAGCCCCGAAGACTTTTCATAGCTTAAGCCTATTATCAAAAGCTCGGGATTAACCTTTATGGTGGTGTATCTTAGGTTTTTAAGGCCGATTTTTAGGATGTTTTCAAACATCTCATAAAGGTTTCTTTCATTATTTTCATCATCTTTGTATCTGTTTATTTCGCAGGCGCAGATGCAAAGATTAATGTTTTCAAAGCCCTTAATATCCTCTTCCGATAAGCTTGAATTTGAAATTAAAGACTTAATGATATTAAGAAAATACCTGTCGTCGCTTTCTGCTTTGGTGTCGATTGACTCAGGTCTTCTCTCTTTTTCTTTTAAAATCTTTTCAGATACTTCCAAAACCGCCTTGGGAAGCTCGTCCATAAACTCGTTCTTTATGATAAAATCGGAAACTCTGAAAGAAATCGCTTTCTTTGCCATGTCAAATTCAGAGTAGGCGGTAAGGATGATGACTTTTATGTGGGGAAAGTCTTCGCTTATATGCTTGCTAAGCTCTAGGCCGTCCATAGCAGGCATCTTTATATCCGTAACCACCAAATCAACTTCATTACTCTTAATAAAGTCAAGGGCCGATACACCGTTAGCCAAAGCTCCCACCACTTCACAGCCCAAAGACTCCCAGTCAATAAGCTTGTTTATTCCTTCCCTTATGTTTCTTTCATCATCAACAATCAATACTTTAATCATTTCCTAATACCCACTTTTTCTTTGGTATTCTTATCTCTATATCAGTTCCTTCGTTTAACTTACTGTCGATTTTAAGTCCGTATTTTTCTCCGTAAAGAAGCTTAAGACGCCGATTTGTGTTCTTTACTCCCACCTTTTCCCTTGGAAGTTTTTCGCCTGTATCCTTGCCGGTTTCTTCTAAATCAAGGCTTTCTATGTCAAATCCCACGCCGTTATCCTTAACGTGGATAATTAAATCTGTATCCTTTGAAGAAAGAAGCACTTCCACATGGCCTTCTTTATCGGACACTTCAAGGCCGTGCACCACCGCATTTTCAACAAGGGGCTCGATTGAAAGCCTTGGAACCTCTAAGTCTTTAAGGTCTTCTGACTCTATCTTTATGTCGTAAGAAAGCCTCTCTTCGTACCTTGCCTTTTGAAGTGAAAGGTAATACTCAACGTATTTTAACTCCTCACTTACGGGAATTGTGGAGCGTTTATCCCTGTAAATTCCTGCCCTTAAAAGATTTGATAAAGAGGTTATCATCTTACTTACAGGCTCATCTCCGGACATTTTTGCCTTAATCTGAATGGTTAAAAGAATGTTAAACAAAAAGTGCGGATTCATTTGCTGTTGCAAGAATAAAATCTCCGACTCTTCCATCAGGATTTTTTCTTCGTATTGCCTCTCAACCATAGTGATTAAAAATACCATAATTAAGGTTAGGGCAATGGTAAGCACCAAAAGTGATTCCATGCTCTTTATGGTAAGCATCACGATTTCACTCTTTGGAAGTAAGTATATAAAGTAAAAGTCTGAATTAATGCTTCTTTTTGCAACGGCGTAACGCTTAGAAGATATATTAAAGTCTTTCTTTATGCCCCCCGCGGGGATTGACATTATCTTATCGTCAAGCTTTTTGCCAAGCTTATCGTCCACGTTTGACGCATAAATCATGCCCGATTTATTTGTAAGATACATTATTGCCCCGTCGTATCCGTAGGCTGATTTAATGCTGTTTTCAAGGAAAGAAGCATCTGTTGCAACCACAATATATAAGCTCTTTTTCTTTGAATTATTAGAGAAATCCGACTGAATCTTTAAAGTGGTATACATCGTGGGGTCGTCGTCCGTCGGCGGTAAAATAATGGAAAAATCTTCGGATTCCTGTATTTTTTTGTTTACCATTGAAGATTTTTCTTCTATGGTGTGAACGTTATAGGGCTTTGTGAAAGTGTAGGATAAAAGGGTGTCATCCTCAAAAACTGCCACGTAATCAATCAGATTTAGGTTCCAGCCGTTATTGTAAATAAGGGTTCTTTGCATTTCACCTTCTAAGGCCTTAATGCGCAAAATCCTTTGCTTTTCATCAACGTCAAAATAGTCGTTGTCTTTTGTCCAGTTGATTATGGTTTCACCCCCTGAAATGGCTATGGTGGTGCCCTTTATCATGGCAAAGCTCTGGCCCAAAACATCGATTGTGTTTTGAACGGAGTTATCGATATTTTCGTAGTTTCTCTCTAAATTTGAATTGTAGGTACTGTAAGCCGTCACAAAGCCGTAAACCGTGAAGGCCAAAAGAAGCACCAATACAATCTTTAAAACAGATCTACTTTTCTTTTCTCCTGATTTCTGCAATTTCTTTTTCATAGGATGCAGCACTTTCTATCTTTTCATACAGTTTTTCAATGGTTTCTTTATCATCAGAAAAGCCTATTAAAATCTCTGATTCAAAGCCTTCTCCCGGCTCTAAATACATAAGCTCTCCGTCTATCTCTTTTTGTTTTATGGAGTTTGGCCTTGATTTGCATGGCTCAATTGCATACATGGCTTCTCCGTCGTTTCTTTTTGCAAGAAGGGTTCTCGGAAAAGATGATAAGGGCCTAATCACAAATCCTGCCGCCTCTTTGTTTCTGTCAACAATCATTTCGGCTGTCACTCTGTCAGGCTCTCTATATAAAAACTCACAGTCCTTAAATGCCGAGATTTCCTCGATGCCGTACACCTTTTCAGGCACATATTGATAACACCTGATGGGGAGGAATTCTGTCTTGTCGGAATATATGGCCTTTTTGCTGATTTCAGAAGGCGCATGATCCCTTAAAAGCATTTTATCGCTTGGCACGGGAAGCACGTACATTCCTCCGTCCTTTACAAAGTCCCCACAAAGCTGAATGTGGTATCCGTCATCAATGGGCAAGGTTTCTTTTGAAAGATTTCTGTAGGTTTCTTTTCGCTCAAAAAAACAGGAGTCTTTCTTTAACGTTATGTAAACTTCTTTGTCGTATTCTTTGACGTTTGAATACCCCTTTATATCTACAATTCCTGAGACTGTGATGTTGCCCTCTTCTTCTGTTATGTTAACCGTGTTTGGGTTTACCTTTGAATAGGCTCCGGTTCCGTGAGGCGTCCTTACCCTATCGGGCGTTCCGAATACTTCGGGTCCAAGGGATGCAACCGCCTGATAAAAGCCCTTTTCCCAGGCACCTTCTTCCTTTAGATTGACGCTGTCAGGATGAAGTAATCTATCCTTACTTCTGTTCCAGCTTACCTTCTTACCCTTGTAAAATATCTCCCCGATATCCATGGACCTCTCCATTATGACGGTGAAGGTAAGGATTCCGTTTGAAATAGTGAGGATGTTTAGAGTGTTTTCAAAAGGGTCTGTATGTTCTTCAAGCATTATCCATGCTTTGTTTCCCAATACTATCTGGTTATTTTTCCTTATGCTTGAAAGTTTAATGTTTCCCATAAGCTATTGTACCTTCCTAGGCGTTTGACTTTAAAAGTAATTCTACAATAGCCGTATTCCCCTATACATGCCGTGGTTTTTCCTTTTCTTGTAAAATTTTTACCTGCATGCACAAAGAAGGTAAAAAATACAAAAATTTCTTGTAATATTTTTACCTTCTTGGCTTAAGTTTACTATACGGCTATTAAATTTAATATGTCACTTAACTTTTCAATCTTGAAATCTGCTTTTTCTGAGTTTCTTGCATCTCCTATGGCTGCAGCCTTCATGCCGGCGGCCTTTGCTGCCTCAATGCCTGAAAATGCATCTTCCACCACCATGCAGGATTCAGGCTTTTTGTCCATAAACAAAGCAGCCTTTACAAACACTTCCGGGTCAGGCTTTGAACGGGAAATGTTTTCTCCGTCCGAAATTGCATCAAAAGAATCCATAAGGCCGACCTTTTCTAAGATTAACTTAGCGTTCTTACTTGAAGAACCGATTGCAAGATGCATGCCTCTTTTCTTTAGTTCCTTTAGAGTAAAGCGCACATCTTCCGACACATCATCAGGGGACATCTTTTTAAGTAACTCTCTGTAGATGTTGTTTTTCTTTTGGGCAAGGGCTTCTTTTTCCTCTTTTGAAAGAGCCGGTCCCTCGTATCTTTCAAGGATAATTTCAAGGCTCTCCATTCGGCTTACTCCCCGAAGGCGATTGTTTATCTTTTCATCAAAATAAACGCCTAAGTCATCAGCCATTTCTTTCCACGCTGCGTAGTGATACTTATCCGTAAACACTAACACTCCGTCTAAGTCAAAAATAAATGAATCTATCATATAAATACCTCCTGTCTTCGACTAAAATATCGAAAACAGGAGGCTTGTTCCATGTAGTTAAATGACCAGTTTTAAGTAATGGGTAAAAATATTACAAATTGTAAGTTAAGTATTTATAGTCTTTAAAGGTAGCGCTTCCGCCATGGTTTAAGGTAGAAAACATGGATAAAGCAACCCTTGCTCCGGTAAAATGATCAAGCCTGAAGGTAAGCTTATGAGGGGTGCCAAGCTTTATGTATTCGCCCTTCTTTTCATAAAAGCAGGTTGCGATATCTTTCATAAAATCAAGCTCCACTCTTACCCTTATATTGTTATCGTCAAGAAGTTCTTTTCCTTCCTGCTTTCCTTCTCCGTCTTCAAGCTCCCAGATTCCGCCTTTACTTTCATTGCTAAGCATTACGGCATAAAGCTTATCGGTTTCTTTCTTTACACCTATAAAAGCGTAGTCTCCCTGAAATGCGGATAGGCCCGCGTAGTCTCCGTTATTTAAGTGTCTTCCATCGATTGTAACTTCCGCTTCGCACTTAGGGCCCATGGCCTTTTGAGTAAGGGTGTTCTTTGCGTGAAAAATGTTTTTTGTAAGCCTATCGGTTGTTAGGCTAAGCCCATCCTTAAAGTTAACCAGGTTTAAGTCGGGCTCGTGGTTAAACTGCCAAAAGGATTTGCATCCTTCTTTAAAGTCATCGCTTCCAAAGAGACCTGTGAATGAGCACTCTTCGACGGTCATATTACTGTCAAAAGAAGGCTTTCCGTCTTTCCATTCAAAGGGCACTATGACCGGGCATCTTCCGATGGCACCGCTATCTTGAAACATAATCAGGTGGTTTCCCAATGGTCCTGTTACAACGCCTCCCTGAGCAATGCCTGCATCCTTTATTCCAAGGTCTTCGTTAAATATGTCACCGCCGATAAACTCTGATTCTAAGCTGTCTGATGAAAACATAGCTTCAACTCTTCTCCATCTGTCTCTAAGGGAGTGAATTAAGAAAAGATAGTATCTTCCGTTGATTTTGTAAATATGGGAGCCTTCATATCCTAAACTTGGGTTTCCTTCATCGCTTACAATTAACCTGTGAAGGCCGTCTTTCTTAGGCCCGGTAAGTTCTTTATTTAATTCCGTTAGATATATGTCTTTGTTTCCGTATACGATATATGCTTTCTCATCATCAAACAAAAGGGATGAATCGTGATAAAAGCCTTTGATTTCATTTCTTTTCCAAGGGCCTTTTAAGTCATCTGACCTATAAAGAAAGGTCTTCTTTAAATCGTTTGAAGAAAACACTACATAAAACACACCATCGTAAAACCTTAAAGAAGGTGCCCACATGCCTTTTCCGTATATGTATCCATCACCTTCAAGCCTTTGGGCTTTGGTGCTATCAAGTTTTTCAAAGACATAAGAAAAGTGCTCCCAGTTCTTTAAATCCCTTGACCTAAGTATTTCTGCTCCCGGGAAAAAGTGCATGGTGGTGGTGATTAGATAATAGTATCCGTCATGGAAAATCACATCTGGATCCGGAATATCCAAATTAAAATGATAACAAGTGCTCAAGCTTATATCTCCCTTGTCGGTTTACATAATTCCATTGTATTCGTATCCTGCTTCTTCAACAGCTGCCTTAATCAAGGCTTCGTCTATGTCCTTTTCGGTTTCAAGTGTAACCATGTTTTCTTCGTGAGAAGCTACAGCGCTCTTAACTCCATCGAGGGCCTCTAAAGCTTTCTTTACGTGCATTTCGCAGTGTCCGCACATCATTCCGTTTACTTTGATTTTCATTCCTGTTTCTTCCTTTCTTGTTTCTGTGTCAATTAATTTACCTATCGCACGATTGGTTTTGGGTTTGTCTTTTGAATTGTCATAGGGCTTAATAAAGTTAAGCCTCAAGGCATTTGATACCACGCAAAAGCTTGAAAGCCCCATGGCCGCCGCTCCTATCATGGGATTTAGCTCCCATCCAAAAAGGGCTACGTAACATCCTGCCGCAAGGGGAATGCCAAGGACATTATAAAAGAAGGCCCAGAAGAGGTTTTCATGTATGTTTCTAAGAGTCTTCTTTGAGATTCTGATGGCTGCCGCCACATCCTTTAAGCTACTCTTCATAAGTACTACATCAGCTGCATCTATTGCTATATCGGTGCCTGCCCCAATGGCGATTCCAAGATTTGCGGAGGTAAGGGCCGGTGCATCGTTAATGCCGTCTCCAACCATCGTAACCTTTCCATGCTCCATAAGTTTTCTTACGACAGCTTCTTTTTCATTAGGATGCACGGATGCCACAATCTCATCCACTCCTACCTGTGATCCGATTGCATTTGCGGTAACTTCATTGTCTCCCGTAATCATAACCGTATGGATTCCCATGCGTTTTAGCTCACTTACGGCTTCCTTTGAGTCATCCTTTAAAACGTCTGAAACTGCAATTATTCCAAGGAGCTTTTCTTTGCTTGAAATAAGTATGGGGGTCTTTCCTTCTTTAGCCAAACGGTCGATAGTTTCTTTACAGTCAGAGTTTAGAGTTTCTGTTACTCCTTCAATATACTTTAGGTTACCTGCATAATAGAGGCTTTCGCCTATTCTTCCTTTAATTCCGTTTCCGGGAAGAACTTCAAAATCTTTTGTTTCTTTAAGGGCGGTTTCTTTTCCCCTTGCATATTCCGTAATTGCCTTAGAAATAGGATGCTCGCTCTTTTCTTCAAGAGCGTAGGCAACCGTTAAAAGTTCATCTTGTGTTAAACTCTTTTCAGGTATTAAATCCGTTACCTTCATCTCCCCTGAAGTGATGGTGCCTGTTTTATCAAGGGCGATGATATCGGTCTTTCCCGCTTCTTCCAAAGAGGCCGCCGTTTTAAATAAGATTCCCGTTTTTGCTCCCATTCCGTTTCCAACCATTATGGCTACGGGAGTGGCAAGGCCGAGAGCACAGGGACAGCTTATCACAAGTACCGACACTGCTCTTGCAAGGGAGTAGCCCACTTCTTTTCCAAGAAGGAGCCAGACAACAAATGTAATTAACGATATGCCTATAACCGCGGGCACAAACACGCCTGACACTTTATCAGCAACCTTTGCAATCGGAGCCTTTGTGGCAGCCGCATCGCTTACCATTTTGATTATGGCTGAAAGTGTGGTGTCTTCTCCCACCTTTAGGGCCCTACATTCCATGTAACCTGAAGTGTTGATGGTGGCTGCATATACTTGGCTTCCGGTTTCTTTTTCCGCAGGAACACTTTCGCCCGTTAGGGCAGATTCATTGACGGCGCTTTCTCCTTTTATTACCTCGCCGTCTACGGGAATGCTGTCTCCGGGGCGGACAACAAATATGTCCCCCACCTTTACTTCATCGATGGAAACGGTGGTTTCTTTGCCATCTCTAAGGATAGTTGCGGTCTTTGGGGATAAATCCATAAGGCCTTTAAGGGCGCTTGTGGTCTTTCCTTTAGACCTTGCTTCCAGCATTTTCCCAACCGTAATAAGAGTTAAAATCATGGCCGCAGCTTCAAAATAGAACTGATCCATGTAATACATGACCATTTCAGTGTCCTTTAGAAGGACGGCATTTGTCATTTTAAATAATGCTACAACGCTATATAAAAACGAGGCTGAAGAGCCAAGGGCCACTAAAGTGTCCATGTTTGGAGCTTTATTAAAAAGCCCCCTAAATCCGCTTATAAAAAACTTTTGGTTTATAACCATCACAAGGCCGGATAACAAAAGTTCGTAAAGCCCCATGGCTACGTGATTTGAGTCTAAAAATTTTGGAAGCGGAAAGTTAAACAGCATATGCCCCATTGATACATACATTAAAGGAATGAGTATGATAACAGAGGCTATAAGCCTTTTTTTCATTTTGGGAGTCTCTGTATCTTTTAAAGAATCCTCTTCGCTTCCCATTGCTTTTTTTGATTGAGAGCTTTTTATTGAAGCTCCGTATCCTGCCTTTTCTACGGCTTCAATTATATCTTTTGGATCTGCCGAGCCTTCAACGCCCATAGAGTTTGTAAGTAAGCTTACGGCGCAGCTTTCAACACCTTTTACTTCGCTTACGGCCTTCTCAACTCTTGCCTGGCATGCGGCACAGCTCATACCCGTTACGTTATATTGTTCCATGATTTCTCCTACTTCATGAGCTTTTGCATGGTGCACACAAGCTCATCAATCACATCTTCGTTTCCATTCTTTATATTTTCAACCACACAGGTCTTCATGTGGTTTGCCAAAAGAGCCTTATTAAAGCTGTTTAAGGCAGAAGTGATAGCCGAAACCTGCATCAAAATATCGGTGCAGTATGCATCGTTTTCAAGCATTCCTTCCACACCTCTGACCTGGCCTTCAATCCTTTTTAAGCGATTGTAAAGGTCTTTATATTCCTTATCATCTCTTTCTTTTTTCTTTCCGGAACAATAAGGGCATTCTTCCATACTTTTATCTATATCAGTCATTTTCGTCTCCTTTGTATACCCCCGAGGGGTATCTTTACAATGTCATATTATACCCCTCGGGGGTATTTGTCAATATATTTTTACGCATAAAAAAAAGGCCGGTCTTTCGACCGGCCGGATTCTATACAAAGTCTTCTCTCATGGGATTAAAGATATCAAGCAATACTCCTTTTTCAAGGCACACACAACCATGCACCACGTCGTTAGTCTTAAGCATTGTATCGCCTGCTTTAACTATTTTCTTCACCCCGTCAATTTCAAATTCAAACTCACCGCTTACAATATATGTAATCTGTGTATGAGGATGATGATGAAGCGCTCCCACCGCGCCCTTTTCAAACGTATTCTCCACGCACATAAGGTCCTTTGAGTAAGCAAGCACTCTTCTTACCACTCCGTTTCCCTGATCTTCAGGCTTAACCTTATCATAAAATACCCATCTTTCGTCTAACATATTTCCTCCTTTTTTGCACTTCTGCATTTCATATTTATTCTTTCAAATTATTAT
Source organism: Lachnospiraceae bacterium (assembly GCA_016291405.1). Classification (GTDB taxonomy): domain Bacteria; phylum Bacillota; class Clostridia; order Lachnospirales; family Lachnospiraceae; genus UBA1258. Next base: position 16,578 of record JAEEXG010000054.1, read on the forward strand.
ATCAACTTTTTCTTCTTACTTTTTGTATCAACACAATCTTCATTATATACGACTTTAAAACCGTTTTTCTTTGCGCCAAGTGCTGTTTTGTAGACGCAGACGTTTCCATCTATTCCGACTACTTCTACTTCATCCACGTTTTTTCCTTTAAGAAGTGTAGCAAGATTCGGGTTTGTGAATGCATCAGGGGAGGTTTTTGATAATATAAGTTCACTCTCGACTTTAAGTCCCGCCACAAACTCATAAGAATCAAGGTCTATCTTTCTTTTTCCAAAGTTTAAGATGTAAACTATAAGCTCTTTATTCTCTATGGCCTCATCTATTCTTTTGTTTACTTTAAAAACCAAGTTTCTATCGTAGCCTTGGTTTTTAAAGTATTTTTCTTGCATATCAATAATCAATAAGGCTTTCATTCCAAAACTTCCCCGTGAATGCAAACTCTGCCACCGTCCGGGCACTTTGCGTCAAACATTTTTGCCCTTGTATTTCCATAATCCAAAGTGGCTCCGTTTTGAAGTGCATAAACCGAAGGATAGATCGCATTCCACAGTTCATGGCATAACGGTGGGCACAAATCCTCAACAATGAATTCCTGCCCTTCTTTAAAGTAGCCTCCACGGCATTTGCTTTCTGTGATTGTAAGCTTAACTTTTGACATGAGAAAACTCCTTCCATTCTTATCACGTACAAATTCTAGATTGTAATCTCAACCTGGTTTCCTTCTATTGTGACTACACAGCTCTCATAATACCCATCTCCCGTAGTACGAGGGCCGCTTACAACTTGATAACCATCTGCCCGTAATGTATTCGTCAGCTCATCAACACGCTCTTTGCTTCCTACCGAAAAAGCGATATGGATAAAGCCTGTACGATTGAGAGCTTTCTCAGGATCTTCCATCTCAGGCTTATTCATTATTTCTAACCTTGCTCCGTCATCAAAAGAAACAAAGTATGAGCGAAAGTCCGTCTTTGTATTGTGGTATCCGTCATTAGCTTTTCCGTTGAAATATTTGACAAAGAAATCCCTTGCCGTTTCTAAATCATTTACATACATTGCAATGTGCTCAATTCTCATTAAATTACCTCTATAAATGTGAATTTATTGTATAAAATACCTTTTCACCCATTTGTGATGAAGAAATACCATAATCAGAATAGGAATAATCGTGCCTATACATAACGGAATCACGGAGTATATACTGTCTCCTCCAATAAACGCAGAACAAATCCACGAGCCAATAATACAAATGCCATAAATGATCCACATTACGCCATGTTTCTTATTCCATGAATTGACATCTGATAATTGATCTACTTTCGGGGGTTTTTCTCCTGTATAAAAACCAACAGGTTCCTTACTCTTTAGCTGACTAACTCCAATTCCAAGCATTATCATTGCAACTATACAGAAAATCACACCAGAAATAATTGTTCCAGCCATCTTTTTTCCTCCGTTATCCTGGAATA
>JAEEXG010000103.1 GCA_016291405.1 Lachnospiraceae bacterium
TCCTTGGAAGTTCCTGTATTTATCCTCGTATGGCTCCACAGCCTATCGCTGAGGGTGCACTTTTGACAGGACCTTTGGAACAGACAAACGAAGGATATGCAATTGCAAAGATTTCAGGCCTTAAGATGTGCCAGTATTATAAGCGTCAGTACGGTGATGACTTTATAAGCTGCATGCCCACAAATCTTTACGGACCATATGATAACTACGATTTAAGCGGTTCACACGTAATGCCCGCCATGATCAGAAAGTTCCACGATGCAAAGGTAAATAACCTTCCTTCAGTAGAACTTTGGGGCACAGGTTCACCCCTTCGCGAATTCTTATACGTAGACGACATGGCTGATGCATGTGTATTCCTCCTTGAAAACTATTCAGGAGAGCAACACGTAAACATCGGTACCGGCAAAGAAGTTACTATCAAATACCTTGCCGAGCTCGTTAAGAAAACTGTCGGTTATGAAGGCGAAATTGTCTGGAACAAAGACATGCCCGATGGTACACCTCGTAAACTTTGCGATGTAACAAAGCTTCACAACCTTGGCTTTACACACAAGGTTGAACTCGAAGAAGGCGTAAAGCTTGCATACGAATGGTTCAAAGAGAATGTAGATAGCGCAAGATTATAATTTCAGGGGCGTCGAAGCATTATAAATTGCTTTTCGCAACGCTCTCGCTCGGTCCTCGCACCAACGGATGCTAAGCTCGATAATACCTCGCTAAGCACCGGGGCTGCGGAGGTGCTTCAAAGCAACATATAATGCTTCGACGCCTGCCGATTTTTTCACCATAGGGGGAAGAAATGTTATTTAGTGCAATTGTACCTTGTTACAATGAAGAGGAAAATGTAGAAGATTTTTATAACGAAATTCTTAAGCAAGAGGAATACCTCAAGTCAAATTCCTTGGAGTTTGAACTTATCTATGTAGATGATGGTTCGAAAGATGGAACAGTGTCTGAAGTTAAAAAGCTTATAGAGAAAGATAAGCGCGTACATCTCATCTCATTTTCAAGGAACTTCGGAAAAGAAGCTGCGATATATGCGGGGCTTCAGAATGCGAAGGGTGACTTTGCGGCGATTATGGATGCTGATTTGCAAGATCCCCCGGCACTGCTTCCTCAAATGTTTGATGCCGTTTTAAAGGAAGGCTATGACTGCGCTGCCACAAGAAGAGTAAACAGAAAAGGCGAGCCTCCAATCAGATCTTGGTTTGCGAGAAGATTTTACGCTTTGATGAAAAAGATTTCTGATACCGAGCTTATGGACGGAGCAAGAGATTACCGTCTTATGACAAGGAAGATAATTGACGCTGTACTTTCTGTTAAAGAATATAACCGATTCTCAAAGGGAATCTTTGGTTGGGTCGGATTTAAAACAAAATGGATAGAGTTTGAAAACGTGGAAAGAAGAAAAGGAGAGACCAAGTGGAGCTTCTGGGGACTACTTAAGTATTCTTTGGAAGGCATTATGGCATTTTCTTCCGCCCCCCTTTTGATAGCTAGTTATATAGGCTTATTCTTTACTGTAATTGCATTTTTAGCCCTTATATTTATCTTTGTAAGAGCTTTGATTTTTGGGGACCCCACAAGCGGTTGGCCTTCACTTGCTTGTATTATAGTGCTGGTGGCAGGCGTGCAGCTTTTCTGCTTGGGCGTTGTGGGTCAATATCTATCCAAGGTCTATCTTGAAGTAAAAGAAAGACCTATATACATAGTTAAGGAAAAAATCTAATGATTGTATTAGGGATTTTTGTTTTGCTTTTGGCGCCTTTTTTCACAGGCGCATTAATAACTACGATTTTTAGAGAAAGAAAAGCCGGGCATGTGATTGTATACGTGACCGGGCTTCTTTCTCTTTTTGTGTTTTTCTTAGGTTTCTTATTAATAGCGTTAAAACTTGATTTTGACTTAAAAAGACTTGAACGGTACTATTTTTCCTTTATTTCTGTCACATCCCTTTTAGGGGCAATCTTTTCTTTTAGAAAGCGTGATTATAAGAAGAAACCTTTCGAAAAAGCATGGTGTGTGATAATTCCCGCTATTCTTTTGGGAGTATTTTCTTTTGTCTATTTATCTCCTTCTGTTATAAATGACGATACCTGGGAAACGGTTGTAACCACAATCTATACAGGAAAGATTCATGAATACTCTGCCCTTACCGGAAAGCAAATGGTGGCAGGGCTTCCAATCTATAATAAGATTTATATAATGCCCATATTCATAGCCTGCATGTGCGATTTCTTTAAGATTCCCGTGCGAGTTATGATGCAGTTTTTAATTCCTTTAATAGTCTATATCTGCAATCTTTCTTTGGTGTATACAATATCTAAAAAACTTAACGTAAAGAACAAAGATTGCTTTATGCTCGTATATATGCTCTTGCTCTTAGCAGGTACTTACCTTCCAAAGACCGGAGTTCCTGTTACGGTAGGGTACGCTCTTTTAAGAGAAGGCTATTCAGGGTATGCGGTTTGCTACGCACTCACAGTACCTTTAGTGATAATTCTTTTATGTGAAAAAAAATATCTTCACGCACTGTTTATGGCAACAAGTGCCCTTGGACTTTTGCGTTTAGACAGAATCTTTTACACCTTTGTTAAAGAACCTGTTAAAACCTTTGGCTTTATAAATGAAGCGGGGAAACTTGCAATTATATTTATCGTTTGCATTATTATTTTTATCTTTAAAAAGACAAAAGAAAAGACATCTTCAATAGAGAAACTTACGATTTTTATACCAATTGTTTTTATATCAAATACGGTTGTAACTCTCCTTGAGGAGATTCATGAAAAGAAATATAGAATAGCATATTTACTCGGCGTATCTTTTATTATCTTAAGTTCGGTTTCTTTTATGCCCTTTGAGGATGCCGACACTTTAAAAGAAACTTTGGAATATGAGCAAGAGGTAAGAGACATAATCGAAAAAAACGGAGCTAAAGATAAATGCATCTGGGCTGATGAAAGGGTAATGGAAGTGGCAAGGAGAGTGGACCCTTCCGTCAAGACCCTTTACTCAAGAAGCTCCATTTCAGAATACATGCAGGGCCTTTATTATGAAGATGAATCCTATGCATGGGACTACTATAAATTATTCAGAAACGAAGTTCAGTTTGAGGAAACAACGGTTAAAGATATTTTTGCTCTTTCAAGAAGTGCTGAAGATATAGTTAATCATGCCTACGAAGAAGGATTGGATATAATAATAAAATGATTTCGGTAATTGTGCCTGTATATAACGCGGGAAAATACATTAAAGAAACAATTGAATCTGTGCTCTCTCAGTCATATGAGGATTTTGAACTTTTGCTTATCGATGATTGCTCTAAGGATGATTCGGAAGAAATAATTAAAACCTTTAAGGACGATAGAGTTAAATACATTAA
>JAEEXG010000104.1 GCA_016291405.1 Lachnospiraceae bacterium
GTTTACATCGATGTTGATGCCGAAGAAATCAAGCACCTTAACAACTACCAGATTGCAATGGTTGAGTCTATGTCAGACGTTAGCACCTACACACCTGTAACAGAAACAGGATATCAGGTACTTAACGGATTGCAGGCTACAGCATATTGCCGTATCCGTTATACAGCAGGTAACGACTTTAAGAGAACTGAAAGACAGCGTGAAGTTATCAAGGCTTGTCTTGAAACAGCAAAGACAGTTAATCCTGCAGCATTGGCTACAATGAGCCAGAACGTATACAGCGAAGTATTTACTTCATTCAAACTTGATGACATAATCAGCCTTTTAAAAGATATTGCATCTTATTCAATCGTAGGTGAAGGTGGATTCCCTACAGAAGGAAAGATCACAACAGGAACAATCGGTTCAGCAGGTAGCTGTGTAATTCCTTTGGACCTTGAAGATAACGTAAGCTGGCTTCACGGATTCTTGTTCAATGAAACAGATTACAAGCCTTCATCAAATGTTTCTGACTTTAGCGCAAGAGTTGCTAGTGATGTTTCTCCTTACATTACAGGAACACCCACAAGCACAGGAACTGCAACCGCAGATGATTCCGAAGAAGACGAAGACGATTGGATGAATTAAAAAATCTTTATCTGTTTAACGCTTTGTGATAGAATAATAAGCGGAGAAATCCTAAGGGACCGGGAGAAATCCTTGGTCCCTTTAATATTGACAGATGAGAGGCTTTAAAATTAATGACTGTTGATTTGGTTATTACCACCTACAAGCCCACAAAGACCTTTTTTGATCTTGTGGATAAGATATCTACACAGACGGTGGAAATCAGAAAAATTATTATTCTGAATGTTGAGCAAAAGTTTTTTGACAGACTTTTGTATGCGACAAAATTTATAGAGGAGCATAAAAACGTTGAAGTAAGACATATTTCCGCAAGAGAATTTGACTGTGGAAAGAGCAGAAACCTTGCGGTTAAATTATCTGATGCGGATTACGTTTTAATGATGGGACAAAACGTTGTTCCAAATTCAGCCGATGTGCTTGAAAAACTTTTAAAAGCAATTAATTCGGACGAAGAAATTGCACTTTCTTATGCCTGTCAGGTTCTTTGTGACGAGGCTCCCGAAATGTTTAAATTTGTAAGAAGATTCTATTTTTCACAGGATTCTTACGTAAGATCAATAAAGGATTTTGATAACTACGGTTGGACCACGTTTATGTGTTCAAACCTCTGTGCTCTTTACAGACGAGATATTTTTGACAAACTCGGTGGATTTTCAAATCATGTAATATGCAATGAAGATGTGCTTTACGCAGCAAAGGCTTTAAAAGAAGGCTACAAAGTTGCCTACGTATCTGATGCGGTAGTTACAGATTACAAGGTTGTGACTGAAGATGAAGTTCAAAGACTTTCCTTTGACAAGGCGGTTTCTTTTGCCAAACATCCGGAACTTTTTGACATATCGGCAATAAGAGACGAGTCAAAGAAAATCGATAAAATGACCGCGGCTCACCTTAAAAGAAGCGGCTTTAAGAACGATTTGTTCTTACACAAAAAGTACTCGCGTGCCTTAAAGAAAGGCTTTACAAAGGGCGTTAAGTATAAAAAGATTTCCATGTACGACATGAGAAAGTATTCAGCAAATCCTGAATACTGGCGCATTGATGAAATCCTTCGCGACAGAAATTCCGTTGATGTTCACTCAGGCTACGGAAAGAGCGAGGCTGAAAGAGAGATGCTTTCAAAGCCACCTGTTAAGGCGTTAAAAAAAGACGAGGACAGGTAGTGATATTTTTGATTTAGGTGATATTTTTGATTTAAATGCGGGTGGACCGCACTATCCGGGGAGATTGTAATGTTAAAAAGCTTTCATGGTAAAAACAGAGCTTTCTATGGATTAATATTCGGGGCAGTCATTTTTATTTTATGGCTGCCTGTTTATTTATCGTACTTTCCCGGCGTTTTTGCCTATGACATTTCTCTTCAGACGGGAATGATAATAGGAAATGAGCCCTTTACTTCTCAGCAGCCCGTACTTCATACCTTATTTTGGAAATGGATGATGGGGCTTGGCTCTTTACTTAAAATAAAAGACATAGTTTTGTATTCTATAATTCAGATGCTTTTGGTGGTTTTATGCTTATCAAAAGCGCTTGGAATTCTTATAAAGCAAGGGGCAAGTAAGGTATCGATTATCTTAATGACTGCCTTCTTGGCGCTTAATCCCTTGCCGGCTTTCTTTTCTTTTTCAACATGTAAAAACATATTGTTTGGCGCATTCATGGCTTTATGGTCGGTTGAAATATGGAAATGCATTAAGTTTGGCGACTGTCGATTTAAATCATTTTTATCACTCTCAGTCATATCGCTTCTTGGATGCTTATTCTTAAATAACTTTGTGTATGTGCTATTTGTCTTCACGGTTATAAGCCTTATCGTCTACAGAAAGAGCGATTTAAAGAAGGTTTCTTTTTCAGGAATCGCTGCAATTATTTTCTTTTTAATTATTACAAAAGCTGTATATCCTGCTGCAGGAATTAAGGAAGGCCCTAAGGCCGAGATGCTATCCGTCCCTCTTCAGCAAATGGTTTACGTGCAGATGAACGGCGGTTTAAGTGAAGAAGAAACCGAGACGCTTAAAAGCTTCTTTATAGATAATGACTGGGGATATTATCGCCCGGGAAATGTGGATGTTATTAAAGGCCGCTTTTTAGAGGAAGAGTTTGCTAAAAGGAAAAGCGAATTCTTTAGCCTTTACTTTTCGGCAATTTCAAGTAAGCCCAAGGAAGCAATGGGCGCCTTTGTGCGTTTAAACGCACCATTATGGAATCCGTTTATAAAAGACATCGGAGAGTACAGTGATAAAGAATATCTTGAATCCTTTTCCTTCGAAGGGGAGCCAAAAGGATATGAGGGCTTTAGCCGTGATTCAAAATGGCCGGCTTTATATGAAAAGTTTGAATCCCTTACTCATTACACAACGCCGCTTAAAAACAATTTATTTTTCACGATTCTTTTTAGCGCAGCCCTTCCTTTATGGATAATGATTGTTTGCGCAGTAGTTTTGCTTGTAAGAAAGCAGGGAAAATACCTGCCGGTGCTTTTACCTTATTTCTTGCTTATTGGCACACATCTTCTTGGACCACTTGCGTCAATGAGATATGTTTATCCGCTTATTTTATTTTTGCCCTTTGCAATTTATGTATCCGTAAAAAGAGATTAATTATATTTTTTCATAATTTTTAAATCAAATGGTCACAATTGCGTCACAATTAGAAAATATAATGTGCTCAAAAGATTGAAAAAGGAGGTACTTTTCAATGGATGAGCAATTTAACAATTACAATTACAGTGAAACAAA
>JAEEXG010000105.1 GCA_016291405.1 Lachnospiraceae bacterium
GGCAGGTATTGTGGTTACTGCAAGCCATAATCCCCCTGAATACAACGGATACAAAGTTTACTGGGAAGACGGCGCACAGGTTACAGCTCCTAAGGATAAAGAAATCATCGACGAAGTAAAGGCAGTTACCGACTACAATATGGTAAAGACAATGCCTAAGGAAGAAGCTGTTAAGGCAGGCCTTTACATTGTAATAGGTAAAGATATCGATGATCTTTACATGGAAGAATTAAAGAAACAGATTATTCATCCTGAAATCATTAAGGAAGTTGCAAAGGATTTAAAGATTGTTTACTCACCTTTCCACGGAACAGGAAACGTGCCTGTAAGAAGAATCTTAAAAGAACTCGGATTTGAGCATGTTTACGTTGTTCCCGAGCAAGAGCTTCCCGACCCTGATTTCACCACACTTGAATATCCTAATCCGGAAGATCCCAAGGCATTTACTCTTGCTTTAAAGCTTGCAAGAGAAGTTAAGGCAGACGTTGTGCTTGCAACAGACCCTGATGCCGACAGACTCGGAATCTATTCATATGATACAAAGACAGATGACTATGTTGCATTTACAGGTAACATGTCAGGAATGCTTATTGCAGAGTACATTTTAAGAGAACGTACAAAGCTTAACATTATGCCAGAAAAGCCTGCTTTGATTAAGACTATTGTTACCACAAACATGGCAGATCCCATCGCTGAAAAGTACAATGTTAAGCTTATTGAAGTCCTTACAGGATTTAAGTACATCGGCGAACAGATTAAGTGGTTTGAGCAAAATCATACAAATAATTATGTATTCGGTCTTGAAGAAAGCTACGGATGCCTTGCCGGCACTCACGCAAGAGATAAGGATGCCGTTGTTGCGGTTATGTGCTTGTGTGAAGTCGCAGCTTGGTGCAAAAAGAACGGCATCACTCTTTGGGATCAGATGATGAACATCTATAACGAGTACGGTTTCTTTAAAGAAGACCTTTACACCATCACCTTAAAGGGAATGGACGGTTCCGAAAAGATTAAGGAAATGATGACAAAACTTCGTAACAATCCTCCTAAAAAGCTTGGAGATTGGGATGTGGTTTCTTTCAGAGATTACGACAAAGACGAAGTGCTTGATATTAAGACAGGGGCAAAGAAACCTACAGGACTTCCCAAGTCTAACGTTTTGTACTTTGACTTAACAGATAACGCATGGTGCTGCGCCCGTCCTTCAGGAACAGAGCCTAAGATTAAGTTCTACATGGGCGTTAAGGGCAGCAACTTAGACGATGCAAAAGATAAACTTACTAAACTTACTGAGGCATTAAAGGCTGTATTGTAATGGGTAATGTTCAAAAAACCATCCGTTATTTAAAAAGAAACGGAATTAAAAATACATATTATGCAGTAGTGGAGCGTCTTTTTTATAAAGACGCCCCTTTTAATGCTGTTAAAAAAGAAGCGCCCTACGATGGCCCTATATTTGAAGACATTAAGTTTAGCATTTTAGTGCCTGTGTATGAGACAAAGAAAGAACACTTAACAGCTATGATAGATTCTTGTTTGGATCAGATGTATACAAACTTTGAACTTATCTTAGCGGATGCTTCTAAAACTACCGGACCTAAGGAAATAATCGATGAATATGCTAATAAAGATGAGCGAGTAAAGTACGTAAGAGTCAAAGAAAACAAAGGTATTTCAGAAAACACTAACGTAGCGCTCGATGCTGCAACAGGTGACTATTGCGCACTTCTTGATCACGACGATTTGCTTACTCCCGATGCTTTATATGAAATGGCAATAAAGCTTTCAATCGCCCGTGTTAAGGCGATTCCCGTTAATATGATTTACTCAGATGAAGATAAAACTAACGGCGATAACAGTAAGTATTTCGGGGCACACATTAAGCAAAACTTAAATCTTGACTTAATAATGTCAAATAATTATATCTGCCATTTCACTGCTATTAAGACATCTTTATTAAAAGAACTTACATTTAGAGGCGAGTTTAACGGCTCTCAGGACTATGATTTGTTTTTAAGAGTAATAGCGGCGTCAGAGCCTCAAAACATTCTTTATATTAATAAGGTTTTGTATCACTGGAGATGCCATGAAGCTTCGACTGCGGCAAACCCTGCAAGCAAAGACTACGCATATGATGCGGGAAGAAGAGCTATAGAATCATTTATAAAAGAAAAGTATGGATGCGAGATAAAGGTAAAAGAATTATCCCATAAAGGATTTTACAAAGCCTGCTTTGATGAGCCTTCAAAAAATGACCTTTTTAAAGTAAGAAAAGATATTGGCGCAGTAGGTTCTTTGTACATAAGAGGTAATAAAGTCGCAACCGGAATTTTAAATGAGGACGGAACCGAAACTTTTTATAAGATGAACAAGCACTTTTCGGGATATATGCACAGAGCACATCTTAACCAGGATGTGTTTGCCCTGGACCTTCGGACGGTAACTCCCGCTCCAATCTTAAAAGAATATTTCGAGACTTGCATGGCAAAGGTTAATGAATATGCATTAAAACAGAATAGTAAGACAGCAATTGACGAATATACGAAGGCGATTTCTTTGGAGTTTGGCAAGAAAGTAAAAGAAATGGGACTGCTGTTTCTTTATACCTATGATGAAGATGGGGAAAGGTAAAATTATAGGACCGTAGTACCTGTCTTAAGAAAACATTAAATTGTTTTATAGGTAAGTTCGTTGTATATTTGTGGTAGCGTTTTTTTATAGGTTAGTTATATTGATAGTTTTGGAGGAATTATGTCTACGCAGAAGAAGAAAAAGACATCTACAGGGAAGATAGTGCTCTTTGTTGTTGAAATTGTAGCGCTTATCGCATTGCTCTTGGTTATGTGGTTCGTACTTAAGACAACCGATAGCGAAAAGGGCGTTAAGAGACTTGAGTTAAACGAGTCTGAAATCGAAGTTGAATTTAATGAGAGTGTAAAAGAAAACGAGGTAATGAAGGGTTACAGAAACATCGCACTTTTCGGTGTTGACTCAAGAAACGGTGACCTTGCAAACAAGACTCGTACAGATACAATCATCGTTGCTTCCATTAACGAACAGACAAAGGAAGTAAAGCTTGTATCGGTTTATCGTGATACATATTTAAATCAGATGGGTGAAAAACAGAACTATGGTAAGTGTAATGCAGCATACGCATACGGCGGAGCTGAACAGGCAATCAAGATGCTTAACGCAAATCTTGACCTTGACATTACAGACTTTGTTACCATCGGTTTTGAAGGATTAAGAGACGTAGTTGATGCTTTGGGCGGTGTTTACATCGATGTTGATGCCGAAGAAATCAAGCACCTTAACAACTACCAGATTGCAATGGTTGAGTCTATGT
>JAEEXG010000106.1 GCA_016291405.1 Lachnospiraceae bacterium
TTTGGGGACAAACAGAAGCATTGTCTCAGTTTTCTTTGCTTCAAAAATTCTGCAAAAAATATGACATTGAAATGCCAATGAACGGCCTTTATACGTATAAATTAAAGCAGTACATCTATTCCGAGATATGTGCTTATCAAAAGAATAGAAATAAGGTTTTGTATTATGGCATAACTACAAACGACATTTGGGCAAATGTGGTGGGCGTTGAAGCGCTTAAGTATGTTCAAAATGAACTTGTTGAAGACGGACTTATAGAGTTAACAAGTGATGGCGCAGCTTATCTTGTAAATTGGGAAGAATTTGTAGAATAATCTTTAGGCGGACTCTTAAATGAAGAAACGAATGTGGCTTGTGGCTATTCTTTCTGTGATTATGGTGTCGGTGGTTGTCGGCATTTTTCTCTACGGAGACCATAAGTTGGAATTTTCCGATGCAAAAGAATATCCTGAGATAACAATAATCGATCATGAAATTAAAACGAGCGTAAAGCCCTGGGAAGACCCTGATACGGGATTGGTGCATTACTTTTTACCGGGCGGAATAAAATCCGATGTTGTATACAGAGGAGATGTGGCAAAAAAGGATTTAAGCGTTGGAGGCACTTCTCTAAATAAGCTTAAGATTTCAAGCGATGAAACATTTGATTTAAGTTACAAAGGAAAGGAATTTAAGGCTTCTTTCCATGTTATCCCCAATATGTCTTCTGTTTTTATAGATACAAAAAGCGGAAGCATGGAAAAAATCAACGAGGATAAAGAAAACACCGAAACCGGAAAAATGCTCTCTGTCTCTAAGGATGGAAAGATAGAGTATTACGGAAAGCTTGAAGAAATAAAGGGGCACGGAAACGTAACCTGGACCGCAAGCGATGAAAAAAAGCCATATTCAATTAAGTTAAAAGATAAAATCGATATCGGCGATATAACAGACGTAAATGAGCTTCTTTTATTGGGACTTTATTATGACGGAGACAAGATACACACTAAGTTAGCCCTTGATTTGGCTGAAATCTTAGACCCTAAAGTAGCAATTAGAAGCACATACATAAACTTATATTTAAACGGAGAGTTTATGGGCCTTTACTTAGCAACAGAGGCGCCAAAGAAACTCGAAATATTTAATTCAAAAGACAATGAGTTCCTGATAGAGAAGGATTTATATTTAAGAGCCATGGATGAAGTTCATTTTGGCATTGAAAGCGGGGATTATTTCAGCGTTTGCAGACCAAAGAATCCTTCAGAAGAGTTTCTTAAAGAAATGCATGACTTTGTTCAGGAAGTCGATGACAATATCAGAGAATGCAATGTGGAATCTATTGATGTTGAGTCTTTTGCCGTACAGTGTTTGGTGCAAATGATAACTCAAAACAATGATGCTATGAGAACAAGTACATTCTTTTACAAGATGAAAGACGATAACCTTTTGTATGCCGGTCCTGCATGGGATTTCGACGGAGGCTTTGGAGAAGCCTATAATCTTGGAGAAACAATGATAGATCCGCAAGGCGGAGTGTTCTTTAGTGACTATTCGCAGCTTGAATGGTTCCACATTTTAACAAAGGATGATTATTTTAACGGAGTAATTACCGACATTTTGTATGAGCATGTTGATGAAATAGACAAGCTCTTTAGCGAAGGAATCGATAACTACGAAAAAATGTTGGAAGAAGCCTATAAAGCTGAGGATACCAGATGGAAATGGTCTCAAATCAAGGAGTTTTATAAGGGCGGCCATTACAAAGAATGGAAAAACTTAGTAAGGTTTTTAAGATATTACAGTCAAAGCAGACTTGAGTATATGTGTTCACAATACGGTGTGGATTATCCGACCACTCACTTTGAGGGTAACGGTGAAATGCATACTGTAACCTTTAAGAAAAACGGAGAAGAGATACTTAAGCTTACCGTTAAGGACGGGGACATGATTAATCCTGAGGATTATCCCGAACTTCATGGAATAAGATGGATGTTTACTTACTTTGAAGAAGTGTTCTATAAGAACGTTCCGATTTTTGAAGACTGCGAGTTGGTTCCTTACATCTATTAATGGTTGACAAAGGGACATTTCGAGTGTTATTTTATATCAAAGACAGATAAACGCGATGATAAAGAGAGTACGCATATCCAACATCTACAGAGAAGGGGATAAGCTGAGAACCCCAAATGGAAGATATTCGGAAGATGGCTTTTGAGCAGCGCACCGAACCTTTAAGGTAAGGCTGCGACGGGATTCGCCCGTTAAAGCGACAGGGCATGAAGTGCCTGATGAGGCTTGGTTTGTGAGAATCAAGTAAAGAGAAGTGGTAACGCGTTTAATGACGCCTTCTTATGCGAAAGCATGAGAAGGCGTTTTTTGTTTTATTAGGAGGATAAAATGGAAAACAAGGGAAAGTATTACATTACTACGGCCATAGCCTATACATCCGGTAAACCCCATATCGGTAACAGCTATGAAATCGTTCTTGCTGATGCAATTGCAAGATACAAAAGAAAAGACGGATATGACGTTTATTTCCAGACAGGAACGGATGAGCATGGTCAGAAAAACGAAAAGAAGGCAGAAGAAGCAGGCCTTACTCCCAAGCAGTTTGTAGACGGAGTGGCGGGAGAAATAAGAGATATCTGTGACTGCTTAAATTGCTCATATGATAACTTCATTCGTACAACCGATGATTATCATGAAAAGCAGGTTCAAAAGATATTTAAAAAACTCTACGACCAGGGTGATATTTATAAAGGAGCATATGAAGGCTTATATTGCACACCCTGCGAATCTTTCTGGACAGAATCTCAGCTTGTAAACGGAAAATGTCCTGACTGCGGAAGAGAAGTTAAACCTGCGAAAGAAGAAGCATATTTCTTTAAGATGAGTAAATATGCCGACAGATTAATTGAGCATATTAACACACATCCCGAATTCATACAGCCCGTTTCAAGAAAGAACGAGATGATGAACAACTTCCTTTTACCGGGACTTCAGGATTTGTGCGTATCAAGAACATCATTTAAGTGGGGCATTCCGGTTTCTTTTGACGAAAAGCACGTTGTATATGTATGGCTTGATGCTTTGACAAACTATATAACAGGAATCGGATACGATGCAGATGGAAACCACGGAGACCTCTACAAAAAGTTCTGGCCCGCTGACCTTCACTTAATCGGAAAAGATATTGTCAGATTCCATACAATTTACTGGCCTATTTTCTTAATGGCTTTAGGCGAACCCTTACCCAAGCAGGTATTCGGACATCCTTGGTTGCTTGCCGGCGAAGGAAAGATGAGTAAGTCAAAAGGAAACGTTTTGTATGCTGACGATCTTGCAAAGT
>JAEEXG010000107.1 GCA_016291405.1 Lachnospiraceae bacterium
GGAAGGTTAACACGAAGAACCTTCTTTGGATCCGAGACATCCCCTAAATTAATGGCGTTATGCTTATAATCACATTCAAGCACCACTCCGTTATACTCAATAAATCCGTCCTTTGCTAAAAAGCTGTACGGGCATTTCTTTTGCTCTCCGCCACGGAATGCCAGATTGAATTCTTCTTCGCTCATTTTTTCGGGAGCGTTTTCTTTTCTAGCAGCACGAATAGAAGCATCGCTATAAGGGCCGAGGTTTCCGAAACTGTTTGTAATTGCACTTGTAGTCATCTCTGTTTCTCCTTTTTCATTTATATAAAAAGGGTACAAAAATCTCACTCATCCATGAGTTTTTGTACCTAAACAGATATCCTTATCCATATTGTATATCGGCAGTTTCTTTGTAGAATTTATAGGTATTTTGGAAAGACTTTCATTGACAAAACATATAACAAGATATAACATGAAATCAAAGATATAACAAGATATAACAAAATTTTAAACATATAACAAGATATAACAAAAATCGAAACATATAACAAGATATAACAGGAGGCGTGAAATGCAAAGTAAATTCTTATCAAAAGATAACCCTTTTACCCTTCAATTCAGCTTTATTCCTCCCCAATATATAACCAGAAAAGCACTGACAGAAGAAATAGTAAATGATTTAGACAGACAGGTGCCTGCTTTCAGATGTCATTTTTTAACAGGTGTAAGGGGAAGCGGAAAATCGGTTTTAATGGCCGAAATATCTAAGACAATGGAAAAGAAAAAGGACTGGATTGTTGTGGATATTCCGGACCCTACAGACAATATAATTGAAGCCCTCGCAAGGGGACTTTGTCGAAAGCCCGAGCTTAGGCTTCTTTTTACTGAGGCAAAGCTTGATGTCAGCATATTGGGAATCAATCTTTCTGTTGAAAAGGCTGAATATGTGGCTTCAAACGGCTTTGATGCCATCGATATGATGCTTAAGGTTTTAAAGAAAATGAATAAGAAGGTACTTGTCACTATCGACGAGGTTACATATAACAGTGAAATCGGTAGCTTCTCCCATTCGCTTTCTTCCTACGCAAGAGCAGGATACGAGATATACGTCATCATGACAGGGCTTAAAGAAAACATTAAGGCGATAAAGAACGATAAATCTCTTACGTTTTTATACAGGGCTAAAGAGCATGAGCTTGAGCCTCTTAACATTACTTCCATAATCGGAACCTACAGCAAGGTGTTTGAAATAAGCAGAGAAAGTGCTGAAGAGCTGGCTTGGCTTACAAAGGGATACTCATTCGCATTCCAGGTAATCGGATACATATACTGGGATGCTTTGTCGCAAAAAAAGAAAGCTAAAATAGATGACCTTCTTCCCGAGGTCGATCAGTACCTTGCAGAGTTTTCGTACGACAAAATCTGGGCGGAGCTTGCTCCCATGGAAAAGAAGGTAGTTATTGAACTTGCAAGTACAGAAAGCGGTAAAGTTTCTGAGGTACGTGAAAAGCTAAAGATGGACTCCGGAAAGTTTGGCGTATACAGAGAAAGGCTTATAGATAAGGGAATCGTTGACGGAAGAGAGTATGGCATTTTAAAGCTTAAGCTTCCTAGATTCGGAGAATATGCAAGAATTCAGGGTTTGATGCAATAATCATTATAAGTAAGAAACAATCAAGGAGGTATGAATGGGGAAGAAGATTCTGGTAATTCCGGACAGTTTCAAGGGAAGCATGACTTCGGAAGAAGTGGCCGATATTATTTCACTGTCCGCAAAAAATGCCGGATTTAATGTAATAAGTGTTCCAATCGCCGATGGGGGCGAGGGAAGCATCGATTGTATCTTAAGAATTCTTGGGGGCAAGAAGGAAAGCCTTAAGGTTTTGGGGCCTTCGGGAAAGAAGATTACGGCTTTTTATGGCATCACTGCTAACGGGAAGGCTGTAATCGAAATTGCCGAAAGCACGGGAATCACCAAACAATCAAGCCTTCATCCGATGAGCGCAAACACTTTTGGCTTTGGGGAGCTTATTAAAGACGCGCTTAATAAAGGCTGCAGGGATTTCCTTCTTTGCCTTGGGGGAAGTGCTTCCACGGACATGGGCCTTGGAATGGCTGCAGCCCTTGGAGCGAGGTTTATAGATAAATCGGGCGAAAGCTTTGTACCGACAGGCGAAAGCATGGGAGAAATCGAAAAAATCGACATATCGGGCATGGATAAAAGGGTACGTGAGAGTAGCTTTCTTATAATGAGCGATGTGGAGAGCCCGCTTTATGGCGAAAAAGGTGCGGCATACGTATTTTCCCCTCAAAAGGGAGCATCGCCTAAAGAAGTAAAGGTTTTAGACGATAATTTGCGCCACGCTTCAAAGCTTGTTAAAGAAGCTACGGGCTGTGATTATGAAAGCGTTAAAGGCGCGGGTGCCGCCGGTGGAAGCGGATACGGATGCGTGGCATTTTTAAATGCAAAGATTTCAAGCGGAATCGATGCAATGCTTGATTTATGTGGGTTTGAAGAATCCCTTAAGGACTGTGAGCTTATTGTTACGGGAGAAGGGAAGTTAGACGAGCAAAGCTTAATGGGGAAAGTCTTAAGCGGGATAAAGAGAAGAGCGGGGGCAAAGAAACTGGTTTCTTTTTGCGGAATAAGCACTTTACCTAAGGATTTAGAGAGAGAGTCAAACCTTACTGTAATTGAAATCGGTAAAAATGTTTCGATTGAAGAGTCGATTAAAAACGGCAAAAAACTATTAAAAAAGGCTTCAGAAGAATTCTTTAATGAGCTAAAAGAAAGGGGTTAACATGAGTAGACAAAGAAAAAACAGGGTAAGCCTGGCACTTGCCATTTGCCTTATCATCGCCGTATTATCAATGGTTTTTGCAAATCTTATCCAGACTGATTTTGGAAAGGTTGACGTCGTGACGGCGGCTTTCAGAGTGGGGGATGGTAGCGACGCCTACGACATCACCTACAAAATGTACATTCCAAGTGATGCGGATGAGTCAAATCCGAGGCCCGCGCTTTTGTGCCTCCACGGATATCAAAATGACAAAGAAACCTCCGCGGCATACGCAATGGAAGCTGCAAGACGAGGAATTGTGGCGGTTTGTATCGATGAATTCGGCCACGGCTCAAATGAGCGCTCCATGAAATACAGAGGCTTCACCACCTATAAGGTGCAGGGGGTAAGTGCTGACGGCAAAGAAACCACTGTTAAAACAAAGTTAAGCGGCCCCGACAGGTTTCTTTTGATGATGAACTTTTCAACCCTTTCTTTCTTTGAAGGGGAGGCATTTTCTGTTAACGAAGGCGTGAATGTAAGCCTCGATGCCGATAAAGA
>JAEEXG010000108.1 GCA_016291405.1 Lachnospiraceae bacterium
GCGCTGTTATCGCGATTACCCAAATCAACAGTTTTGAACCATACTTTTCTTCCAGCATCGGTCCCAGTAAAAGTAAATACATCGTGTTCCCAATGTAATGATCCCAGCCCGCATGGCCCAGCACATGTGTGAAGAATCTTAGGTACGTAAGCGGCGATTTTAGCGATGAATGATATGTCACAAATAAAACTGTATTGGTTAAGCCTCCCGTCGCATAAGCAAGAATCATCGCAATAAAGCTTACAAATATAAAAGTCAAAACTACAGGTGAGTTAAATGTTATTTTTAGTTTTTTCTTCATAAATATCCCCTTATTATCTATCTTCTGTAATTAGTTTTGCTTATCCAATACAAAAACGGTATTTTGAGGATGCCCCCAATCGGGATATCCTTCCTAAAATTTTTGCCTAAATATTTTACACTCTTTCAAACACCGGCATGGTTTCAAGCGGTGCGGGAACGTTTACTTCGGTTCCGCCTTCGTAGGTTTCTTTATCGGTGTTGCAAAGCCATTTTGCGCCCTTAGGAAGATAAACCTTTCTTTCTCTTTGGCCTAAGCTAAGGATTGGAGCAACGAGGTACTTGCTTCCAAACATGTACTCATCTTCTATTTCCCAAGCGGCCTTATCTTCAGGGAATTCGTAGAATAATGTTCTAATTACCGGGCTTCCTTTTTCATGAGCTTCTTCCATTAAGGAGCGGATGTAGTCTCTCATGGATTCTCTTAATTCGATGTATGATTTGCAGATTTCATACACCTTCTCGCCGTAGCTCCAGATTTCGTTGGGAGCTCCTGATCGACATGTTGCTCCGCCTGTGGTGCCGTACTGAGGCTGTCTTGGCTCTCTGTCTCCATGAAGTCTCATTACAGGGCAAAAAGCTCCCCACTGAAACCATCTTACAAAGAGTTCTCTGAAGTCTTCTTTTTCCGGGTCCCCTCCGTGGAAGCCTCCGATATCCGTGGTCCACCAAGGGATTCCGGCCATACCCATGTTTAAGCCTGCCACCAATTGATTTCTCATGCTTTCAAAGGTGGATGCTATGTCTCCCGACCACACAAGTGCTCCGTATTTCTGGCTTCCGGCCCAGGCGCATCTTAAAAGATTAACTATGTTTTTCTGACCTTCTTTTTCCATTCCTTCATAGAAAGTCTTAGCGTATTCAACGGGATAAATGTTCCCTACTTCTAAGTCTGTTCCAAGAAAATATCTGTAATTGTCAAAGTCGTATACCGTGTATTCAGGCTCCGCTTCGTCAAGCCAGAAAGTCTTTACTCCAAGCTTATAGTAGTTTTCTTTTGCCTTTTCCCAAACGTAGTCTCTGGCCTTAGGATTTGTGGCATCATAGTGAATTGTGGCGCCTTCAAAGTTAAGGCCCACTCTGAAACCTCGCTCTGTCCTGATTAAGAAGCCCTTCTCAAGCATCTCTTCATAGTTTTCGCTCTCTCTGTCTACCGTAGGCCAGATGGAAACCATAACTTCCGTTCCCATGTCATTAATCTCTTTAATCATCTTTTGAGGGTCGGGCCAATAAGTTTTATCAAACTTCCACTCGCCCTGCTTAGGCCAATGGAAGAAATCAACCACAATCATATCAAGAGGAATGTTTCTTTTCTTATATTCCCTTGCTACTTCCAAAAGTTCTTCCTGAGTCTGGTATCTAAGTTTACACTGCCAAAAGCCAAGGCCGTATTCGGGCATTTTAGGCACTGTCCCGGTCACCTCTCCATAGGCGTTTACTATTTCTGCGGGAGTATCCCCTACCACAAACCAGTAGTCTATAACCTTTGTGGCATAGGCTTCAAAGCTCATTACGTTCTTTCCAAATACCGCTCTTCCCACTGCAGGATTGTTCCAAAGAAACCCGTATCCTAAGGAAGATACCGCAAAGGGTACGCTTGCCTGAGAGTTTCTGTGGGCAAGCTCCAAATCTGTTCCCTTATGGTCCATGTTCCTTTGCTGATACTGTCCCATGCCGTAGATTTTTTCCTTAGGGTCAATTGATTCCCATCTCATGGTGACATGATAGTCACCTCCGACATTTGGCTTAAACTCACGGCCTTCCACCTCAATTGAGCTAAGCTTTGGATCCGAAAAATCACGGCGGTTACGCCAGTATTCTTCCATAACCAAAGTGCCGTCAGCCTTTTCTATTGTTATCTTTCCGCCTGAAGTTATCTTTAAATTAAGCTTTCCGTTTTTTAAAGAAGCATACTTTTCATGCACTTTAATTTCTCCGGCCTCACTTTGGGGCACGGATAAAGCCCAGTCATTTTCAGGCATCTTTGCATTCTTTGTAACTCTTACTCTGACTGCATTTTTGCCCCATGCTTCTATCCACACTTCTTCTGCGTCGAAATGATATATAAGTCTGTTTCCGTTAACTTCAAACATAGATTTTCTCCTTATTTTTCAAAGATCCGCACACGCATACTTCGTCTTCCACAATCAATACTTTCATAGTTAAATACCTTCTTTTGTTTCCCCAAACAACTTTACTATACTTGATAGCCTGTCAATAAATCAAGAAGGGACATTCCGATTCGGAATATCCCTTCCATTTTTACACTTTGTATCTTATTTTTTACCGTATCTCTTTGCAAATTCTTCGCAGGGAATTGCCCTTGAATAATGGAAGCCCTGAAGGAGGTTACAGCCAATATCCCCCATGGCATCAACCATCTCCGGATTTTCAATTCCTTCCGCCGTAATGGTAAAGCCGATTTGCTTAAAGGCTTTAACCATAGTGGGAAGAAGGTCATCTTTTTCTTTGCAGTAGTCCCACACAATAGTCATATCGATCTTTATATTAATAAAAGGGCATCTTTTCAACCTTGCAAGATTTGAGTATCCGGTGCCATAATCGTCAAGCACAAATTTAAATCCCTTCTGAGACATGGCGTCAATCTGACGCATAAAGAAACCGTCATCTATCATTGAGCTTTCAGTAATCTCCAAGCGCACAAAGCTTGGGTCTATTTCATGCTTTTCGGCAATGGCCGCATATCTTTCACTTAAATTTGTCCTTATAAACTGAGAAGGAGACAAATTTACGTTTATCCACTCAATTCCTAAGTTTCTAAGTCCGTTTTCTTTTATAAAAATGCAGGTCTTTTCAAATATTATTTCCCCAAGTTCATTAATTCGCCCGCTGCTTTCCGCAACAGGGATAAAGTCTCCGGGAAGGATAAT
>JAEEXG010000001.1 GCA_016291405.1 Lachnospiraceae bacterium
AAAGATGATAATTTTAAATCCGTTGCATACTCTATAGAAGGAATGGGTAAATGAGTCCTGTCATAAAGAAAAAAGGAGAAAAATTTACATTTCAAAGTAAATATCTCCTTTTTATTTTAACAATATTATGTTGCATATTGCTGGTAGTGACATACACAACAGATATTTTTGATAAGCCTCTTAATTATGCGGTTAATTATATTATTGTTCCTTACCAAAAGGGTATTTCCGCAATCGGAAGCAGAATGTCTGCAAAGAAAGATGAGCTTGTAAATATTCGTGATCTTATAGAAGAGAATGCGAATTTAAAACAAAAAATAGCTGATTTGGAAGACGAAAACACCAGATTATTGCAAGATAAGTACGAATTAAACAATTTAAGATCCCTTTTTGAACTGGACGCTTCTTATGAAGGCTATGAAAAAACCGGTGCAAGAGTTATCTACAAAGAAGCAGGAAACTGGTTCTCTGATTTTATTATAGATAAAGGCCAGAACGACGGCATTGAGTTAAACATGAACGTTGTTTGCGGTAATGGCCTTGTGGGATATGTGTCTATGGTAGGCCCTGACTGGAGCCGTGTTACAAGCATTATTTCTGATGGCACAAATGTTTCCGCAATGGTTATTTCTTCATCAGATAACCTTATTGTTTCAGGGTCACTTGATTTAATTAATGACGGTGTAATTTCTTTTTCTCAATTAATTGATGAAGAATCGGTTGTGGGAATCGGCGATAAAGTTGTTACAAGTAATATTAGCGACAGATATATGCCCGGTATTTTGGTTGGATACATCAGTGAAATCAATCCCGATGCCAACAACTTAACAAAGTCAGGTCTTTTGTTACCTGTAGTTGACTTTGAAAATATCGAAGAAGTTTTGGTTATATTGGATCAAAAGAAAAATATAACCGAAGAAGACCGAGAGAACGCATTAAAGCAAGAATAATATATGAAAAGATTTATAATAACCTTTCTTTTGCTAATTACATCTTTTGTGTTGCAGGGAACCTTATTTAAGAGCTTGTCTTTTGGCGGAATATCTCCAAACATGACTCTTATTTTGGTTGTATCCCTGGGTCTTATGCGTGGAAAGAAAACGGGTATGATTACCGGTTTCTTTGCAGGCCTTCTTTTCGATGTATTCTTTGGTGAGTATATCGGATTTTATTCTCTTTTGATGATGTATACAGGTTTCTTTGCGGGAAGCTTTAATAAAGTGTTCTTCCCTGAAGACGTTAAACTTCCCATGAGCATGATTGCTATAAGTGATTTAATTTATGGCTTTTTGTGCTATTGTTTTTTGTTCCTTTTAAGAGGAAAACTAAACGTAGGTTACTATTTTTTGCACGTTTGCGTGCCTGAATGTGTATATACACTTGTTGTAACAATTATTTTTTACCCCCTTATCCTGGGTATAAACAATTACCTTGAAAAGGGCGAAAGAAAGCAGGCAAGAAAGTTTGTTTAATAAGCTTAAAGAGTATTTAATGAGCTTAATATCGTCCAGAATCATTTACCTTCTGGTATTTTATTCTGTATTGTTTGGTATTTTAATATACCGTATTTTTGACATGCAGATAATCAGGGGCGAAGACTACATCAATAACTTTGAAATGAAGCAAAAGAAGGAAAGGTTTATTGATGCTGCCAGAGGTAATATCTATGATTGCAACGGGGTTTTGCTTGCATATAATAAACTGGCTTATTCCGTAACAATAGAAGACGTATATGAATCCGGCAGAAAGAAAAACGAGAATTTAAATAAGACTATATATAAAACCATCAATATTATCGAAGAAAACGGAGATACCATCGATATTGATTTTGGTATCGATCTTGATGAAGACAATAATTATAAATTCACTCTTTCAGGGGCAAAGCTTTCTCGTTTCAAGGCAGATATTTACGGCGAAGCATATGTAGACAACATGACTTATGCCCAGGCTTCTTCAACACCTGATGAAATCATCGATTATTTGGCAGGAGAAGATAAGTTTAATATTGTAGCTATGGACGTTTCAAAAGAAATGACCTTAAAAATGGCTGCAATCAGATATGCAATGAGTTTAAACGCATATCAAAAGTACATTTCCACAGTTATTTCCACTGATGTTTCCGATGAAACAGTAGCGGTTATATATGAAAACTCAAATGTTTTACGTGGTGTAAATATTTCTGAAGATACTATAAGAGTTTATCCTAACGGAAAATATACAGCCCAGATTGTAGGTTATACAGGTAAAATTAACTCAGACGAACTTGCAACCTACTCTTTAAAAGACGATTCCTATTCATTAAATGATATTATCGGTAAAACCGGTATAGAAAGAAGCATGGAGTCTTGGCTAAGAGGTCAAAAGGGCTCTGAAACAATTTATGTAAATACTACAGGTAAAGTTATTTCTTCAGAAGATTATGTTGAAGCAACGGCAGGAAATGACGTATATCTTTCCATCGATTCAAAGCTTCAGGAAGCAACTTATAATATTTTGGAGCAAAAGCTTGCAGGTATACTGTTAAAAAAGATAACCAATTCAAAAGAATATATTCCCAGAGAAAATGCCGATGCATCGGATATTATGATTCCTATTTACGATGTTTATTATTCTTTGTTTAATAACCAGGTCATAAACATCGATCACTTAAGCGCAGACGATGCTACAGATACGGAAAAAGAAATCTATGCGGCATTTTTAAATAAAAAAGCTGATGTAATAGAAAGAATAAAGTCAGAACTTACAGATAAAAAGACGCCTTACAATAAGCTTACAATAGAGTATAAGGTGTATGAAAACCATGTGGAAGACCTTCTTTTAAATAATAATATTTTATTATCCGATAAGATTGTGTATTCCGATAAAACATACAAGGCATGGGCGGTTGATGAAACCATCAGTTTAAGTGATTACATTAATTATGCAATCTCTCAAAACTGGATAGATTCGGATTCTTTGAATCTTGATGAAGCCTATTCTCAGTCAAATGAGATATACGAAGAAATTGTTAATATAATAGTTGATAAGCTTTCTGTTGATAAAGAATTTGACAGAAAGGTTTATAAGTACATTATCAAAAATGATGCCATTAAAGCAAAACAGATATGTAACTGCTTATTGGATCAGGGAATTATTACATTAAGTGAAGAAGAGAAGGCTGCCTGGGACGCAGGAAGAATTTCTCCTTTCCAGTTCATGATTACAAGAATAGAAAACCTTGAAATAACTCCTGCACAATTGGCCCTTGAACCATACAGTGCTTCTTTGGTAATTACCAATGTTAATACAGGAAAAGTAATGGCTTTGGTTTCTTATCCTTCATACGATAACAATTTTCTGGCTAACGGTGCCGATGCAGCTTATCTTAAAAAGATTAATTCGGACCTTTCAAAACCTTTGATTAATTATGCCACACAGCAACGTACAGCACCCGGTTCGACATATAAGATGGTGTCTGCAACCGCAGGGCTTTGTGAAGGCGTAATCAATACACATTCTTTGATAACATGTACCGGTTCTTTCGAAGTAACCACAGATACCCATAAGTGTTGGGTATGGCCCGGTTCTCACGGAGCATTAAATGTATCAGGAGCCATAAATAAATCTTGTAACGTTTTCTTTTATAACGTAGGTTACAAGTTAAGTCTTGATGACAGAGGAATGTATAGTTCAGACCTTGGTGTAGAAAAGCTTAATAAATACGCTGACCTTTATGGATTAAGCGAAAAATCCGGTGTGGAAATTGAAGAATACAACCCAATATTGACTGAAGCCTTTTCAGTTCCTTCGGCTATTGGACAAGGTACCAACTCATTTACTACAGTAGGACTTGCAAGATATGTAACAAGCGTTGCAAACGGCGGAACTGTTTATAATTTGTCTTTACTTGATAAGATTACTGACAGAGAGGGTAATTTGATTAAGGAATGTACTGCCGAAGTTCGTAATACTATCGAAATGGATGATTCTTACTGGAATGCTATACATGATGGTATGAGAAGAGTTGTGACAGACATGTCATACTACTCAGAACTTCCCGTAACTGTTGCAGGTAAAACAGGTACTGCACAGCAGTCAAAAACCAGCCCCGACCATGGTTTGTTTGTATGCTATGCACCTTATGAAAATCCCGAAATTGCCATAGCATCAAGAATATCAAACGGTTATTCATCAAGCTATGTTGCTTTTACGGTAGAAGATGTACTAAAGTATTACTTTAATGTTGATAAAGAAGATAATATTGTAACCGGTTCCGCAGAAGCCATCAGTATTTCTGCAGGACACGGAGACTAAAGGGGATTGTATGAGCTCTTTTGTAACTATTAAAAGTTTTTCAAACGGTTTAAAGGTGTTTTTGGATGATACCTGCAGCTTTGAAGAGCTTGAAAGTGAAATAAAAGATAAGTTTGAAAAATCACATGACTTTTTTAAAGGCGGTAAAATAGCCATTTCTTTTGAAGGAAGAACTCTTTCCGATATTGAAGAAAGACGTCTTACAAAAATAATGGAAGAGTCCGCCGATTTAACCATCCTTTATGTAATCGGTAAGGATGATAAGACAAATCAAAGCTTTGCAAAAGCTGTTGAACGACCTGTTTATTCAAAAGAAAACGATGTTTTTGACGGAATATATTCAGGCTCCGTTAAACAGTTTGAAAGGCTTGAAACAAAGGGTAACATTGTTGTTTTGGGAGATGTTGAGCCCGGAGCTACCATAATTACCGACGGTAACATTATCATTCTTGGAGGCCTTTACGGAACTGCTATAATTAACGCTAAAAAAGATACGGACAAACTCTTTATAGCAGCAAATGACGTAAGTGCTGAGAAAATACAAATCGGAATAAACGAGTATTATTCAAAAGAAAAATCAAAATGGGTTGTAAGGCCTAAAATGGTTTCTAAAATCGCCTTTTTGTCACAGGGCAAAATTGTACTTGAAAACATCGGTAAGAGTTCATTAAGTCATTTATGCAATAATATAAACAACGAGTGAGAAAATGTTTAAAAACCTAAAGATTAAGGATTATGATTTTAAGTTAATATTTTTCGTTTTATGTACCAATATTTTAGGTATTCTTATTATCGGAAGTGCGGCCCCTGAACTTCAGCAAAAGCAGCTTCTTGGATCCATTCTGGGAGTTTTCTTAATGGTGGTTGTTTCGCTTTTCGATTATAAGATTATTCTTAGGTTTTATTGGCTTTGGTACATTATTATGGTGGGATTGCTCTTGGCGGTAAGAATCGTCGGTCGTTCATCCCATGGTTCTGCAAGATGGTTTAGCATTGCCGGTATCACATTTCAGCCTTCGGAAACTGCTAAAATAATATTGATTATTTTTTTTGCACAGTTTATCATGAAATATAAGGATAGAATTAACACAGTGAGATTTGTTGTAAGTTATATATTACTGTGTGGTGTGCCGTTGGGACTTACTCTTTTGCAACCGGATTTATCAACAAGTATTGTAATTGCTACAGTATTTGTTATTCTATTATTTATTGCAGGAATAAGTTGGAAATTTATTGTTGGCGCAATTGCTCTATTAGTGCCATCTGTAATCATTCTATTTAGTATGATTCTAAAAGAAGGGCAGAGCATAATAGACGATTATCAAAGACAGCGTATTATGGCAAAGATTTATCCCGATAAATATGCCGATGATGCTTATCAGCAATTAAATTCTGAAATTGCCATAGGTTCCGGCAGGTTATTCGGAAAAGGCCTAAACAACAATCAAATTGATTCTTTAAAAAACGGAAATTATATTATCGAACCTCAGAATGACTTTGTATTTGCAGTTATTGGTGAAGAGCTTGGTTTCTTAGGTTCCTTACTTGTGATTTTACTTCTTTTTGCTATAGCAATTGAGTGTTTTATGATAGCAAGAAAGATTAAAGAGATAGACGGAAGAGTTATAGCAATCGGAATGGGCTCACTTGTTGGCATACAAGGATTCTTTAATATAGGTGTAGCCACAAACATTTTGCCTAATACAGGCCTTCCCCTTCCTTTTGTAAGTTATGGACTGACGTCTTTGGTAAGTTTGTATATAGGCATAGGTTTTGTTTTGAATGTGCGACTGCGAAACAAACCTGTACGAGATAAAAAAGAGCTTTCATTTATGGGAAGCAGTATATAAAAATTGGAGGAGTTTAGATGAATATCGCATTGATTGCTCATGATGCAAAGAAAAAGCTTATGCAGAATTTCTGCATAGCATATAGGGGAATTTTGAGCAAAAATGATTTATATGCTACCGGAACAACCGGAAGATTGATTGAAGAGGTTACAAATCTAAACGTTCACAAATACCTCGCCGGTCATCTTGGCGGCGAACAGCAGATAGGTGCACAGCTTGAACATAACCAGATCGACCTTGTTATTTTCTTAAGAGATCCGCTTACACAAAAGACTCACGAGCCTGATGTAAGCAATCTTATGAGATTATGTGATATGCATAACATTCCACTTGCTACGAACCTTGCAAGCGCGGAATTATTGATTAAATCATTGGATCGTGGAGATTTAGAGTGGCGTGAAATGTACAAATAAATTTGTTTTCATTCTAATAATGATTTTAGTGGCATCTTCACTTTCGGCTTGTTCAAAAGCCGAAATCAGGATGCCATTTTCTAGTTTTCAAATTGAGGAAGAAGGAAATACCGGCCTTGAGTTTTCGAAGAATAATGCTTTGTTAAACGGATATGCCTTTGATCTGGCTTCTTTTACCGAAGATTATACGGAAAAATATAATCTTGCAAATGCCGGCGCAGGTTTGCTTGTTGATATTAACAACAAAAAAGTATTGTTTGCACAAAATGCATTTGAACAGAAGTATCCCGCAAGTATCACTAAGATATTTACTGCATTAATTGCTTTAAAACATTGTGATATCGATGAAACTATAGTTTGTACGGATGCTTGCTCAAAGTTACCCGATGATGCCGTTAAATTAGGGTTAAGAACCGGCGATACACTGACTCTTGATCAGGCTCTTCATTTAGCTTTGATTTCATCTTATAACGATGCTGCAATTGCTATAGCATGTCATGTAAGCGGAACAGAAGAAGAGTTTGCTAAATTAATGAATGAGGAAGCAAGAAAACTTGGTGCTACCTCTTCAAACTTTACAGATGCCAGCGGACTTGGCGGAGAAAATCACTATACATCCGCATATGATTTATATTTAATATTCAATGAATTTGTAAAGTATCCCGAGCTTCTTGAAATTATTCAATCAAACGAGTATTCAACAACCTATCATGATAAAAACGGAACCGATTTAACTGCAACAGGTAAGTCTACAAACCAGTTTTTCAGAGGTCTTTATTCGCTTCCTGAAAATGTAACCGTTGTAGGCGGCAAAACAGGCACTACATCTGAAGCGGGTTATTGTCTTTTGCTTTTGGTAAGAGACGCTTATTCAAATCCTTATATAGCTGTGGTACTAGGTTCTGATTCAAGAGATAATTTATATGAAGAAATGACGCAAATGTTGCGTACAATAATAAATTAATGTTGTATTTTAAGAGGGCATAAACTATAATAATATTATCATCCTTAAAGATGAAAAACAGGACGGAGGGTTTACAATGGTACAGTTAATTGTTGGCGAAAAGGGCAAGGGTAAAACCAAACACCTGCTAGACAAAGTAAATACCGAAATAAAGAATGTATCGGGTAACATCGTTTATTTGGACAAGAGCGCAAAGAACATGTATGAGCTCAACAACAAAGTAAGATTAATTGATGTGTCCGATTATTTTATTGAAAATTTCAGTGAATTCCTAGGTTTTGTATGCGGAATAATTTCGCAGGATCACGATCTTGAACAGATGTATTTAGATAGTTTCTTCCCCATCTCAAAGGCAGAAAAAGATGATATGGATGCCTGCATCGATAAACTTGAAAAAGTTGGTGAAAAGTTTGGGGTTGATTTTGTTGTAGCTGTTTCTTTAACAGAATCAGAGTTATCAGATAAGGCAAAGTCAAAAGTTATTATTTCGTTATAATTTATTTAAAGTATCAAGCCCCGGCGGTATGGTCGGGGCTTTTTTCTAAGGAGTACAATGGCTACAGGCAAAAACGACAGCAAAAATGAATATAATAAAGCAGGCGGCATAAAGATAGATCCCGGTATGTTTATTTTTGTTGCCATTTTTATTTACATTATTATCTGTATTGTAATGTCAATGAAAAGCACTTCCATTAAAGGTTATCAGGTTAAAGTAGGTTCTTTGTCCGAAAACAGAATTTACACCGGAATAGCCATAAGAGAAGAGATTCCTGTGGAATCTGAATACAGCGGATATATAAATCTTTTAATGCGTGAAGGCGAAAGAGCCGGATTTAACAACCTTTTGTTTTGTATTGATGAAACAGGTAAGCTTGCTGATTTGATTGGCAAAGATCCTGCCAGAGACAATTCCCTTTCTGATTCGGAGCTTTTTTCTTTAAGACAGGAGATTCAATTATTCTCTAAGAATTTTGATGATACTTCCTTTGCTCAGTCATTAACTTTTGAACAAAAAATCGGAAATGAATTATCTCAGATAGAAAACAGAAGAATTATCGGAGAAGTAAACGAGATATCAGAAGGTCATTCAAATGATATTATCGATTATGTCAGAGCAAAAGATTCAGGCATAGTCACTTTTTATAAAGATGACTATGAATTAAAGAAAGCAGATGACCTTACGGCAGAAGATTTTGACGAAGAAAAGTATACTCGTGAAGAAGTGTTAAATGACGCGCTTGTCGCTTCCGGAGACTTTGTTTATAAATACGTTAAAAACGAAGTCTGGTCTATTGCCATACTGGTGCCAAATAAAGACGTTGAAGCAATTACAAATAACGATTATGTTGAAGTTAAATTTTCTAAAACCCTTGATTCTTCCTGGGGTAAAGTTCGTTTGGTAAAAGAACTTGAAAAAGAATCAATTATTGAATTAACCTTTACAAATTCAATGATTACTTTTTGTAAGGACCGTTTTGTAGATATTGAACTTATGCTTGATGTTGATAAGGGATTAAAGATTCCAAATTCTTCAATAGCTCAAAAAGATTTCTTTGTAGTTGATAAGAAATTCATCACTCACGGAGGAAATTCTTCCGATTATACGGTTTTAAGAGAAGAAGATGCAGCCGGATCTGTAAAGGCAGTTTCGGTTAACATAATTAAAGAGGAAGAGGATTATTACTTAATTGATTCCATTGCCCTAAAATACGGGGACAAACTTATAATGCCTAATGAAGCGGTATCAACCCTTGACAATAACACCTTGGTACTTGGAAAAACCGAAAAAGTAATCGGTGTATTTAACATTAATAAAGGATATGCCGACTTTAACAGAATTGATATAAAGAATTCAAATGATGAGTATTCTATTATTGATGCCTATTCTGCTTATGGACTAAGAGCCTATGACTATATAGCTCTTGATGCTTCCATAGTCACGGATAAAGATTTTGTATATTAAACCGGAGATTAAAATGATTAAAGAAAATCTTGAAACAGTTAGAGCAAATGTTCATAAGGCAATTGAAAAATCAGGAAGAAATGATTCTGATGTATTATTGATTGCTGTAAGTAAGACAAAGCCTGTTGAAGACCTTATGGAAGCTTATGACGCAGGTGTCAGAGATTTTGGAGAAAACAAAGTTCAGGAACTTGTGGATAAATACGAAGTGATGCCTAAAGATGCTCGCTTTCACATGATTGGTCATTTGCAAAAAAACAAGGTTAAATATTTAATCGGAAAAACTTGCCTTATTCATAGTGTCGACAGCTTTGAACTTGCAAAAGTTATTCAAAAAGAATCAGAAAAAAACAATGTAATAACCGATGTCTTGATCGAAGTTAATGTGGCAAAAGAAGATACCAAATTTGGTGTGTTTAAGGAAGATTTGCTTAACCTTGTAAAAGAAGTTTCTACGCTAAAAAACGTGCGTATAAAGGGGCTTATGACCATTGCTCCATTTGTTGAAAACCCTGAAGATAACAGGCAGTATTTTAACGAGTTAAAGCGATTGGGCATTGACATAGAAAGTCAAAACATCGATAATGTTTCTATGGGGACTTATTCCATGGGAATGACCGGAGACTATGAAGTAGCAATTGAGGAAGGGGCCACAATGGTCCGAGTTGGTACAGGGATTTTTGGAGTAAGAAATTATTCGTTAGTTTAAGGAGAGACTGCTAAATGGGAGTAATGAATCGGTTAGCCGCTATGATGAATATCGGCAATGATAATGATGATGAATACGATTATGATGACGAAGACGATTATGTAGAAGAGCCCGAACCTTCAAAGAACACTGTTGAAGAGCCAAAGGCTAAGGTAAACGAAAAGAAGTCGCATGAAGTTCCGCGTAGGAGGATTCAAATGAACGATTCTTCAGTTTGTGTATTTAAACCCAAGGCTTTTGATGAAGCTAGGGAAATGGTTGAAACATTACTTGAGAACAAAACCGTTCTTATTAACTTTGAGGGTGTTGATATTTCAATTTCCCAAAGAGTATTGGATATAGTTACCGGTGCCTGCATTGCAGTAGGCGGAAATCTTCAAAAGATTTCAAACTTTATCTTTATTGCCACTCCGGCAAGTGTTGATGTGTCCGGTGAATTTCAAGATGCTTTGACCGGTGCATTTGATGCTTTATAAAAGCTGATTAATCCTGTCATGCAAATGGCAGGATTTCTTATTTTTACCCGAAAGGATTATTACTAAATGGATATTACAGTAACAAGCAAAAAAGTTAGCAGCTATAACATTGTGACAAAGGAATCCTTTGATGAATTATCTTCTATGTTAAAGGACATTTTCCCTGACATAAAGTGTGTATGCCTGGTTTCTGATTCAAATGTTTTTCCTTTATATGAAAAGGAAGTTAAAGAAGAACTTAAAAAGATTGAAGGTTTAAAAGTACATGAATATGTATTTAAAGCAGGAGAAGCATCAAAGGATATGTCTGTTGTTGAAGACCTTGCAAAATACCTTTTGTCCGTTAATTTTTCAAGATCCGATGTTGTTATAAGCATTGGCGGAGGAGTGGTTTCAGACCTTTCCGGATTTGTTTCTTCTATCTATAAGCGCGGTGTGGCTCATGTAAATTTACCCACCACCTTACTTGCAATGGCAGATGCATCAATCGGCGGTAAAACAGGGGTTGATTTTGAAGGAATCAAAAACACTATCGGTGTCTTTGATATGCCTTCTTTAATTTATATGAACCTTTCGACATTGGATACATTGCCTGACAGAGAATACTACTCAGGCTTTGCAGAAATAATGAAACATGGTCTTATCGCCGATCAGAAGTTTTATATGTGGCTTATTGAAAACATGTATGAAATCTGCGATAAGGATAAAGAAACCATTGCAAATATGCTTGAAACATCAATAAACATTAAGAAAGCTGTTGTTGAAAGAGATCCTTTTGAAAAGGGCGACAGGGCTTTACTTAATTTTGGACACTCTATAGGCCATGCTGTTGAAAGCTATTTCGCAGGTGAATACCTTCACGGCGAAGCTCTTTCTTTAGGCTGTGTTGCAGAAGCATATATTTCATGGAAGAGCAATATGATTTCCATGGAAGACTATTATGAAATAAGAGATATGTTTGTTCCATTTAATCTTCCTATTTCAATTCAGGTAGACAAAAAAGCAGAAGAAGAGATTTTCAAAAGGCTTTTAAACGATAAAAAGAATGATATTAATTCAATTAATATTGTTTTACTTAATAAAATCGGAAAAGCTACACTTATAAAAGGTGTTGATCAAAAGCTTATCAAAGAAGCAATCAGTGAAATCAACTTTAAAGATGAGGATTAAAAGTGAATTCTAAAGCAATAAATAAAAAAACTTTATATATCATAGATGTTGCTTTATTTATATTTGGCCTGGCAATTGACAGAGTAAGTAAATACTTTGCAATTATAAAGCTTAAGGACCATCCTTCCGTTTCAATTATCGATGGAATAATGGAGTTTAGGTACTTAGAAAACACAGGTGCCGCATTTGGTCTATTAAAAAACCAGAAGTCTTTCTTTGTAATGGTTGCTATATTTGTGACTCTTGCTTCTTTATACGTTATGGTAAAGACACCCGCAAAAAAGAGATATGTTTCGATTCATATTTATCTTTCTTTTATCCTTTGCGGAGCAATAGGTAATTTAATTGACAGGCTTATGTATGGTTTTGTGGTTGACTTTATTTATATAAGCGTAATTAATTTCCCTATATTTAATGTGGCAGATATTTTTGTTACTATTTCAACGCTTTTAATTGCAATTTTACTCTTGTTTGTCTATAAAGAGGACGATTTAAACTTTTTAAGACTTGTAGAAAAGAAGTTAAGAGATATATAGGTGCTTAATGAAAGAATATGTATTTATTGTTTCAGAGGATGATGAAGGAGAAAGAGTCGATAAGTATTTGGCATTGATTCTTCCCTCATTTTCCCGTTCTTACATACAAAAACAAATAGATGACGGGTTACTTACCATTAATTCTGTAATTAAAAAGTCAAATTACAGATTAAAGGCTGATGATGAAATCAAATTGCAGGTTCCCGATTCTGTTGAGCCTGACATAAAGCCTCAAAACATTCCTCTTGATATAGTTTATGAAGATGAGGATGTATGTATAGTAAATAAGCCCCAGGGCATGGTGGTGCATCCAAGCGCAGGCCATTATGAAGACACATTGGTAAATGCCCTGTTATTTCATTTAAGCGGTCGATTAAGTGGCATTAACGGCGTTTTAAGGCCGGGCATTGTCCATAGAATAGATAAAGATACATCGGGACTTTTAATAATATGTAAAAATGATTTTTCACATGGCAAAATTGCGGCTCAGTTAAAAGAACATTCCGCAAACAGAATTTATCACGCCATAGTTCACGGTGTTTTAAAAGATGATGAAGGAACGATTGATACATATATAGAAAGAAACCCGATAGACAGAAAGAAAATGTGTGTATCAAATACAGGTAAAAGAGCAATAACTCATTATAAAGTGCTTGAACGCTTTAAAGAATATACATACATTGAATTAAAGCTTGAAACAGGAAGGACTCATCAGATAAGAGTCCATATGTCGCATATCGGACATCCTTTAATGGGCGATCCTGTTTATATGCCAAGAAAAGAGCCTATACATTGTGAGGGGCAGATGCTTCATGCAAAGAGCATCGGTTTTATAAGTCCGTCAAAGAATGAATATATAGAATTTGATTCAGAGTTACCGGCTCACTTTAAAAAGGCCTTAGATTACTTGCGAAATAAAAAATAAAAAGTCATTGACAAAGGATATTTACCTTGTTATTATATTTGAGTATGCCGCACAGTGAGGTATAAGTATGTACAATTGCATGTTTACATAATTGTATATCACCGAAGCTGGCGAGTAAAACCTTAAAAGGTTTAGATATAGGAGGTACAAACTATGTACGCTATTATTGCTACCGGAGGAAAGCAGTATAAGGTTTCCGAGGGCGATGTGATTCGTGTTGAAAAGCTTGACGCAGAAGCAGGAGCATCTGTTACATTTGATAACGTAATCGCTGTTAGCGCTGATAAGCTTAAGGTTGGTAAGGACGTTGCTGATGCTAACGTTACTGCAACTGTATTAGATCAGGGCAAGGCTAAAAAGGTTATCGTTTACAAGTACAAGAGAAAAACAGGTTATCACAAGAAGAACGGTCATAGACAAGCATACACTCAGGTTAAGATTGAAAAGATTAACGCGTAATACGGTGTAATATGACGGAAGTAACCATATATCGTAACAAAGATAATAAATATGTTGGCTTTGAAAGCAAGGGACATTCTGATTTTGCAAATGCAGGAAAAGATATTGTATGTGCCGCGATTTCAATACTTACAATTAATTGTGCCAACTCAATTGATGAGATAGCTCATGTTAAGTGTGACGTATCTCAAAAAGATGGTTATCTTAAAGTTATGGTAAGAGATTTCGATAATGACAAAGTTCAGTTATTTATCGAATCTATGAAACTTGGATTGAATGAAATCCAAAATGATTATCCTAAGAATTTGAAACTGACAATAGGAGGTGTAGACCATGATTAAATTGAACCTTCAATTATTCGCTCATAAAAAGGGTGTTGGTTCTACCAAGAACGGTAGAGACTCCGAATCTAAGAGATTAGGTGCGAAGAGAGCAGACGGACAGTTCGTTAAAGCCGGCAACATTTTATATAGACAGCGTGGTACAAAGATTCATCCCGGTGTTAATGTTGGACGCGGTGGTGACGACACATTATTCGCGCTTGTTGATGGTGTTGTTCGCTTTGAAAGAGCAGGAAGAGACAAGAAGCAGGCTTCTGTTTATCCTGTAGAAAAGTAATTTTCGAACTTTCGCTTTTAAAAGGGTTTCGTACTTAACGAAGCCCTTTTTTTGTAGTTACCAAACAAAGTTTATGGTAGAATTGTTTTAATAAAGTGAGGTAATCTATGTTTGCAGACAGAGCAAAAATATATGTAAGAAGTGGAAAAGGCGGAGACGGACATGTTTCTTTCAGAAGAGAAAAATATGTTCCCGACGGCGGTCCTGACGGCGGAGACGGCGGACACGGCGGCAGCGTTATTTTTCAAATCGATGAAGGAATGAATACTCTTACCGAATACCGTTTTAATAAACATTATCACGCTCAGGACGGTGAGCCCGGCGGTAAAAAGAACTGTCGTGGTAAAGACGGAGAAGATATCGTTTTAAAAGTTCCCGAAGGAACTGTAATAAAAGACGAAGCAAGTGGAAAGATTTTACTTGATATGTCCGGCGACAACAGAAGAGTTGTATTTTTAGAAGGCGGAAGAGGCGGACTTGGTAACCAGCATTATGCAACAAGCACAATGCAGGCTCCTAAGTATGCAAAGCCCGGTCAGCCAGCAAAAGAACTTACTATTTTAATGGAGCTTAAATCCATCGCGGATGTTGGATTGGTAGGTTTCCCCAATGTCGGTAAGTCGACCCTTCTTTCTGTTATTTCTAACGCAAAGCCAAAGATTGCAAACTATCATTTCACCACACTTCAGCCTAACTTAGGTGTGGTTGATATGGAAGGTGTCGGCGGTTTTGTTGTTGCAGATATTCCGGGTCTTGTTGAAGGCGCAAGCGAAGGCGTAGGCTTAGGCCTTGATTTCCTTCGTCACATCGAAAGAACAAGAATACTTGTCCATGTAATTGATGCAGCTTCAACAGAAGGCAGAGACCCTATAGCGGATATATATGCAATAAATGAAGAGTTAAAGAAATATGGCTCTGATGTAGCAAAGAAACCTCAGATAATTGCCGCAAACAAGATGGATGTTTGCGAAGATAAAGAAGCTATTATTTCAAAACTTAAAAAGGAATTTGAGCCGCAGGGATATGAAGTGTTCCCCATAAGCGGAGCAACCAAAGAAGGCGTAAAGCCCTTACTTTTGCATATTTACGAGCTTCTTTCAAAGTATCCTAAAAAGTCCATTACATTTGAACCTGAAATGGTTCCCGAATTTGGCGGGCTTTACTCAAATGAACCTTTTGAAGTATCATATGATGCCAAAGAGAAACAGTATGTCGTTGAAGGACCAAGAATTGAAAAGATGCTTGGTTACACAAATCTTGATTCTGAAAAAGGATTTAAATTCTTCCAGGAATTCCTTAAAGATAACGGTATTCTTGACAGACTTGAAGAACTTGGAATTCAAGAAGGCGACACTGTAAAGATGTATGGTTTTTCTTTTGATTATTATAAATAAACGGAGGATAATATGAATTCAAGACAAAGAGCTTATTTAAAGAGTCTTGCAAGCAATCTTTCCCCTGTATTTCAGATTGGTAAAAGTACGCTTACTCCGGAAATTACAGAAGCTGTAAGGGAATGTTTTAATACTCATGAGCTTATTAAGATTACAGTATTAAACAATTGTACCGAGGATCCCAATGAAATTGCTCAGATTTTAGCTGAAAGAACAGGATCTTTGGTAGTTCAGGTTATCGGAAAAAAGATTGTTTTATACAAAGAAGATAAAAAGAACAAAAAGATTGAACTTCCCAAATAACTATGTGAGGCAAATATGAAAATAGGATTATTCGGGGGAACTTTTAATCCGATTCATAACGGACATTTATGGATTGCAAATAAAGCTATGGAAACATATAAGCTTAATAAGGTTATATTTATTCCAAGCGGAATTTCATACATGAAAACGGGCGTTTTGGACGTTAACCATAGGGTTAATATGGTTAATTTAGCTATTTCCGATTATCCTAATTTTTATTTATCTACATTTGAGAGTTCAAAAGAAAAAAACAGTTATTCATATGAAACAATATCCGAATATAAAGATAAAAACCCCAATGATGAAATATTTTTTATAATCGGATATGACAGTTTGGAAAATATGATAAAATGGAAAAATCCCGATATCATATTTGAAAAATCAACTGTTTTGGTGGCATTAAGAGGAGATGCCGATGAAGATAAAGCAAAAATCCTCATTGCTTCATATGTTGAAAAGTTTGATGCTAAAATTTTGTTGATTAAATGCGATAAAATCGATGTTTCATCCACTCAGATAAGGCAAAATATAAAAGACGGAATAGATGCGGGAAGTTTTCTTCCTGCAAAAGTATATGATTATATTTTAAGAAACGCACTTTATAAGGAGATGGAAAATGAGAGATAATGATTTAGACAGCATTAAAAAGAAACTTTCCAAAAAGCTAAAAAAAGACAGATATAATCATGTTGTTGCCGTTTCATACATTGCAGCGGCTTTAGCCATGAGATATGGCTATAACATAAAGAAAGCGGAAGCGGCAGGGCTTGTCCACGATTGCGCGAAGGCATATAAAACAAAAAAGTTTATTCCAATGGCAGAAAAATATGGAATAGAGTATAACGAGATTGAAAGAAGAAACCCTCAGTTACTTCACGCAAAACTCGGAGCATATTTTGCAACCAAAGATTTTGAGATAACAGATCCCGAAATTCTTGATTCAATAATATATCATACTACCGGTCGACCCAATATGACTTTGCTTGACAAAATTGTTTTTGTGGCCGATTATATCGAGCCCGGCAGATATAAGCAAAAAAGATTACAGGAAATAAGAGAGATGGCATTTAATGATCTGGATGAATCTATCAGAATGATTTTATCCGATACATTAGAACATCTTCAATCAAAAAAATATGCTATAAATCCGATTACGGAAGAAACATATAATTTCTATGTAGGAGAGAAACATTAATGGCAGAAATTAAAGATTATGTTTATAAAGCAGTTGACGCCATCTTGGAAAAGAAAGGTTATGATGTAAAGGTATTAAACATTGAAGGATTATCATCTATTGCCGATTATTTTATAATTGCAACAGGCTCAAATCAGAACCAGCTTCATGCCATTTGCGATGAAATAGGAGAGACTCTTTCTAAGGAAGGCTTACATCCTAAGCAAACAGAAGGTTATCAGCTTGCAAATTGGATTTTGGTTGATTACGGCGATTTCATTATTCATTTATTTCAACCCGAATCCAGAGATTATTATAACCTTGAACGAATTTGGAAAGATGCAAAAACTGAATCAGTTGAATAAAAATAAGGCAGCCATGAAGGCTGCCTTTTCTTTTTAATTACTTATAAAATCTATACACACCAAAGACTTTACCAAGAATAGCACAATCATTAACAATGATGGGATCCATGGTATCGTTTTCGGGCTGAAGACGAATATGACCGTTTTCTTTATAAAAAGTCTTTACTGTAGCGGAATCATCTATCAAAGCTACAACAACATCGCCGTTTGAAGCGGTTTCAGTGGATTCAACCAAAACACAGTCACCGTTCATGATTCCAATATTGATCATTGAATCTCCCTTAACTTTTAAAATAAAAGCCTGATTTCTGGGAACACGTTCCATGGGAATAGGGAAGTAGTATTCAATGTTTTGTTCTGCCAAAATGGGCTGACCTGCAGCAACTGTTCCAACAACAGGAATACTTGCGGTTTCCGTTCTAACCATCTGAAATGAATCATCACATATTTCAATGGCACGGGGCTTTGTAGGGTCTTTCTTAATATATCCTTTCTTCTCAAGTGCTTCCAAATGAGCAAAAACAGAAGATGTAGATTTTAAATTAACGCCTTCGCAAATTTCGCGAACTGACGGCGGATATCCTCTTTCCAAAATAACCTGTTTTAAAAATTCAAGAACTTCCTGTTGCTTTCCTGTAATTCCATTAGCCATAGGTATTCCTCCTTTATTTACATAAATCATAACATATGTTCGGCAAATATGCAAACATATATTCAGAAAATTTGTTCGAGAAAAGTGTTGACAAGCGAATAAATGTTCTGTATTATATAGGCATAAGGCAAACGGATGTTCTGAACATCTTTTCGATAAGAGGTAAATATGAATACAATAGCTAACAGTCGAATCAGTTACAGTGAACAGAGAATCATTAATAACAGAACAAGAAGAGAACGAGAATTAAAGAGAAGAATCTTGATTTTCTCAATTTCATTAATTCTTTTTGTAATTGCAGCCGTTCTTACATTTTCCATTAAGAGTGTGGCTTCAGACGGTTCCGAAGCTCCTTTATATAAGCATTATGTAAGCGTTCAGATTTCAGCCGGCGATTCCGTTTATGATTTGGCAAAAGAATATTATACAGAAGGTTATGATTCATATGACAGCCTTATTGATGAAATCATTTTTATAAATAATCTTTCAGATGAGTCGGTATTAAAAACAGGTAACTATTTGGTTATTCCGACTTACAAGAATTAGTTTTTATACGTTTCCACATTATATTAATTAACACATAGATTAATATAATTAACCTCATCACAATTATCACCCCAAAAAACAGCCCGCATATCGGGCTGTTTTTTAATTACTTTATTATGTTTTGCATTATCTTATACAATTCTTTTACATCAATAGGTTTTGCAATGAAGGCATTCATGCCGGCTTCAACACATTCCATTCTGTCTTCGCTCATTGCATTGGCTGTCATTGCTATTATAGGAACTTGCTTTGCGTCTTCCCTATCTAATGCTCTTATAACCTTGGAAGCATTTAAACCATCCATATTGGGCATTCTAATGTCCATAAAGATAGCAGAGTAGTGATTAATTGGACTCTCAGTAAATGCCCTTACACCAAGCTCTCCATCATCTGCAACAGTAACAGAAGCACCAAGCTTTGTAAGTATTTCAATACCGATTTCCTGGTTAATAATATTGTCTTCACAAAGGAGGAAATTCTTTCCTTCATAATTCATTGTTTCATTAGAGGAATTGGATTCTTGTTCGGAAGAAATAGGTTCAATTGATTCTTCACTTTCCTTTGTTTTTTCTTCTTCATCAAAATACTTAAAGGTTAATTGAACTGTAAATGTAGATCCCACACCGATTTCTGATTCAACAGATATTTCTCCACCCATTAGTTCAATTAAACTATGAGTTATAGCAAGGCCAAGACCTGTTCCTTCATTGTGGTTAAAGTTCATTCTGTTTTCCTGAGAGAAGGTTTCAAATAAATGCTCCTGGAATTCTTCACTCATTCCGATTCCGTCATCTTTTACAATAAAGGTTCCTATACAGAGCTCATCACTGACACGTTCACAGTGAATTTTAAGTAAAATATGTCCGCCTTCATTTGTGTACTTACAGGAATTAGAAAGTAAGTTAAATATAATCTGGTTAAAGCGAAGTTTATCTATTATGATGCAGTTTACAATGTCTTCAGGCTCTATTGTAAAGGTTAGATTCTTCTTCTGACAAAGCGGTAAGATAACAGAATTTAAATAATCTTTAAACTCGTCAAAGGTATATTTATCAGGCTTTAATTCCACTTTACCGGATTCAATTTTTGACATATCAAGCAAATCATTTATTAAGCCAAGCAAGAAACTTGAAGACATTTCAGCCTTTTCAAGGTATTCTTTTACCTTTTCATTTACCTCTTCCTTTAAGGCAAGTTGAGTCATACCCATGATACCGTTTAATGGAGTACGTATATCGTGGCTTACCAAGGATAAAAAGTCAGATTTTGCTCTGTTTGCTTTTTCTGCCTCAAATAGGGCTTCCGATAATTTTTCTTTTTGCTTTAATTCCTCATTGTAAAGCTTTGTTGTATCTCTACAGGATATAGAAATAATGTCCCTTCGGCTGTTTAAGAAAGAAAAGCGAAGAATTCGGTGATGATTCTTTTCAGGATCATCACTTGAATTAAACTGAATAGTATATTCACCGTAAGTGTTTATTTTTTCAACCAGGTTTTCAATCTTAAATTCGGCATACAGTTTGTTTAGTTCACTTTCGCTTTGAATAAGATCAGCAAATAGAGCACGGAAATGCTCCATGAAATTAGGTGATTCATCACTTAAGTCATGGTTGAATCTGTCAATAATAACGTATGAATCAGTTTTTAAATAGGCTAATGCTATAAAATCATATTCTCTTTGAACCGTACCGTTTATTAAAGAATCAATGGTTTTTTGATGTTGAATACTTACTATGTGTAATATAGCCTCTATATCGCTCGAGAAGGGGTTCTTAACGATATCAACGGTTGTTCTTACCCATTCATCTTTAGAGCTCTTACCGGGCAAATGATGCTCGTATTTAAGCTGGAATATTCCTGCGTTATATGCTGAAATCATTCCATCCCTTGAAAATGTATTGATAAAATGAATACCTTCATTTTTATCGGAAATTAGATTTACTATTTCTGAAATTAAATCGTCCAAAGAATCCAGTTTAGCCAATGAAGCCAGAGAAGATGTGGTAGTGGTGCTTTCATTACATAGATTCTTGGTAACGTTTAACTGAAATGTCGCCAAGGAATCGGGATTCATCCTTAAGAATCCGTTAGTACGCTGTTTAAAGTTAATTTCCGCATTCTTTTGTTCGGAAAGATCTATTCCCATTGCATGAGCGACAATAGGATTATTGTCTTTATCAAATTCAGTTGTATAAGAAACTCTTAAATACATTGGCTGCTTAGCTTCAGAATAAAAATGCCAGCATTCATAAGATACGCCGGGATAACCTTTACGTATCTTTTCTATATTGCTTAAAAACATGGCATAATCGCTTAAAGAAACTACGCCTTCATCAATCATTCTGTCAGGGAATTTCTTTGCAATAAGACTTTCATCATTAAAAGGGCATAAGTTGTTACAATTAATTAACCTGCCGTTTATAATGTCATAATCCCAGGTCAAAACCTTTGCAAATTCAATGGCCTGCTTGTATCTTTTATCATAAGCTTCGTTCAATGTCTCAGTGTTCTTTTTGTCTACTTTACCTGATTCACCGGAAAGAACGCAAAGGAAGATATAAGAATCTTCATCTGATCCAATATAGGAAAATGTTCCGTCAAAGAACACAAGACTTCCGTCAAAATGCCGCACCTGAACACTGACAGGGTATGGCGTATCATCCTCTATACACCTGTCTAAACCTTTAATAATATATTGTGCATCGTAGTCTGAAACAAAAGAGAGAGCATCCTTTTTAATGTGCTCTATAAAAGAAGACTCATTATAACCATAAAGAGCCGGCACAGAATCGCTGAAATAAACAATATTAAGATGATGGTCTTTGTATGAAAAGACGATAATCGGCTTACTGTAAAGCTTAGCCAATTCAATTGTTTTATCAAGCGTAATTTGCAAAGTTTCTTCCCCCAAAAAACTTAAAAA
Organism: Lachnospiraceae bacterium; assembly: GCA_016291405.1. Taxonomy (GTDB): domain Bacteria; phylum Bacillota; class Clostridia; order Lachnospirales; family Lachnospiraceae; genus UBA1258. The sequence goes on from JAEEXG010000001.1 coordinate 21,734, forward strand.
TCACCCGATACCTACAATGTCCATCCATTAATGTTACTGTCTTTAATGGCAGTAAACATTCTTTCTTTTACTCCCGGATTATCTCTGTTAATCTGTTTAACAAGATTCTTAACGTATTCACGCTTTGTGGTCTTATCAACAGGACAGGGACTTTTTACAACGGGAATATCATAATTATTAACAAAACCGATAACATCGGCTTCATTCATATAAATCAGGGGCCTTATCACATAAAGATCTGTTTTGTCTAAATATGTGACAGGAGAGAAGGTGTGAAATCTGCCTTCGTAAATAAGTGACATCATCATTGTATCGATTACATCATCTTTATGATGTGCATATGCCACTTTGTTAATGTTTCTTTCTTTTAAAGCGCTATTCAGAGCACCTTTTCTCATTTTGGCGCATAAAGAGCAAGGATTTGATTCCTTTCTTTCTTCAAAAACAATTTGAGCTATATCAGTTTTAACTATGATGTATTCAACATCTAATTCTTTACAAAAGACTTTGATTTTATCTAAGTTTAAATTATTAAAACCAAGATCCACAGTAACGGCAAACAAATCAAACTTCTTTGGATAAAATTTCTTTAAATGGGAGAGTGCTTTTAATAAAGTAAGAGAGTCCTTTCCGCCTGAAATTCCGACTGCAATTTTATCTCCGTCATTAATCATTTCATAATCGTCTACGGCTTTTCTTACTAAACTTAAAACTCTTTGTAACTCCATAAATTCCTCAAAAATATTAATAAAAAATCTATATCAAGTATAACACATATTAACAAAAAAATAATAATACATGGTATACTGATATATATGTGAGGATGTTTTTCCACACAAAATATTATCATACGGGGATTAATAAACAATGAAACTAACTTCTGACAATAAGTATGTGAAAATAGGTCTTACAATATTCTTTACAGCTATTGCAATTATGCTAGCTTATTTCCTTTTCTTTAGACTGGACTCCATTTTAAAGGGAATAAAAAACGTCAATCGTGTGCTTGCACCTATTTATTACGGTTTAATAATGGCATATTTAATGACCCCGTTACTTAATGTCATTGAAAAGAAGTGGATTCTTCCCTGGTTTAATTCAAAGAATATTCTTGGTAAAGATAAAAAAAGAAGTAAACACATCCGTATGATTTGCGTTACTTTAACGCTTTTAATAGTTTTATTCTTAATTTACACCTTTTTTGCAACAGTTATTCCCCAATTATATTTAAGTTTACAAAGCCTGATTTCTCAGTTTTCAACATATACAGAAAACATCAGCACCTGGCTTAACGATTTGTCAAAAAAGAACCCTGAAATAGCGGCATTTTTGATGAAATCCCTTGATAACTACACAACAGAAGCCGATGACTTTTTAAGAGATATAGTGCTTCCAAGCCTTCAAAAGTTTTTACTTCCAAACATAAACAGTTTGCTTAATTCGGTTTCTGCAAGCTTAATGAAGATTCTACATTTTGTTTGGAACTTTATTATCGGACTTATTATTTCAATTTATGTATTATCGGGTAAAGAAAAGTTTGCAGCCGGAAGCATAAGACTCTGTTATGCGACACTTAGCAGAAAAAGCGCAAACAAGTTTATTGATGCCATCAGATTTACTCACAGAACATTTATTGGATTCTTAACCGGTAAAGTAATTGATTCTTTAATCATCGGTATAATTTGTTATGTATGCTGTTTGATTATGAAAATGCCTTATGCAGTGCTTATAAGCGTTGTTGTAGGCGTTACAAACATCGTGCCAATATTTGGTCCATATATCGGAGCAATCCCTAGTATTTTGATTATTTTACTCGTAGATCCCATGAAAGCCCTTTATTTTGCAATTTTCATTATCATATTGCAGCAATTTGACGGAAACTACTTAGGACCAAAGATTTTATCTCAATCTACAGGCCTTACAAGCTTCTGGATTATCTTTTCAATCACGCTTTTTGGCGGATTTTTCCAGATTGTAGGTATGATTGTGGGTGTTCCCATTACAGCCGTTGTTGCATCGGGAATTCAAAAGATTACAGATAACAGACTTAAAAAGAAGAATCTTCCTACCGAAGTTGAAGCCTACGAAAAGGTTGGATATATTTCTGAAGACGGTGAAATTACTCAATACGAATACAAAAAGCCCGAAAACAAAAAGAACCTATCGGATAATTCAGCATACAAACTGTTTTCGGCAATAGGTTCGTTTTTAAAGAAACTTGTAATATTAATAATTGAATTTATCAAAGCATTATGTTCTAAGATTGCTATATTTATAAAGAAAAAGTTCCACAAATAAAATCATTCGGAATACGGATCAATCTTTGCGGCCTGGCGTCTGTGGGCGTCTTCAGAGGCCGCATAATGCTTTGCAGTGGTATTTATATCAGAATGCCCCAAAACGTCCGCTACAAGCCTTATATCACCTGTTTTGTTGTATAATGCGGTACCGTAAGTGGAACGCATTTTATGGGGCGATATTTTTTTGTTAGAAACGGCAACTTTAGCGTATTTTTCAACCATTTCCTGAATACTTCTTACGGCCATTCGTTTCTTTCTTAAAGACATGAATAAGGCTTTTTCCTCAGTACTTTCAATATAATGGGGCCTTTCAACCTCTATATAATTTAACAAAGCCTCTTTTGTGACTTCATCAAAGTATAAAATATGCTCTTTATGACCTTTTCTTACCACACACATTGAATTTTCATTGAAATTTAAGTCTGCAATGTCCAAAGAAACACATTCGGAAACACGAATACCTGTTCTGAGCAGGAGAGTAAGTATTGCAAAGTCGCGATATTTTGTGTTATATAGGAGTTTTCTTTGACGTTCAGAACCAACAGCCGAATTTTCGATGGTTTCTAAGAATGTATCAACTTCAGACGGCGTTAAGCGAATAATTACGTGATCATCGAGTTTTCTTGATTGTTTGTTTGCGCCAACGGTTGGATCGTTTTTAAGAAATTGATGTTCACATTGGTATTTATAAAACGACCTTAATGCAGACATTTTACGGGCAATTCCGGAAATATCGTTTTGAAGATCGTTTTTACCGATTATAGTTACATCTTTAGCGCTAAGATATTTTTGATATTCATTTATGTCCTGGAAGGATAAATTATCAAGGATATCGGAAGAGATGTCATTTAATTCTAAATTCTTTGCAGGCGGGCAAAACTCCTTTAGATACTCTAAAAAAGTAATTAAATCATACGCATATGAAATTGCTGTATTAGGATTTCTTTGAGCTCTGGAATCTAAGAACTCATAAGTATATACCGGCAGAAGTTTTTTAAGTGATTCTAATTTAATTCGATAATTTCTGTCTTTGTTTTTGTTAAATTCGGAATCACGGCCCATAACGATAAAACCTCCCAATATGCTCTAAACTTGATGTTTCCGTACCTTTTTAGCGTTAAATTGAGATTTAACGCTATGATATATATCTATAGTCTACCACTATTTGGACTTATTTACAAGAAAAATGCCCGAGATTTTTAGCTCCCGGGCATTAATTATTTTAAATTAAAATCAAATTATTTTATTGATGATGGAACTTTTCGTAGTCTTCAACATATTGAGTAATGAATTTAACGGTTCCGTCAATTCCAAGTTTAGCTGAATTGATACATAAATCGTAGCTTTCGGCGCGTCCCCATTTTTTTGAAGAATAATAATTGTAGTAAGATTGGCGCTGCTTATCCTTTTTATTAAACAAGTCTCTCGCTTCTGCTTCGTTCTTTACATCTTTATCATGCTCAATTAAGTATTTGCATTTAAAATCATCATCGGCATAAATAAATAAGTTAATTACATTATCAAAGTCAGCCAATGCATAATCGGCGCAACGACCAACTATAACACAGGGACCTTCTTTGGCAAATGATTTAATTGCATCAAATTGTGCCAGGAAAACCTTGTGGCTGATTGGCATATCAACAAATGATGATGAATTATAGCCAAATGAATAAGTATCCATTACCAAATTATATAAGAATGAATTTGTGGGTCTTTCGTCATGATTTTGAATCATTTCTTCGCAAAAACCACTATCTTTTGCGGCTCTTGTAAGGATTGATTTGTCATAAAAAGGAATATTAAAATAATTAGCCACCTTTTCTCCTATTTCGTGGCCGGCCGATCCATATTGTCTTCCGATGGTAATAACAGTCTTCATGTCGGCATACCTCCTTTTATTAGTAAATTAATTATAACATATAGAAAGAAATTTTTATAGATTCATCAAAAACTCCGCCCACATCTAAATGTTGCTCTTCATTTCTCTCTGTAATGTCTCCGGTAAAACTATCTTTATCAGCTATTCCGTACCAAGGTTCAATACATACAAAGGGGTTATCTCTTCCTATAGGGCTCCAAATTCCTACTATGGGAGCATTAAAATCAACCTTTACAAATGACTTATCTTCTTCAAATAATGTAACGCTTTTTACCTGATTGTTTTCAAATACATATGCATCATTATCAAATGTATGATATTTAATTTCCACACAACCTGAATCATCGCATTCTAAATCGGTCTTTGAATCCTTAAAACAGCCGGTATCAAGATTTACATCAGATAAAACAAGCTTAGAGCCTGCATTAAAGCCCATCTTCTCTCCTGTTAAGGATTCGTTTTTACCCATAAATGCAGGATGAGCGCCAAGGGCAAAGTAAATTGTTTTATCATCCTCATTTTTAATTACATAATTTAGAGTAAGTGCGTTTCCATTAAGAATATATGTAAGGGTTAAGTCAAACTTAAATGGGTAATTTACATAGCTTTCATTATCCCAGGTAAGGTTAAAAGAAATCTTTGCTTTTTCCTTATTTACAACTTTAAATTCCCTGTTTTTTGCAAATCCGTGCTTTTCGCCGGTATATTCTTTGCCATTATATGTAAATTTTCCGTTCTTTAAAGCACCGATATTAGGAAACAATATTGGCGAACTTTTATTCCAGGCATCGGTATGTCTGTCCCAGATATATTCTCTGTTTGTTTCTTTGTTTTTTACTGATAAAAGTTCAGCTCCAAGAGTATCTATTTTAACTGTAAGTAAGTCATTTTCTATTGTCTCAATCATTTAAAGAATCCTTCTTTCTAATAAGATCGTAAATAGAAGCATATTTTTTCTCTCTTGTAATTTCCATTAAGCCAAGACTTGTAAAATCAACAACAGTTGTTTTTAAGTTATCCTGCTTAATTTCTTTCTTCATTAAGGAAATTAATGCGTCCTCATCTTCTCTTCTTTCTATATTGATAAAATCAACAAGAATAATCCCGGAAAGATTTCGTAGCCTAAGCTGTCTTGCAATTTCTATGCAGGCTTCTTCGTTAACGTTTTTAATATAATCGTCTTTAGAGAGCCTTTTATCGAATTTACCGCTGTTAACATCAATAACAGTAAGTGCTTCTGTGGGCTCTATAATCAAGAACGCGCCGTTTCGTAAGTTAATTTTCTTAGAAGTGGCCGTTAAATATGCTTTGTCAAAAGAAAACAGAGCATTTAAAGGAAAAGAATCATTATAGAATCTTACATTATCAAGAGTTTTAAGCTCTTCATACATTTCCTCATCATCTGTGATAATCTCTTCGTATTTTCTTTTATCAAGAGAATTAATTCTTTCGTAAAGGGAAGAATGTCCGGAATAAAGCTTTGAATATAGCTTTCTTGTTTTCATGTTATCAATTATTTTAGATAACACATCACAATTTGACTTAAGTTCTGAAATAATCAAATCAGAATTTTCGGGCTCTGCGTTTGTACGAAGGATGAAGCCATACTCAAACGAAGTTTCTTTTAGCTTATCCGTTAAAGCCTTGGCTTTCGATTTCTCTATCTTTGAAGAAATATGGATATCTTTATCATCGGTAATTACAACCGTATACTTTCCCGTTAAAGAAAGATTCATTGATAAAGAGGCTCCTTTGGTCTTTAAGGGCTCTTTGGTAATTTGAACGCAAACTATATCCCCTTGTTTTAGCCTACCGTCATAGGGCCTGTTTATAAGCATATTTTCGTTAATTTCATCAAATGAAAGAAATCCGTTTTGTTTTTCACTAAACTCAACAAAACATGCCTTTATATCTTCTTTTACATTCGATACTCTACCTACGTAAATATCCCCAACATTAAAAGTCTTTGATGAATCAAGAAAAAGCTCTTCTATGCGGTTGTCTTTAAAAAGGAAGGCTGCATTATAGTTTTTATATTTGCTTACAACCAATTTAGAATTTTGCATTATTGCTCCGGATTAAAACTTATTCAAAGGAACAAGCTCTGAATTTTCGTTTCTTTTATAGGTATCCTTTCTTGTGACGTGAAAAGGATAATCTTCAATGTTTTTATTATCAAGTTTTAAAAGCGCATCACATAATGTGGCAGGCTTTAAATTGCCGCCTGATGAAGCATCAACGCAAATATACATGCATCTCATGCTTAAATATCTTATATCAAACACAAAATCCTTTATGTTGATGGTACGCTCTCCGGTTTTTGTTTTCTTTACATATTCAACCGTAGGACTATCAATAAACTGTTTAATTAGTTTTTCTGTTAAAGGAGCATCCTTATAAAATTCTATTTCATATGCTGCAGCAGCTACGCTTGCCATGGCATTTTCTGCTTTTTCAGGTAACACTATGGCTTCAAGTACCTCTACTCCTTCTGCCATCTGCTCGTTTAACTTTTGAACAAACAAATCAACGTTTTCATTATCGTTTACTTCAACGTCAAAGTATTCGCCGTCACTTTCAACGCCTACACCAAGAGGCTGGGCAAAAGAAATAATCATATGAGGGCTAAAGCCTTTCGAATAAACGACATCAATGTCGGTTCTTCTGAAGGCTTTTTGGAAATATCTCATAAAATCAAGGTGTCCTACATACTTTAAAACACCATGCTTTGAAAATTTAATACGTACTTTCATTTTATCTCCAATATTATCTGTTAATACATAATCCGCAGTCAAATTTAGCGGTTCCGCAACCTACGCAGCGTTTCTTACAATTGTCTGTAACTATAGCTGCCTGGGCTTTCTTCCATTCTCTTAAAAGATGAGCCTTTGAAACACCGCAATCAAGGAAGTCCCAAGGGAAAAGCTCATCGTCTTTTCTTTCTCTTGTGGTATAGAAGAAAGGATCTATGCCGCATTCTTCAAAGCATTCAAGCCAGACATCATGCTTATAATATTCGCTCCATGCATCATAAATACAGCCCTTTTTATAAGCCATCAAAATAACTTTACTTAATCTTCTGTCGCCTCTTGCCATAACGCCTTCAAGCATGCTGACATCGGCTTCATGCCAAATATAACGAATAACCTTTTGATTAAGCTGAGACATAATATAGTGCTTGGTATGTTCCGCTTTATCGATAAAGTCTTCCTTTGTATTCATCTTTGCCCACTGGAATGGGGTAAAGGGCTTTGGAATAAAGAAAGAAGTACTTGCGGTAATAGAAACCTTACCGTTAACTCTCTTTTCCTTAGGAATTGCTTCATAAAAAGCAGCGGCTATATTGTTACATAGCTTTGCAATGCCCTCTATGTCCTCTTCTTCCTCGAAAGGAAGTCCAAGCATAAAATATAGCTTAACCTTTGTCCAACCGCCTTTAAAGGCAAGCACGGCGCCGTTAATAATGTCTTCTTCCGTAAGACCCTTGTTTATAATATCACGCATTCGTTGAGAGCCTGCTTCCGGAGCAAATGTAAGGCTTGATTTTTTGATATCCTGAACCTTTTCCATTACATCAACGGAGAACTGGTCAATTCTTAAACTGGGAAGCGCAATATTTACCTTTTTCTTTGTACAATCCTCAATAAGGAAGTTTACAAGTTCTTCTATATGTGAATAGTCGGAAGAACTTAAAGAGCTTAAAGAAATTTCTTCATGACCCGTATTTTTAAGTAAGGTCTCAGCTCTTTGCTTTAAAAACTCGATACTTCTTTCTCTGACAGGCTTATAAATCTGACCTGCCTGACAGAATCTGCAGCCTCTTATGCATCCTCTCATGATTTCAAGCACAACTCTGTCTTGAGTAACCTTCATATAAGGCACAATAGGCTTTTCGGGATAATAAGTCTCATCCAAATCGGTAACAAGTTCTTTTACGATTGTTGCCGGAATATCATCCTTTAAGCGTCTAAACTCTTTTAAAGTAAAATCTTCATTATAGACAGGCTCATAGAATCTTGGCACATACATACCGGGAATCTTTGCTGCCTTATAAAGAAAATCTTCTCTTGATTCATTGTTCTTTCTTGATTCTTTATAAATATCAAGAAGCTCTCTGTATCTTGTTTCACCTTCGCCTATATAGAAAATATCAAAGAAATCCGCAATAGGTTCAGGGTTATAAGAACAAGGACCTCCACCGATTACGATAGGGTCTTCCCATGTTCTCTCTGTTGCAATAAGGGGAATGTTAGATAAATCTAGAATCTGCAATATGTTTGTGTAGCACATTTCATACTGCAATGTTATGCCGAGAAAATCCATTTCTCTTACAGGGTCTTGAGATTCCCACGTAAATAAAGAAAGATTCTTTTCACGCATAATCTTATCAAGATCCACCCAGGGAGAATAAACTCTTTCACACCAGGTGTCTTCGAATTTATTGAACATATCATAAAGGATCTGGATGCCAAGATGCGACATGCCGATTTCATAAACATCAGGAAAGCACATGGCAAACCTGATGTCTATTTTGTCCTTATCTTTAAAGACTGCATTAATCTCATGGCCGATATAACGTTCCGGCTTTTCAATTGACATTAACACATCTTCGGGTAAAGCTAATTTTTGATTCATAAATAATGACCTTTCCTACCTGTTTGCAAGTTCGGTCATAATCTCATCCCAAGTGACTCCTTTCTCAGCCATTAAAACCATCACATGATAAAGGAAATCTGATATTTCATACTTGATTTCATTGGGATTGGGATTCTTGGCAGCAATCACAATTTCGGTTGCTTCCTCACCGACCTTCTTTAATATTTTATCAATTCCTTTGTCAAAAAGATAGTTGGTATATGAACCTTCTTTAGGATTTTTTTTGCGATCCATGATTACATCATATACATCTGTCAAAACAGAAAGAGGACTCTTCTCTTCATAATCGTATGTAATGATGTCATTAAAGAAACAAGAATAAGCGCCTGTGTGGCAAGCAGCCCCGATTTGCTCTACTTTAGCTAAAAGCGTATCGCTGTCACAATCATAGCTTAAAGATTTTACATACTGAAAATGTCCGCTTGTTTCGCCTTTAAGCCATAATGACTGTCTGCTTCTTGAAAAATAAGTCATTGTTCCGCTTCTTAAAGTCTTTTCATAGGCTTCTTTATTCATGTAAGCAAGCATAAGAACCTGATTTGTCTTATAATCCTGCACAATTACGGGGATAAGGCCGTCACTGTTTAACTTAAATGTGTCAAAAGAAACCATACTCTGATATACAAGTTCCTTGATTTCATCTAAGTTACCCACATTATCATTAATAACAGCACCGGTTATTCCTTCAATGTCTTCATCGTTAATATATTCAAGCAATTTATCAAGTAATACGTTAGGAAGACAAACAATGCTGTTTTTCTTAAAGCCTTCAGCTTTAGCTTCTTTGTATGTATGTCTGTCAAGGAATAAAACAGTTTGAATGTTTTTTTCAAGTAATGTAAGGTTATCGCTTAAATCTTCTTTGGACTTAACGCAAGCAATAATCTTTTCCTTACCGAATTTGTCGCATACTTCCTTTGTAAGCTCTACATTTGAAGCAAGGGAATAGTTTAAGCAAGCTCTTTTACATCCTGCGTATAAAAGCTTTTTAACATCCTCCATTCTTTTAACGTTTCCGGCAGCAGTCACGCAAAGGGATACGTTTTCGCATAATTCGTGAATAAAATCGATATTATCCTCATGCTCCTTATCTTCTTTTGATAAGTCAAAAATAAGAAGTTCATCGGCATTTGCTTCGCTAAACTTCTTCGCAAGTCTTATGGGATCTGTTTCAATGACGGTTAAGTCATTAAAATCCTTAACCGCCATCTGATTTTTCAAAAATATACAAGGTATTAACTTGGTTTTCATATATTATAGGGTTCCTTTCGTGGATAAAACACCGTTTGAACGAGGTTCAAATGATGATGCCTCATCTAAGGCTTTGGCAAAAGCCTTAAATATAGCCTCTATCTTGTGGTGGTCGTTTTCTCCGTTTAAAACTTTAATATGAAGATTCATACCGGCACTGTAAGATATGGCATAAAAGAATTCTCTGATATTCTGTGTTTCCAAATATCCCACTCTTTCATTTGAAAAAGTGCACTCATAATTAAAATAAGGTCTTCCGCAAAGATCGATTGCACAAAGCACCAAAGCGTCATCCATTGGCAAAATCATGCTTCCGTATCTCTTTATGCCGGCTTTATTGCCGATGGTTTCTTTAATTGCTATACCAAGCACAATACCAAGATCTTCAACAGTATGATGACCATCTACATTTAAATCGCCTTTAGCTTTAACCTTTAAGTCAAAGAAACCATGCTTTGCAAATCCCTCAAGCATATGGTCCATAAAACCTATGCCTGTATCTATGCTTGCTTCACCTTTACCGTCTAAATCAAGCTGCAAGGAGATGCTTGTTTCTTTGGTTTCTCTCTCGATTAATTTACATCTGGCCATATGAATCCTCCAAATTATTCAAATCTGACTTTTATTGAATTTTCGTGAGCTGTAAGTCCCTCGTTTCTTGCAAATAATTCAATGTCTTTGTGAACTTTAGAAAGCCCCTCTTTAGAATAACAGATTATGCTGGATTTTTTAATAAAATCATCAACAGAAAGTGGTGAAAAGAATCTGCTGGTGGAATTGGTGGGAAGTGTGTGGTTAGGACCCGCAAAATAATCTCCCAAAGGTTCCGAAGAGTACTCTCCAAGGAAAATCGCACCTGCATTCTTTATTTTTGTCATTACATTAAAAGGATCTTTAGTTAAGATTTCAAGGTGTTCGGGAGCAATATCGTTTACAGTGGATACAGCTTCTTCCAAATCGGATGCAACCAATATGTATCCAAAATTATCAAGAGATTTTTGGATAATGTCTTTTCTTTCCAAAACTTTTACAAAGTTATCAACTTCCAAAGAAACCTTTTTTGCCAGTTCTTCACTGGTTGTAACCAAAATCGCGGAAGCAAGTTCATCGTGTTCAGCCTGAGACAATAAATCAGCGGCTACAAATCTTGGATTAGCGGTTTCATCAGCCAAAACAAGAATTTCGCTGGGGCCTGCAATTGAATCGATGCCGACGTTACCATATACTGCCTTTTTGGCTAAAGCCACGAATATGTTTCCGGGGCCTGTGATTTTATCAACTCTCGGAACGGATTCGGTTCCAAAAGCCAGGGCTGCAATTGCCTGAGCTCCGCCAATTTTATATATTTCAGTTACTCCCGCAATATCGGCAGCAACCAAAGTTCCGGGATTTACTTTTCCGTCTTTCGAAGGAGGAGTAACCATTAAAATTCTTTTAACACCTGCAACCAATGCAGGGCAAACATTCATAAGAACGCTTGAAGGATAAGCAGCCTTACCGCCCGGAACATATACGCCTGCACTTTCAACGGGTATAATTCTTTGACCCAATATAGAACCGTCTTCCTTAGTGGTAATGAAAGTCTGTCTAACCTGTTTTTCGTGATAGGAAACTATATTTTCTTTTGCTTTTTTAAGAACTTCAATAAATTCAGTATCAAGTTCTTTGTAAGCTTCTTTAATCTCCTCTTTTGTTACTTTGATATTATCTTTGTTCAAAGAAAACTTATCAAATTTAAGAGTGTAATCAAATAATGCTTTATCTTTGTTTGCCTTTACATTTTCAATAATTTCGGCAACAATTTTTTCGTACTCAGGATAAGAATTTGTGCTTCTTTTTAAAAGATTTTCCTGTATATTTTTCTTATTTTCGCTGTTTAGTTTAAGTATTTTCATTTTTCCTCCAAGGACCTAATCCTTAATTAATCACAGCCTTAAGCTTAGAAATAATCTCATTAATACGCTTTGATTCCATCTGCATACTTACCTGATTTACTATCATTCTTGCAGATAAAGGACAAATCTCTTCCAATATTTCAAGGCCGTTTGCTTTTAAAGTTGAACCTGTTTCAACAATATCAACAATCACATCCGAAAGACCTACAATAGGACCAAGCTCAACGCTTCCGTTAAGTTTAATGATATTAACGGTTTGATGCTTTTTGTTATAAAAATAGTCTTTTGCGATAACAGGATATTTTGTGGCAACTCTGATCATCTCATGATGGTTTAAAAGCTCTTTTGCATCATGAGGTCCGCAAACGCACATTTTACAATTACCGAATTTTAAATCAAGAACTTCATAGGCTCTTCTTTCTTCTTCAAGCAAAGTATCTTTACCCACAACGCCTATATCAGCGGCACCGTATTCTACGTAAGTGGGAACATCGGGACCCTTTGCCAAGAAGAACTTAAGCTTAAGATCTTCATTTACAAAAATAAGCTTTCTTGTATCTTTACTTTGAATTTCAGAGCAGGTAATACCGATTTGCTCCATAAGCTGTAATGTTTTATCAGCAAGTCTTCCTTTGCCAAGTGCAAAGGTTAAATATTTTTCTTCACTCATCTTTAATTCTCCTCTGCAACAAGGCTTACAGCCTTACCTTCTTTTCTTAATTTGATAGCTTTTAAAATCTGTTCATCAAGATTCTTTGCATTATAAGAAACAATTTGAGGTTGTTCTTTTTCTTTAACACTAATGTTTTGGCTTCTTAAAGCAAGCATTAAGTCATCAACTACAATAACAAAACCAACTGCGGGTTTTGAGCTTCCGAAGGCTTCCACAAGATTGTCATATCTACCGCCTTTAACCAAGGCTTCACCAAGTCCGTAAGTATAAGCGTTAAATATGATTCCTGTATAGTAGTTGTATTTAGAAAGCATTCCAAGGTCAAAAGAAACATATTTCTCGTTTCCGAATACTTTCAAAAGTTCATAAACCTTTTCAAGTCTTAAAAGAGCGTTTTTGCTTCTGACATTGTTGATCTTTTCTTTAATAGACTTTAAGGTGAGGGCATCTCCAATGTACTCACCTGTCATCATAAGTAATTCTTTATGCTTTTTATCAACCTTTAATGAATCAATCAATTCTTCAGCAAGAGCATAGTTCTTTGATGAAATGAAATCTTTTAATGTAAACTCATCTTCTGCTGAGATTCCGGCGCTTTCACAAATGCCCTTAAAGTATTCCATATTTCCAAGAACAAGCTGGAAATCTTTAAGGCCTGTGCTCTTTAATGATTCAATTACAAGGTTAATAGTTTCCGCATCTGCAACGGCGCTGTCATCATTAAAAAGTTCTACGCCGATTTCAGTGGTTTCTTTTAACTTACCCTGCAAATTTGAATTGTTAACAAAGGTATTTCCAAGGTATGTAAGCTTAATAGGGGTTGTGATATCAGAAAAGTACTTTGCCACACATCTTGCCACAGAAGGTGTAAAGTCAGGTCTTAAGCAAAGTGTATCTCCGTCCTTATCAAAGAATTTATAAAGCTCCTTAGATGAGGTCGTTCCTATTTCTTTTGAAAATACATCAAAGTATTCAAAGGTGGGTGTCTGGATATCTTCATATCCGTAAGAATAAATTACATTCTTAATGCAGTCTTCCAAATAAAGCTTTCTTTGCTGCTCTTTTCCGTATATATCCCTTACTCCGTCGGGTGTATGAATAATCTTTTTTAACATCTACTTCTCCTTATATCCACTTTAGCGTGGTAGCGTGCTACCTAATTATCATAGTAGCAAAGTAAACTTTTGTCAACAATTATTCATTTTCCAGTTCTTTTGCTATCATATCCAAATAAGGAACAAGTAAACCGCTCTTTTTAGGGATAAAATGTTCAGGCTTAAGCTCATCAAATCTAAAGCTCTTTCTGCCACCTTCTTTTGCACGGTTAACAAAAACAGCCATTTCATCCACAGGCATGTAATATATTAAATCTTTATGGGTATAGTAGATTAAAAAGAAAGCAATTCCCTTTTGAGCCTTAAACTTAGTCATGAAATCCATCTGGTGTTCATGAATATTTTGAAGGTTAAAGGTATCGCTTTGAGATTCTTTTGCGTCAAAACATACCGGAATGCCTTGAACGGCTCCGATATAGTCGACGGTACTTTTTTTATCAAAGTAAGCAAGGGTAATATGCCTGCTTTTTTGATCGATTTCAATTGGTGTAATCGGGGTGGGGATTTTTTGAATCAAAGCCAAACCGCACTCTTCGTATTTTTCATTTGTTCGGTTCACCATTTCTTCAAATGCTGATCCCCTAAGACCTCTTGATTTCCACGTAGGCATATTTTACCTCTAAAAATATTTATTAAAGATATCATCAAAGGATTTTGTTATAGTTTTTGATGAAATTTCAGGATAATCATCATATTTTGGAAATACCACTTTATATGCATATAAAAGCTGATGATTTAAATTACTTACTTCATCTTTCTTTCCGTATTTTGTATCTCCGATAATAGGATGATTAATAGATGCTAAATGCGCTCTTATTTGATGAGGCTTTCCTGTTATAAGTTCAATTTCAAGCTCTGTTATGTTTTTATCCTTATTAAATCTGATAGGCTTATAAGACGTTTCTATATATACACTATCATCAGTCTTTTCTTTGGAAATAAAAACCTTATTTAGCTTTTCATCTTTATTTAAATAGCCTGAAATTCTCTCTTCTTTTGTTATTTCACCGGTTACTATTGTTTTATAGTACTTATGAATGGTTCTTTCTTTTAGCCCAAGACTTATTTTGCTTGTACCAAATAGCGTCTTTCCAAAAAGAAGCAATCCGCCTGTATTTCTGTCCAAGCGATTGCAAACGGAAGGAGTAAATTCCTTTAAAGAAGCTGCTGTAACGGAGCCTTCTTTAATTAAAAAACCTATGAGCCATTCATTTGCCGATAAGTCATCAGGCTTACTCTTTTGACTTAAAACCCCAACCGGCTTATTTAAAACAATAATATGTTCATCTTCGTAAACTATATCCGGTTCTTTATATTTATCATAAGCCTTAAGGTATTCGGATAAATCGGCATTAATGGCACCTTTAAACTTATCTATAGTTTCATCAGACATAAAAATACTTAATTCATCGCCCTCTGAAAGCTTTTCGTTACCGCTTATCTTCTTTTTGTTTAAAACAATATTCTTTTTTCTGATTTGCTTGTATAAAAGACTTTGGGGTGCATCTTTTAAAAGTCTTGTTAGAAACTTAATAACAGTCTGACCCGAATCTTTTTTCTCAATTACATATTTTTGCATAAACTCTAAATCGAAACACTTAATAAATTGTCTTTTAATACAGTTAAATCTTTTTCATCATCTTCAAGCTTTGATAATTCAGATAATCTATCCGCAAACTTATTCTTGTCATCAAAGACCTTTACAGTAATGTTTTCAAATCCGCAATTCTTTGTAACGGTTTCTAAGTGCTCAACACAAGAAGCGGTATCAATTTTTGTATCTTCTGTAAGTACAATAAGGTTTTTCTTTTTATAATAAAGTGCACTTACCTGGAAATTCTTTTTAAGTGTTGTAAAGTATAAGTCATAAAACCAGGGCTTTTCGGCATTTCCTGATAAAAACGAAAAGACTTCTTCAGAACAGCCCTTTGCCCTTGTAAATAAAGTAGCGTTAACAGCAAATTTAGCCATGGGAAGGCAACCTAAAACGGCAACCAACGTTAAGTAGTTCTTATTAGAACCTGTGGAATAGATTCCGATTCTATATAATGCAAAACTTAAAGCAAGCATAAATATAGTTTTGATAATTTCAATGTTTCTTTGGTGCTTTATATAACCATAATCACCTTTTTTAATCTTCTTCATTTAAAAACCTTTTTCTTTCTATTTTAGTAATGCCATGATTTTAAGTAAGAATTCATGGGGTATCATTTTTGCAAGGATATAAAACAACTGCATGGGAAGAGAATAAATCGATACGCTCTTTCTGTGATATGAATCTACCATAGCCTTTTTTACTACATTCTTTGTTTTGGACATAAAGTATTTCTTTATTGCCAAGCTGTTATTATCCTTTTCCGCAATATCAAAGAACTCTGTATCAACAGGTCCCGGGCACACTGCGGTAACAGTGATATTATACTTTTTAAGCTCTTGATTAAGGGCTCTTGAAAAGCTTAATACATATGCTTTTGATGCTGCATATACAGCAAATCCGCTTTGAGGCATAAATGCTGCGGATGAAGCAAACTGAATTATTCTTGAATCGGGAACCATGTAATTTAATACGATATGAGTAACCTTTGTAAGGGCTTCACAATTAAGCCTAACCATTCCGGATTGGCCTGTGTACTTAGAATCAATAAAGTCTCCGATAATTCCAAAGCCTGCAGCATTAACAAGCATTTTAACATTGGGATCGTGCTCGTTTAATGCAAGCTTTAATTCATTAAAAGAACTGTCTCTGGTTAAGTCCAAAGAAAAAACTCTGGATTTATGCTTTAAACACATTGAAAGATTTTCAAGTCTGGAAGTTCTTCTTGCAATAAGCCAGATTTCATCTATTCCGTCTGTATAGATATTGTCAATTTGCTTTGCGGCTTCTTTGCCCATTCCGCTTGATGCACCTGTAATAATCGCTATATTCATGTTTTTCCTCCCTCTCTTGTAAGTATTTGTAATTCTTTATCCGTTAGTTTCCTATATTTTCCTTCATGTAATTTTTCATCAAGCTTTAAGTCTCCGATAGAAACTCTTTTTAGAAATAATACTTCGTTATTTACAGCCTTTAGCATTCGTTTTACTTGATGAAACATTCCTTCAAAAATAGTAAGTAAGATTTCTTTATCAGATAAGACATTAACTATAGCAGGCTTACATACATCATCTCCTATTTTAATTCCTGATTCCAAAGCCTTAATGTCTTCATCAGATAAAGGATTTGATATTTTCACAAAATATGTTTTTTCTATATGATGTTTAGGAGATGTCAAATGATGTGATAAATCACCGTCATTTGTAACTATCAGTAATCCGACTGTATCTTTATCAAGCCTTCCTACCGGAAATAGGTCGTCTCTTCCCTCTTCTTTAAATAAATCAATTACCGTCTTATCGATATTATCTTTAGTGGCACTGACAACACCGGCAGGCTTATTTAGCATGTAATAAACAAACTTTTCGTATTTAACTTGATTTGAATCAAGCAGTACAGTATCTTTTGATTCATCTATTGAAAAAGAAGGGTCAGTAATTTTATTATCATTAACTATGACTCTTCCTTTCTTTATTATTTCCTTTGATTCTTTTCTTGAAAGATTCTTAGAATCACATAAGAACTTATCCAATCTCATAGAAACAGTATACTACAATTTATATTGGGAATAAATAAAGCTTTAATTAAAAATATCCCACACTTCTTTAAAGTGTGGGATATAAATTACATTATTTCAGGTTCGTCCATTCCGGAATCATTTGAAAGAGTTATGTTTTCAAAATCATCTTCATCTGAAGGATGAAGCTCTGTTCTGTTTTCTTTGACTATACCGTTACAACTGTTAAGGTTACTGATTAATTCATTGTAATTTGCAACAGTTGTCTGAGTTGTATGAGTAATAATCTTTTCAAGATTAGCAAGCAAATCATCCGTATATTGCATAGCAGCTGCTTTTACAGCATTGGCTTCAATTGTAGCTTTATCTAAGATTTCCTGAGCCTGATTTGTTGCCATTGTAACAACTTCGTTAGCCTTTGAATAAGCTTGCTGCATAATCTCATGCTCATTAACCAATTGATTTGTCTGGATTGTAGCCTCATTGATTAAAGCTTCAGCTTTTTTCTTTGCGTCATCCAAAATCGCATCACGATTACTAATCATCTTCTGATAACGTTTTATTTCATCGGGTGTGCTCATTCTTAATTCTCTGAGCAAACCATCGATTTCATCTTTATTAACAATAATTCTTGTGGTGGAAAGTGTCTGGAACTTACAGCTGTTAATAAACTCTTCAATTTCATCAATCAAAGCTTCTATTTTACTTGTCATACGCTAGTTTCTCCCCAAATATTAATGTCCGTATCTTTCGTACAAAAGTTTTGCCACATAATCAGGAACAAATGGAGTTAAATCTCCTCCAAACTGAGCTATCTGCTTCACAGCAGAAGAACTTAAATAGGAATACTTTAAAGTAGTATTAAAATATACAGTTTCAACTCTATGGTTAGAAAGCTTTCTGTTCATTTGAGACATCTGAAGTTCGTACTCAAAATCCGTAACTGCTCTTAAGCCTCTTACCACAACATTAATTCCGATTTCTTTTGTGTAATCCGTAAGCAGACCTTCAAAAGACTCAACTCGTACATTTTTAATATCTTTTGTGGCTTCTTTTAGTATATTAACACGTTCGCTGACAGAAAACAACGGACTTTTTTCTTTGTTATCAAGTACTGCAACAACCAATTCATCAAAAATATTGGCTGCTCTTTTAATAATATCCAAATGACCGAAAGTCATTGGATCGAATGTACCCGGATAAATTGCTGATTTCATATTTGACTCCTTTATTTTACCTTAACAAACATATGCTTATTTGTCTTGTACTTTTTTTCCTTAATAAGCTCAAATCCAAGTTCATCAAGATAAGAAAAGTCGGTTTTAATATCTGCTTCAATAATAAATAATGTATCTTCGTTAATATACGGCTGATCGTGTAAAACCGAAAGAAGCTCTTTTTCAAGACCGTTTTCATAGGGCGGATCCATAAAAACTATATCAACGCTTGATTCATGAATCTGCATTGCACCTCTGATGGCATCACAGTTAAATATAGTTGCCTTATCTTCAAAATGCGTATGTTTTACGTTTTCACAAATGCACTTATTTGCTTCGCTTGAATTATCAATAAAATACGCCTTTTTAGCTCCTCTTGAAAGGCTTTCGATACCGATTGAACCGCTTCCTGCGAAGAAATCGATTACAACACTATCATAAATATCTCCCTGAAGCATGTTGAATAATGTTTCTTTTATTCTGTCGGTTGTGGGCCTTGTGTTCTTTCCTTCAGGCGTTTTAAGTAACAAATTACGGGCACTACCCGAAATAACTCTAAGCATTTATCTATCCTCTTATTTTTGTTCCCTTTGTATCACGGTGACCGGGCTTAACTTTAGCATGTAAATCAAAAGGTCTTCCGTTATAAGTTATGGTATTGTCGCCGGCATTTTGTGTAAGGTAAGCCGCTTCGACAAAGTCTCCCTTGTTAAGCTTCATTCCTCTTACGCCTACAGCTGCTTTCTTCTTTTCGGGAACTTCTTCAATACCGAATCTTAAGAATACACCATCCTGGGTCTGAAGAACAACATTTTTTTGCTCTTCCAAAACAAATACTGCAACTAATTCATCGCCGTCATTAAGCTTTGTTGCCGCAATGGAACGTTTTGAAACATCAAATTCACTTCCGTCTACGACTTTAATCATGGCAGACTTAGTGATAAATACAAGACGTTTAAACTTAAGATCGTCTACATTAGCAAGAAGCAATGCCTGCTCATTTGATGAATTAAAGTTACTGATATTATCAATAGGCATACCCTTGTCTCTGAATTTACCAAAGGGCAAATCCTTAGCCTTAATGGTATGCATTATACCTTTATCTGAGAAAATGCAAATCTTACCGTCACTCTTTAAGGGGAATACAAATTTATGCTCTGCATCGGCAGCTTCTTTGTTTCTTTCATAAACCACCATATCAACGCTCTTTGCGTAACCAAAGCGGTCCATAAGAAACATAATGTCGATTACTTCAGGCTTTACTTCTTCAAGTACGATTTCTTCAGCATCCTCGATTTGAGTGCGTCTTTCTTTACCAAATTCTCGTCTTAATTTTTCCATGTCATCGATTATTACCTTAGCCATGGAATCTCTGTTTCCCAAAATATCTTTGTATCTGTCGATATTGGCAAGAGTTTCTTCGTTTTCATTAAACAAAGCTTCAAGCTCTAAGCCAATTAACTTATACAAGCGCATATCCAGAATTGCATTGGCCTGCTTTTCGGTAAAATCAAGAGTTGAAGCCATGATTTTGGATTCTTTTGACTTAAACTTGATTCCTTCGGTTTTACCTTCAGTCATACAAGCCTTAGCCATGTTTCTGTCTTTAGATCCGCGAAGAATTTCAATAATTAAGTCAATAACATTTACAGCGCGAATCAAACCTTCTTGAATTTCTTTCTTTTCAAGTTCTTTTTCAAGAAGCTTTTGGTACTTTCTTGTACATATTTCAAACTGGAATTTAACGTTTTCTTCAATTACTCTCTTTAAGCTGAGAGTTTCGGGACGTCCGTCTACAATTGCAAGATTGTTAAATCCAAAGGTATCCTCTAAACGGGTCTTTTTATACAAAAGATTTATAAAGTTCTGAGGATTAGCGTCTTTTCTAAGTTCAAATACTATTCTGATACCGTCTTTATTCGACTGGTTTGTAATATCAATTACATCGTTTGTTTTCTTTGTATCAATCAAAGTAGCAACATCGTTTAAGAATTTAGCGATGTTAGCGCCAATCATTGTATAAGGAATCTCGGTAACAACTACATTTGTTTTACCACCCTTTAATTCCTCGATTTCAACCTTACCGCGAACCTTTATTTTACCCATTCCGGTTTCATAGATTTCGGCAAGTTCCGACTGGTTTACAACAATACCGCCGGTAGGAAAATCAGGCCCCTTAATATACTTCATAAGTTCTTTTGAAGTAATATCATTATTCTTCATGTAGGCCTTACATGCTTCAACCACTTCTCCGAAGTTATGAGGAGGAATGTTTGTAGCCATACCTACGGCAATACCTTCGGAACCGTTTACCAGTAGATTAGGGAATCTGCAAGGTAAAACAGTAGGTTCTTTTTCCGTTGCATCAAAGTTATCCGTAAAGTCTACAACGTCTTTATCAAGGTCAGCTAAGATTGCTTCCTGAGTAATCTTTTCAAGTCTTGCTTCCGTATAACGCATTGCAGCGGCGCCGTCGCCTTCAACGGTACCAAAGTTTCCATGGCCGTCCACCAAAGGCATACCCTTTTTAAAGCTCTGTGTCATTACAACCAAAGCTTCATAGATTGAGCTGTCACCATGAGGATGATATTTACCCATGGTATCGCCGACGATACGGGCACTCTTTCTGTGGGGCTTATCATATTTAAGGCCAAGCTCGTTCATGTCATATAAAACACGTCTTTGAACCGGCTTAAGACCGTCTCTTACATCCGGAAGTGCTCTTGCTATGATAACGCTCATGGCATAATCCACAAAGGATTTTTTCATCACATCCGAGTATTCGGTTTGTATAATTCTGTCTTCTTCGTTTAAGACTTCTATCTTTTCTTTTTTCATAACTTATACATCAAGCTCCGCTTCGTTTGCATTTTCATAAATAAATGTTCGTCTGGGTGGAACCTCAAGTCCCATAAGCAATTCGGTGGTTTCTGATGCATGCTTTGCATCTTCTATTCCCACTCTCTTTAAAAGTCTTCTTGCAGGGTCCAAAGTCGTTTCCCAAAGCTGTTCGGGATCCATTTCACCAAGACCTTTGTATCTTTGCAATTTATAAGATACATTATGAGTCTTTTTATACTTTTCAAGGGCTTCGTCATTGTAAAGATACTCTTCCTCACCCTTTTGAGGAATGACTTTATAAAGCGGAGGCATTGCGATATATACATGTCCTTCGTAAATAAGCTCAGGCATAAATCTAAAGAACAATGTTAAAAGAAGTGTTGAAATATGAGCTCCGTCCACATCGGCATCGGCCATAATAATAATTTTATCGTAACGTAATTTGGTTATATCAAAATCATTACCGTAGCCTTCCGAGAATCCGCATCCGAAGGCATAGATCATTGTTTTAATTTCGGCATTGGCCAAAACCTTATCGATACTTGCCTTTTCAACGTTTAAGATTTTACCTCTTATAGGAAGAATGGCTTGATACATTCTGTTTCTTGCCATCTTAGCACTGCCACCGGCGGAATCACCTTCGACGATGAAGATTTCACACTTCTTGGCATCTTTAGATTCGCAATTTGAAAGCTTTCCGTTTGAATCAAAGGAATACTTTTGCTTGGAAAGCATGTTTGTGCGGGCTTTTTCTTCAGTCTTACGAAGCTTAGCAGCTTTTTCGGCACATCCGATAACACTTTTAAGTGTTTCTAAGTTTCTGTCAAAGAAACGAACAAGTTCATCGTTAGTAATCTTAGATACAGCCTTTGCTGCATCCTGGTTATCAAGCTTAGTCTTTGTCTGGCCTTCAAATCTGGGATCTGTATGCTTAATTGAAACAACCGCAGTTAAACCGTTTCTTACATCGGTACCTGTAAAGTTTTGATCCTTTTCTTTAAGTATGCCAAGCTCTCTTGCGTAGCTGTTAATAATATTTGTAAAGGCTGACTTAAAACCTGTTATATGAGTACCGCCTTCAAGAGTATAAATATTATTAACAAAGCCCATTACATTTTCATGGAATTCATTAATGTATTGGAAAGCGACTTCGATTTCGATATTATCGCTCATTCCCTTAAAATAGATAACATCATGAATGGTCTCGGCAGTTTTATTCATGTCTTTAATGTAACCGATTATGCCGTCAGGTTCATGAAAGGTAAGAGCCTCTACTTCTTCTTTTCTTCTGTCTTCATAGAAAATTGTAAGACCCGGATTAAGATAAGCTGTTTCGTGAAGACGATTCTTTATATCATCTTCTTTAAAACGGGTTTTTTCAAATATTTCATCATCCGGAAGGAAATTTACACAAGTTCCTGTTTCTTTTGACTTACCGATAACAGGAAGCAATCCCTTTTCAAGTTCAATAATGGGATTACCTCTTTCATATTTATCTTCGTAAACAAAACCGCCTGTTTTTACGGTAACGCTTAAATGCTTTGAAAGTGCGTTAACAACCGATGAACCTACACCATGAAGACCACCGCTTGTTTTATATGAAGAATTGTCAAATTTACCGCCTGCATGAAGAGTAGTGAAAACCAATCTTTCGGCACTGATTCCCTTTTTATGCATACCGACGGGAATACCACGTCCGTTATCGCTGACGGTAGCTGAACCGTCTGCTTCCAAAATAACTTTGATTTCCGTACAAAAACCTGCCAGATGTTCATCTACGGAGTTATCAAGGATTTCATATATCAAATGATTGAGACCACGTGTAGAAACACTTCCGATATACATACCGGGACGTTTTCTTACCGCTTCGAGTCCTTCTAAGACCGTTATACTCTCTGCATCATAAGTATTCTTACCCATAGTACTTCCTCTCAAAATACAATCTTTTGTCATATTTAGACTAATTTAGTATATCACATAAAATGCTATAAATAAACAAAAAAACACACGATGTAGTGTAAGTCTTGTAACTTTAAACTACATCGTGTAAATTCTACAAGTTCTTCGTAATGGCAATTGCCAAAGCCCCCGGACCTATATGACAGCTTACTGATAAAGATAATTTATCCAAATAAACTTCGGCTTTAGGGAATCTTTCTTTAACTTCTTCGAAGAAAGGAAGTGCATTTTCATCGGTGTGTGAATATACCACAAAGATTCTTACGCCTGTTCCGTCATCACCGCATTTATATCTCTCAACCACATCTTTAATAGCCTGATTAAGCATTGTGGTCTTAGCTTGACCTATGGTCCTTACCTTTGCAAAAGCATCAAGCTTTTCGCCTTGAATCTGTAAAACAGGTTTAATCTTTAAAAGCTGTCCGATCATCGCAGCAGCGGGAGTAAGTCTTCCGCCCCTTGATAAATACTTTAAAGTATCAACCATTATATAAATACTTGAATTAAACTTATCTTCTTCAAGGATTCTGTGTATCTCTTTACCGCTTTTTCCTTCGTCTGCAAGTTTTAGGGCATCTAACACAGACTGTTTCATGGTAACGGAGATTCTTTGATTGTTTACAACAAAAACTTTATCTTCGTAATCTTCCGCCAGCATTCTTGCTGTCTGGAAAGAACCGCTAAGGCCGCTGCTCATGGGAATATGAACAATTTCATCATACTCTGTCAAAAGCTTATCCCATAACTTCATTACGTCATCGGGAGAAGGCTGACTGGTGGAAATTGTGCAGTCATTTAAGAGCATTTCAAAGAACTGCTCCTGAGTTAAATTTATATCTTCATAATAGTCGTAACCATCAATCATAAAAGGCATCGGAAGCACATATACGCCCAATTCCTTTGCCATATTTTGAGTGATTCCACTGTTGGAATCTGTTACTATCGCAACTTTATTTGCCAAAATTTTTCCCTCATTTTTTAGTATTCAAACAAACTAATTTTAATGTCAGATAGTCCTAAAGTCAATTGTTTTTATTTGTTGCTTGGGAATACGTTCCTTTAATGAATCATACTTATTCGCGGCAAGCATCAGGATATCTGAGTCTTCATAAATATCCCCTAAGCCAAATTGAAGTTCACCGCTTTGCCTTATTCCGTTTAATTCACCGGGGCCTCTTAACTTCATATCTTCTTCCGCGATCACAAAACCGTCATTTGACTTATTTAAGACATCCAAACGCTTCTTTGTAAGTTCGTTTTTAGAGTCAGATAAAAGCATGCAAAAAGAAGGATATTCGCCTCTTCCTACTCTTCCTCTTAACTGATGAAGCTGCGATAAACCGAATCGTTCTGCATTTTCAATCAAAATAACGGAAGCGTTGGGAACATCGATACCTACTTCTATAACGGTAGTTGCAACGAGTATATCGATATTACCTTCCTTAAAGGATTCCATAATTCTTGTCTTTTCATCAGGTTTCATCTTACCTGTAAGAATACCTACATTAACTTTTTCGCCAAAATATTCCTTTATTTCTTTTGAATGGGTTTCTACACTCTTAAGTAATAGCTCATCCTCGTCATTATCTTCAACCATAGGACAAATAACATATGCCTGACGCCCTTTATCAAGTTCGCTTTGAATCTTTTTATATGCCTTTTCTCTGAAAGAAGAATCTATAACGCAATTTGAAATCGGAATTCTGTTCTTTGGAAGCTCATCAATAACGGATACAGATAAGCCTGCAAACATAATCATGGCAAGGGTTCTTGGAATGGGTGTTGCACTCATAACAAGCAAATGAGGCTCAAGCCCTTTATTCTTTAAAGCTTCTCTTTGTCTAACACCAAATCTGTGCTGTTCATCCGTAATAACTAAAGCAAGATTGTTAAATTCTACATTATCCTGAATCAAAGCCTGAGTACCTATAACTAAATTGCTTTCCCCCAAAGAAATTGCTCTCAATGCTTCTTTCTTATCCTTAGAAGACATTTTACCGGTAAGTAAAACCGGTTTTAAGCACAAAGAATACTTATCGGTTAAGCTCTTTACATTTTCATAATGTTGTCTTGCAAGGACTTCTGTAGGAGCCATCATAGCGCCCTGATAACCATTTGAAGCACACATAAGTAAAGCCAGTATCGCAACTATTGTTTTACCGGAACCCACGTCACCCTGTACAAGCCTGTTCATCAAAAAATCTGACGACATATCATTTGATATATCTTCAAATGTCTTCTTTTGCGCATTGGTAAGTTCATAGGGAAGTGCATCACAAAGACGTTTACAATCAGCGGTTTCAATCATTTTAAAGTTGTTTTGAAGCTTCACATTTTCTAAATTCTTATTCTTTGTTGCATTAATAAAAAGCAAAAACTCATCAAAAATGATTCTTCTTTTGGCCTTATATAAATCTTCTTCGTCTTTTGGAAAATGAATGCTTGATTTAGCCAAAGGCATGGGAAGCATTGACATTTCTTTACATTCATCATTAGAAATATAGTCTTTATCAAAGGCCGCTTGAGATAAGGCTAGCGAAACTGTTTTTGATATTTTTAAATTAGATAAATCTTTGGTTAGCGCATAAATCGGAGTAATTACATCCTGAAGTTTATAGTATTCATCATAATCATAGGTTTTTGGCTGCTCTAAAATAAGAGTATTTCTAAATAGCTTTAAATACCCCCTAAACACCTTTTTATCGCCTACTTTGAATGCCTTTAACATATAAGGAGCATTAAAGTAACGCACTTCAAAAGTGCCGTATTCATCATATATAAAAAATGAAATAATGGATTTACCCGAAAAACGGGTAAGCTTAGGGTTGCTTTTTACGGTGGCAAAAACAGCGTTACGTGAATTTGCCAACGAATCCTTTGTAGATGTTATTCTTTCATACTTATCATAAGTACGGGGATAATAATTTAATATATCATCCACCGTAAATAAGCCTATTCTATTAAATAGTTCGAATGTTTTTCCGCCAACGCCTTTTATAGAACTTAAAGATTGATTATTGTTCATAATACCCCTAAAAAAATACCCCGAAGCAAAAACTTCGGGGTATGTGCTTATTCAGCAGAAATAATGTAATAGTAAATCGGCTGACCGCCTGAATTGATTTCTACATCACATTTAGAATACTTCTCGTTAATGTACTCTTCGATCTTCTTAACCTGATCTTCTGTGACTTCACGGCCGTAATAAATGCTGAAAAGTTCAACGTCTGAATCTTTTGCCATTTCATCTATCATTTCAAAAACTGCTGTATTCATGTCGGAACTAACGCTTAACAATCCGCTGTCTCCGATTCCCATGAAATCGCCTTCTTTGATTTCTTTATCATCAATCTGAGTGTCTCTGACAGCGTATGTAACCTGACCTGTCTTAACATTCTTGATTTCTTCAACCATGGTTTCTTCGTTTTCTTTGGAAGAAAGGTCGGGAGCAAAGTTAATCATTGCTGTAATTCCCTGAGGAATGGTCTTTGTGGGAATTACGATAACTTCTTTTCCTTCAACAAGATACTGAGCCTGGTTGGCAGCCATGATGATGTTTTTATTGTTAGGAAGAATGAAAATAGTCTTAGCATTGATTTTGCCGATTGCATCAACAAAATCTTCTGTTGAAGGGTTCATGGTCTGACCGCCTTCAATAACATAATCAACGCCAAGGCCTTTGAATATTTCACTCAAACCTTCACCTGCTGAAACGGAAATAAATCCATAATCCTTTGCAGGTTCTTCTTTCTTTATAGCATTTGCCTTAATGCCTTCACGCTCAAGTCTCATATTATCAATCTTGATATCGGAAAGAGCGCCAAACTTAATACCTCTTTGAATAGCAAGACCGGGATCGTTGGTATTAAAATGAACTTTTACAACATTTTCATCTACAACCAATGCAATTGAATCACCGATTGTTTCAAGGAAAGTCTTAAAATCAAGTTCATGTTTAATATTAAATGTCTTATCTAAAATAATGTTAAACTCTGTATCGTAATCATACTTAATGCTTGAAGCTTCTTCGGATACTTCATCTTTATTATCGCCTGACTGCTTGTTAAGTGCGCTAAAGTCGATTTCTTTACCGAGGAAAGCATCAAAAGCTCCGTGCATTACTTCCACCAAGCCCTGTCCGCCTGAGTCCACAACGCCGGCCTGCTTTAATACAGGAAGCATTTCGGGAGTCTGACTTAAAACATACTCGGCATGCTCGATAATTTCTTTAATATAAGCTTCCATATCGCTCGCACCTGAATTTGCAAGCTCATTAGCCTTTTCACAAGCGCCCTTTGCAACGGTAAGGATTGTACCTTCCTTAGGCTTCATAACAGCCTTGTAAGCCGTTTCAACAGCTTTTGTGAAAGCTTCTGCAATAACAGGAATATCGATTACTTCTTTTGTCTTAACAATGCTTGAAAAACCTCTTAAAAGCTGAGAAAGAATAACACCTGAGTTACCTCTTGCTCCTTTAAGAGAACCTGAAGAAATCGCTTTACAAAGAGCGGGCATTGTAATGTCATTTGTTGACTGTAATGCCAATACTTCCTTTGCAGCAGACATAATAGTCATTGTCATGTTTGTACCTGTATCACCGTCGGGTACAGGGAACACGTTTAATTCATTAATCCATTCTTTTTTTGATTCAAGATTATTAGCGCCTGCTAAGAACATCTTTGCAAGCAATTCAGCATTTATCGTATTTGTTGCCAAATCAACATCCTCCTAGTCAATCACTTTAACGTCTTCCACGAAAACGTTGATTTTACCGATTTCAAGACCGGTGAATTCTTCTACTTTATATTTAACATTATTAATAAGATTTTCTACAACAGCGTGAATACTAACACCATAAGAAACTATTATATGAAAATCAAGGGCAAGTTTACGGGATTCGGTCAAAGAAACATTGATACCTCTGCAAATATCTGCAGAATTAATCTTAAGCAATCTAACCAAACCGTCTTTAACGTTAACATTTGCCATTCCAACAATTCCGAAGCATTCTACTGCTACCGAACCGGCGTACTGCATAATTACACTGGGATCTATAACCACATTACCCAAATGAGTATCCATGGAAGAACCTTTCATATATGCCACCTCCGTTTGATTTTTTACCTACTTAACTGTATGCCTTAGATATTATAACCGCTTTAAAGGAAAAAAGAAACTACATTTTTACCTATTTTACTCTATTTTAATTTTTCACTTGCAATTTAAAACTTTATCTGATAATATCTTTATGTTGCGAGTTTCGCAAAGATTCAAGGCTTTAAGGAGGTGCTAAGATATGGCAAAATGTGCAGTTTGCGGTAAAGGTATTCATTTTGGAAATAATGTAAGCCATTCTAATAGAAAATCCAGCAGAATGTGGGGCTCGAACATCCAGTCTGTTACCTGCAAGGTTAACGGAACCACAAAGAAGCTTCATGTTTGTACCAGATGTTTAAGATCCGGTAAAGTAGAAAGAGCTTAATTCAAAATTGATATCATAAAAAAAGAGAACCGATTGGTTCTCTTATTTTTTTGTTATTTTGCAGATCTGAAAGGATAATCAATCTCGTTTTTAAGCTTTTCATACTGCTTATTGATTATCGTTACCATATTGGTATCTCCGCATAAATTGTCGGGATGGAAAATTTTAAGCAAATCTCTGTATCTTTTCTTTAATGCCAAAGGATTTGTTACCCCTGCAAATAAAGAACCTGACAGATTCATGTTAAACTCTTCTTCATAGTAATCGGAGCGTACTTTTCTCTCCGCTTCATATGCAAGTTTTTCTTTTGCAAACTTCCTACGGTCTGCTTCCAATGCAGCAAACCCGCTTTGCAAAATTTCCATCTTTTTATCAAAGAACTTCTCTTCGTCCTTTAATCTTTTTCTTTCTTTAACATTCCGAAGATTAATTTGCTTCATTTCCTCAACAAACTGTACTCGCTCATCAAGGAATTTCTTATGAAGATCGTTAATTTCTTTCTGCCTTAATTCAAGTCTGATATTCTCTTCGAAAAGCCAGCGTTTTAATTCATTCAGTTTTTCAACATCATTACTTAAAAGTACCTCTTCGAAAGATTCAGCCATCAGGTGTCCTCCTTTGGAAATGCTTTGTCGATTGCTTCTTCATTTGAAGGCATGTTCTTTTTGTTTGACATGTCAGCAATCTTATCAATTACATCGGGCACCAAATCAAGAGCCTTTGATAAAGCATCCTGATTCTTAACATTAACAAGTTTTGTGGTTCCGTTTTTAATAATCAAAACAGCGCTGGGAGTTACCTTACCGGTAATACCGCCACCGTCTCCTGCTTTCTTTGTATTCTCGCATGTTCCCGCAGCCATTCCGAATGAAACGTCAACAAGCGGAAGAATAATTGTGTCGTCAATCTTTGTGGGATCTCCGATAACGGTTTTTGTAGATATTATTGTATCCATTCCCTTTAACAAAGATTCGATAATATTCTCTGATTTCTTTTCAGACATGAATTATACCTCCCTTAGTAACTTAATAACCCTTTTAATATCTTTATTAAAATATGCCGACAGTAAAACTGTAAGTAATACTATCAGAGTAATTCTTCCTTTAGCATCAAGCTTCACATCCGTAACCACATTTTCAAAGTCGCCTTTAACATGTACATGGGAAGCTATAAACGGAATCAAAGCACTGTAATACACAAGAATCTGTCCTGTTACGGAAGGATCTTCAAAACCGACGATGGCATCTAAGTTCCATTTTCTTGGTAAAATATGCTTTAGCAATCGAACAAGCGAATCTTTTGCCTTATCAAAGGCTCTTTCAAACAAATCCGACTTAATGAGTTCAATATACTTTTTAATTTTATCATACTTTCCGTTTTTAGTTAAACCATTATTATCCGATTTATCATCGGCCTCAACCTTTTCAGGGTTAAAATCATCCTCGATTTTTTCAGATTCTTTTTCACTTTCGCCTGTCGGCTTCTCTTTTATCTTTATTTCCTTCTCATCATCAGGCTTCTCTTTTTTCTTTAATTTTATACCTAAAATTCTAAGTATAAATTTTTCATCCCGATTAATGTCAAAAGAAAAATGAAGCAAGTGAAAAAGCCATCCTCCGGTAGCTATAAAGGAATAATCATCACCGGATTTATAATAAGCTTTAACTTTATATCCGATAGGAAAGAATAATACTAAAGCTAAAACTAATAAAACTAACCCAAGTATCCCTAAAAGAACATATGCAATTATTGAAAGTATATGCAAAAATGCCGCCATTAAAGGTTTTCCTCGTTATAAAACAAATTACTTACATCTGAAGGATCAAAGGTATTTATTGTTTCTCTAAACTTAAGTTCATTAAACTTTCTAAAAGATAAAGAAACTATGCAACGGATATATTCATAGGCATCATCTTCAGATTTAAACAATCCCGCAAGTTCTATTCTTTTATCTTGATAATGCTTGTTTTTAAGCATGTTTGAGCCAAATATAACAGGTTTTTCTTCGTCTTCTAAGAAACAAACAAGATAATACTTTTTAGTAACTGAATTACTTGTAAACTTTTTTAAAAGTTCCTCTATCTTATCCTTGTTTCCGTCAAAATAGAGATTATCTAAAAGGATAATATTATTTGTCGTTCCATTGTCCGTTTTGTTTAATCTTTTTATATTCATCATATGCCTTTTCAAGAATGTCTCTCTCGTTGTCATATTTTAATAAATGGTATGCTTCGTGAAGCTTGTAAAACCCGGAGTCCAAAAAGAACTCTTCTCTTTGGGGTTTTGAATAAAAAGAATCCGTCTGCATCAAAAACCAGTGAACATACTTGGTTATTTCTTCATTACCGACTTTAAATTTATAACTTGTTTCACCTATATATTTAATTATTTCAGCAGTAGATCCTGTTTCTTCTTTTACTTCTCTTACGGCTGTCATTTCTTTTGTCTCCCCTTCTTCCATGGTTCCCTTGGGAAGCACCCAGCCTTTATATCTTTCTCCTGTGTTTTTATATAAACAAAGTATTTTTCCACGGTATATGACAATACCGCCGCAGCTGATTGATTCTTTCATTTCAATCCCTCCTGACTAACTATTCTTCCACATATTCGGAAGTATCAAACCTTCTAAAGTATTCATCAAATATTTTCTTTGCCATAGGAACGGCGTAAAGATTACCGGAGCCCGCATTTTCCAGAATAATTGTTACGCATATTTCAGGATCGTCCATGGGTGCAAATCCTGTAAACCATGAGTGAGTGGATTTGCTGAAATCACTGAATTCCGCCGAACCTGTTTTACCGCATACAGTGTATTTATCGTTATTAAGCTTCTTACCTGTACCGCTTGTAATAACGGCACGCATCATTTCTTTTACGGCATCGCTTTCTTCCTTTGTAAAGACGGTCTTATATTCAGAAGGTGCAAATTCTTTAACGGTATTCATATTTGAATTTACAACACTTGAAATTAGATAGGGCTTCATGATTTTACCTTCATTTGCGATTGCTGAAGTAATCATGTTCAAATGCATGGGCGTCATAAGGGTATCGCCCTGACCAAATGCCGTTCTTACCATGGTAATGTCATCAAAATCATTTGAAACCTTTGCCGTACTCTCCGCATAGTTCATGGAAAGAGGAAGTTCATTGTTAAACAAAAGGTCATCAAGTGTATTCTGGAATTTATCTCTGTCAAGTTTAAGACCGATATTACCAAAGGATGAGTTACAAGAAATCGCAAAGGATTTCTTTAAATCCACATATCCGTGAGCCTGATGGTTGTAACAGATTATCTTACCCTCATCTACTCTTAATTCACCGTTACAATTAAAGGAATAATCATTATAAGTTTCAGGGTTCTCTCTTATATATTCAAGAAGTGTAATAATCTTAAATGTTGAACCGGGAGGATATAAACCTTGCGTTGCTCTGTTTAAAAGCACACTGCTGTCTTTATCATTAATAAGATCATCCCAAATTGCATCAATTTCATTAGGGTCAAAGTCAGGCTTTGATACACAGGCTAAGATTTCTCCTGTTTTGGGATTTGATACTATAACAGCTCCGTTGTAAGTTCCGATTGCTGTATATGCAGCTTTTTGGATTCCTACATCAAGAGTTGTTATAACTCCGTCCGCAAGATATTTATCTCCTGTAAAATCGGCCGTCATTCTCTCACCCAATGGCTGATTAGAATTTATAAGATAGTAATTTGCCTGGCCCTCAATACCTGCTTTACCGTTTGATGCATAGCCGACTACATGAGAAAAAATGTTATAGAATGGATAAAATCTATATTCATCCTTTCCCTTTTCATTTATTGTTTCGGCTAAGATTTCATTATCTCTTGAATAAATCTTTCCTCGTATATTCTGAGTAATAAGCACTTCCTGTCTGGGATTATAGGAATTGTTTATAAGTTCTTCTTCATGAGTTGCGGAATAAATGCAAAGGTAAGTACAAAGGGCAAAGAAAACAGCAATAAATAAATAAGTGATTGCAAGCACTAAATTTGACTGTTTCTTCATGTTCCCCGGAACTTTTTGGTCTTCATTTAATTCATAACCTTCTTTTCCCCGAATGATATACATTGATTCAATTATAAAAATTGAAAAAATCGTAGCCATTACGGAGCTTCCGCCGTAACTTACCAAAGGAAGGGTCACACCTGTTAAGGGAATGAATTTTGTACCGCCTCCGATAGTTAAGAAAACCTGGAATATGTATGAAATGCCAAGTCCGATGGAGCAAAGCTTATAAAAGTTATTTTCAAACTTAAAGGATATGTTTATAAACATGATATAGCAGCTTAAGCAAATCAATATCATGCAAATAGAGAACACAATTCCAAGTTCCTGAGTAATTGCCGAAAAGATAAAGTCGGTTTCAACGTAAGGTATAGTTTCGGGAGTTCCACCGAATAATCCAAGTCCAAACCATGAACCGCTTCCTATTGCAAACAAAGACTGAGTAATCTGGTATCCTTCGTTATCAATTACGGAAAAAGGATCAATAAAGGCGGCTACTCTTACCTGTACATGTCTTAAAATCTTAAAGGCAATAAATGATGCTATGCCTCCCATTAGCGTACCCAAGCCTAAATACCAGAAGTTTCTTGTGGCAATAAAGACCATTAGAACATATACAACATAAAGGATTAAGCCTGCACCAAGGTCGTTAGACAAAATCAAGATGCAAACATGTATTGCCGCAAATAAAGTGGTTATAACCAGGCTTTTAAAGCTTGTGTCGTTATACAAAGCTCCTGCCACAAACAAAACAAAAAGGATTTTAACAAACTCGGATGGCATAAAAGAAACGCCGAATAAAGAAATGGATAGTTTTGAACCATTTGTCAAAGTTCCAAGTAAGTTAACTATAGCAAGTAAAGTAATACCCGTAAGGCCGTATAAATAAGGCATATTGGGTATTTTTTCAAATTTGATTAAAAGTAACGGAATAAGCCCACCGATTAAAAATGAAAGGGCTATAATAATCATTTGTTTTAAGGCCTCATTAAAATCAATTCTTGTAAGCATAATGAGTCCTATGCTTATAAGGAGGCAGGAATTATTAATCAAAAGCCTGTTTATCCTTGGATAAATCATGGGAACAGCTTCAATGATTAATAACATAAGAATCTGAAAAACAGCGTAAAAAATCAGATATTTTAAGTTACCTGTTTTTAAGCAGATTGATAAAAATCCCGAAAAGTGAATTAAAATAATCAAAACCACCTGACGGGTATAGATTGCCCTTCTTGCCTTCTCCTCTTTATACTTAAAGACCATAAAGCACTCGAGGGTATATACCATTATGAAAATAGTTATAAAATACTTCGATAATGTCGTTATATACTGAACCAATTATTCTACTCCTCTGTTCCAGTAAGCCTTGGTGTATTCTTTAGGAAAATCATTGGTGTTTTTAAAAAGCAAATCACAAATATTTTCTGTTTCTTTTTCATTTTCATCAACAAAGGAAAGAAAAGCCTTGTAATTATCAATACCTTTTTCATTAATTAAACATGTGGGAACGCTGTTAAAAATAGTGTTGTAACAAAGATTACAATTTCTGTATACACAAAACTTAGCATTTGTGCGATCCACAATATAAGAAAAGTCAGCTCCCTTATCTTTAAGGCATCCCACATTGGTCTTAGCCACGCAATTTGCACTTTGCATTAAAGGAAGCTTACCATATACGCAAACGTATTCTCCCTTTGCATCAAGATCAGATATTTCATGACGTGACAATTCATAGGGCGCAATAAAAGAATCGGCCTTTTCTAACACCAAATCTTTTGATGCTTTATTAAATGCATAGATTCCGGGACCGTAAATAACAAATCCCTTAAAATCGCTTTCTTCCACAGCACTTATTTCTTCAAAATTTTGAACCATAATACCGGAAACGTTATTTGAGACAGCAAAAGAAACCGCTTCCTTTAAATAGGCTCTGTCTTTGTTTCTTGCAATAAAAGGTAAGCACATAATCACCTTCTTTGAAGGGACTTTAAGTGCTTTTAAATTTTCGTATTCCAAAGCTAAATAGAAATCTTCTTGTCTCTTATTTAAAACACCAATCTGGCCCTTAGTATAAGCCATGATTATGGGTAATTTTTTAAAAGAAACAGGTTTTCTTTTCTTAATATCTGTAACAGAAGATTTAAATCTGTTCTCTAAAACGGTATGTCTGTAATTATCAAGCATTTCTTCTTCAAGCAAAGAAACAGCTTCTCTTCTAAGCTCATTTAAGGCTTTTACAGGGACAAAAGATTCATTATCCGTTTCACAGAATATTTCATTTATTTCAAAGCAGGTATCCCCAAGCTTAGAAATCTGTTTTGAAATATCTTCTTTTGATAAAGACTTTGTAATGGCCTCCGAAGGCATATCTCCCATAGCAGTTACACTTATATCACCATAGGTCAAAGTAAGAGAAATGTTTTGACCCATTAAAACGCTGATGAAAGCATCTATCTTTATCTTTTTTAAAGAATCAACATATTCTTTAGTAATTTGGGTCATGAGGTTTTCATCATTACCCATATATCCGGGAGTCTTTTCGCAAATCATTTCTTTACCGTTTTGCATATAGTAATATCCCGTACCAATTTCGCTGCGTAAATAAATGTGCTTAAGCGCATCCAGATCTTTTTTATCAACCTTAAAAGATTTAGGGTCGCTTAAATAACGGTCAATGTATTTTCTGTACATAGCCGTAACAAAAGCGGTGTATTCAGGCTTCTTCATTCTTCCTTCAATCTTTAAAGAATCAATTTTGGCTTCAACCAGGTCAGGAATAGACTCAATCGTGCACTGATCCTTCATTGATAAAAAGTAAGATTCATTACTAAGTTTCCCCTTAGGAAGTACGTATTTATAAGGAAGCCTGCAAGGGCCCGCACATCTTCCTCTGTTTCCGCTTCTTCCTCCAAGGCATGAAGAAAAGAGACATGCTCCCGAATATGAATAACACATTGCCCCGTGAATAAAGGTTTCTATTTCGATATCTTCATTTTCTTTAATGTTTCTTATTTCTTTTAAAGAAAGCTCTCTTGCAAGCACAACTCTTGAAGCCCCAAGCTTTTTATACTCTCTTACCGACTCTAAACCTGTAGCAAGGGCCTGTGTACTTACATGACATTCCATATCGGGAAAAAGCTTATTAAACACGCTAATAAGTCCTAAATCCTGCACAATACAAGCATCTAGGCCAGCTTTATAGAAGGGCTTAATGTATTCACATACATCACTAAATTCTTTTTCTTTAATAAGGGTGTTAACGGTTAAATAGACCTTTTTACCGTAAAGATGAGCAATTTTAATAGCTTTAACTATTTCTTCGTCAGTAAAATTATCGGCGTAAGCTCTTGCGCCATATTTTGACCCACCTAAATAAACGGCATCACAGCCGGCATTGATTGCGCCTATAAAAGATTTGTAATTACCTGCGGGGGCCAATATTTCCATAAATGCTCCTTATGTATAAAAGAAAAAAGGCTGAAATAAACAGCCTTTTTGTCATCAATTCATCTTAAGTTCGGTTTCCAGACGGATGAGCTTTCTCGAGCTTTCTTCTAACTCGTTCTTGAGACTCTTCATGTTCTTTTCATTATTATCAAGTTTTATTTGAGAAGCAATCAATTCATGCTTTAAATCGTAAAGCTCTTTTTCCTTTGCACTGATTTCTTCTTCAAGAAGTGAAATCTGCTTCTTAGCCTTGAAATAATCGTCGGCAATATTTAATTGCAACAAAACATTTTGCGTGTCCACCGGGGAACGTCTGAAGCTTTCTATTCTGTTATACTCGGTCACTTTTCCGTTAATGTAGGCAGCTACTTTTTGAACGTATTCTTCGCTTTCGTAACCGCTTACCGTAAGGACTTTACCGCCTATGATAACCTGAGTATCTGTCTTGGCCGCCATTAACATTCTCCCCTAATTGATATGTGCATAGCACATCCGAATATATATATCTAAATTATAATAGTGTTACCCCTCAATTTCAATACCTAAATGCTTATATGCAAGTTCCGTAACGGCACGTCCTCTTGGTGTTCTAACTAAGAATCCGTTCATGATAAGATAAGGCTCATACACGTCTTCTATGGTGCCGGGATCCTCTCCTATAGTGGCTGCTAAAGTATCAAGCCCAACAGGTCCTCCCTGATAAAACTCAATCATGGTTTTTAAAATATTTCTATCCACATGATCAAGGCCCATCTTATCAACATCCATTAAATCAAGAGCGGTTTTAGCAACATCAAGAGTAATTTCTCCGTCAAACTTAACTTCCGCAAAATCCCTTACTCTTTTTAACATTCTGTTTGCAAGTCTCGGAGTTCCTCTGCTTCTTTTTGCAAGCTCAACAGCACCCTTTTCATCGATTTTAACGCCTAAAATCTTTGCGGAATGCTTGATTATGGTAGATAAATCTTCAATAGAATAAAACTCAAGTTTTTGAACAACCCCGAATCTGTCTCTTAGGGGTGCGGATAAAAGACCTGCTCTTGTGGTAGCGCCAACAAGTGTAAAGGGAGGAAGTTCAAGCCTTACAGACTTTGCGCTAGGGCCCTTACCAATCATTATATCCAAAGAAAAATCTTCCATTGCAGGATATAAAACTTCCTCAACCTGCTTATTTAATCTGTGAATTTCATCAACAAAAAGAATATCGCCTTTTTGAAGGCTGCTTAATATAGCCGCCATATCGCCGGGCTTTTCAATTGCAGGACCGCTGGTAATCTTTATATTTACGCCCATTTCATTTGCAATAATCTGAGCCAAAGTTGTCTTACCAAGTCCGGGAGGTCCGTATAAAAGCACATGATCCAAAGAATCTTCACGTTTCTTTGCGGCATCAATGTATACTTTCATTATTTCTTTGACCTTCTTTTGGCCTATATAATCAGACAGAAACTGTGGCCTTAAAGAGCCTTCAAGTTTAACGTCTTCTTCGGTTATATTGGTTTCGATCATTCTTTTCAAAATAAACTCCTACATAAAAATATATTGAAGTGCATTTTTTAAAATAACATCAGAACTTAATGTATCGTAATTTTCTACTTTTAATACAGCAGCCTTAGCAGCCTTCATATCGTATCCAAGGGCTACCAAAGCATCGCATGCATCCTTGGCTTCTCCCTGTAAGTCCTTACTCTTTTCGGAAGAAGAAACATCAGATAAGGTAATATCGCTTTGATCAATTTTATCTTTTAAATCAATGATGATTCTTTCAGCGGTCTTTTTGCCGATTCCCGGGGCCTTTGAAAGCAAAGAAGCTTCTTCGGAAACAATATAATATTTAACCATTGATGCTCCAAAAGCTCCGATTAAAGCCTGAGCACCTTTGGGGCCCACGCCGCTTACTCCGATTAATTGATTGAATAAAGAAAGGGCTTCTTTTGACAAGAAACCATAAAGAGTCATGGCGTCTTCTCTTACGCTTAAGTAGGTATAAAGCTTTACTTCATTTCCTTCTATGGGAAGTTCAGCCCTGTCAGCATCGCAAACAATTACATTTATACCGATACCGTTTACATCAATAACCACTTTTCCCGGAACGGAATATTCCAAAATGCCTTTAACAAATGCTATCATATTATCTCCTTTAACCCTGGAAGCAATCGGTATAATAACCTGATTTGGAAATAGGCTCGTTACAATCTGAAAGATGTCTTGTATCTCCCACAACCTGGGCTCTAAAATGCGCTAAGCCCGGAGTCCTTTCTTCAGTGCCTAAAATTGTGACTGAAGTGGGCGCCACAAAAAAAGTATGCCAAAGCTGGAAAGGCGACATATTAAGTAAGTAGCCTAATATCAATAAAGAAACTCCCAAGTGGCAAAAGAAAACAATGGTCTCATCCTTTTCTTCTGTTGTGCGAACATATATATTGTCTTTTCTTTCATATCCATGCTTTTTTAAGATTTCATCTATACCCGCACATACTTCCCTGTATGCAGGCTCCACATCGGGATTGTTAAGCAAAGGATTTTTAAACCAGTTATCCTTATCAAAAGCATATTCAGAAGAAGACCATGTTTCAGGATAAAAATCCCATAATCCTGTTTGAACAGGGTTTTCTTTATGGGTATCAACCTGGTAATAAAACTCTCTTAACCAGGGCTTTTCAATAGCTGTTCTATTTAACGCTTTTAAAGAAAGGGATGCTGTATCTTTTGCTCTTCCAAGAGGTGAAACATAGATTTCGGAAATGTTGTCCCATTTAGCGACTCTTTTAGAAAGACACTCGGCTTCTCTCCAGCCTTTTTCAGTAAGTGAATCTATAGAATAATCGGGATCGCCGTGTCTTATAAAGATTAATTTCATGATATAATTTCTCTCTTTTATTTGTTTTTTCTTATTAGATTATAGCAAAAGTAAATGTATGTTTAAAGAAAAAACTTGGCTTGAAATAATCAAACCAAGTTTAATGTTATCTAGACTGTATATAGTTTAAAAGTCCCTCTGCTTTTATGATTTTTTGCATAAATTCAGGGAAAGGCTGACCCTTAAATTCAAGGCCTTTTGTGATGTCTTTAATAATACCAGTATCAAAATCTACGCTTACTTCATCACCTGCTTCAATAGCAATGCTTGCTTCCTTACATTCCATAATGGGAAGGCCAATGTTTATTGCATTTCTGTAAAAAATTCTTGCAAAGGTTTCTGCAATAACGCAGCTTACACCGCTTGCCTTAATGGCTATTGGCGCATGCTCTCTTGAAGAACCGCAGCCAAAGTTTTTGGTGGCTACAATAATATCACCTTTGTTTACTTTACTTACAAAGGACTTATCAATATCTTCCATACAATGGGTTGCAAGTTCATTAGAATCTGAAGAATTAAGATATCTTGCAGGAATTATTACGTCGGTATCTACATTATCTCCGTATTTAAATACTTTACCTTTAGCATTCATATTTACACCTCCGGAGCGGCAATATAGCCTTTAATTGCGCTCATGGCTGCAACCGCAGGGCTTGCCAAATAAATTTCGCTGGTGATGTGTCCCATTCTTCCAACAAAGTTTCTGTTAGTGGTTGATACACATCTTTCATTTTCTGCCAAAACACCCATGTAACCACCAAGGCAAGGTCCGCATGTAGGAGTGCTTACAACACCGCCTGCTTCTATAAAGGTCCTGATAAGACCTTCTTCCATTGCCTGAAGGTATATTTTCTGAGTGGCGGGAAGAACGATTAGTCTCATTCCCTTAGAAACCTTCTGTCCCTTTAAGATTTCGGCAGCAGTTCTTAAGTCTTCAATTCTTCCGTTAGTACATGACCCGATAACAACCTGATCGATTGAAATCTTTTCTTTGATTTCATCAATTGTCTTGGTGTTTTCAGGTAGATGAGGGAAGGCTATTGTAGGTCTTAATGTAGATAAATCTACCGTTATTTCTTTATCATAAACTGCATCAGCATCGGCTTCATAAATCTTTGGAGTTCTTTTTGAGTGCTCTTTAATGTAATCCAAAGCCTTATCATCAACGGGGAATATACCGTTCTTTGCACCTGCTTCAATAGCCATATTGGCAATTGTAAAACGATCGTCCATGGAAAGGTACTTTATACCATCTCCCGTAAACTCCATAGATTCGTATAAAGCTCCGTCAACACCGATTTCACCGATAATATGTAAAATAACATCCTTACCGCTTATCCATTTATTTGGCTTTCCTGTAATATTAAACTTAATGGCACCGGGAACTTTAAACCATGCTTTACCTGTTGCCATTCCTGCAGCCATGTCAGTGCTTCCTACGCCTGTAGAAAAGGCTCCCAAAGCTCCGTATGTACATGTATGAGAATCGGCACCTATAATTACGTCTCCTGCCACTGTAAGGCCTTGTTCAGGCAAAAGAGCATGTTCAATACCCATTTGTCCTACTTCAAAGTAATTTGTAATCTCGTTTTTTAACGCAAATTCTCTTACGCACTTACAATGCTGAGCGGATTTAATGTCTTTATTGGGAGCAAAATGGTCGGGAACCAAAGCAATTTTGTCTTTATCAAAGACAGAATTTAAGTTCATCTTTTCCATTTCTTTTATTGCAACGGGACTTGTAATGTCGTTTCCCAAAACAAGATCTAAATCAGCTTCTATTAATTGACCCGCACATACTTCTTTAAGACCGGCATGTGCAGCCAATATTTTTTGAGTCATTGTCATTCCCATGGGAACAATCTCCTTAAAAAATATTAAAAAACCTTATAAGATAAGGGAGCCCTAAGACTCCCTTAAAAATGCTTAGTTATTGATTAACTTATCTTCTTCATTATTCCAGCTGTAAAGCTTACGAACTTCTTCACCGACTTTTTCTGAAGGATGTTCGCTTGCAAGCTTTCTCATTGCCTTGAAGTGTACCTGCTTACCTGCGGGTGACATATCAAGAAGGAATTCCTTTGCGAAGCTACCGTCCTGAATGTCTGAAAGAATCTTCTTCATTGCCTTCTTTGTATCTTCTGTAATAATCTTAGGACCTGTAATATAGTCACCGTATTCAGCAGTGTTTGAAATTGAATATCTCATTCCTGCAAAACCTGACTGATAAATAAGGTCTACGATAAGTTTCATTTCATGAATACATTCAAAGTATGCATTTCTGGGATCGTATCCTGCTTCAACCAATGTTTCAAAACCGGCCTGCATAAGTGCGCAAACACCACCGCAAAGAACTGCCTGTTCACCAAAGAGGTCTGTTTCTGTTTCTGTTCTGAAGGTTGTTTCCAAAACGCCGGCTCTTGCTCCGCCGATACCAAGTGCATAAGCAAGTGCAAGTTCCAAAGC
Organism: Lachnospiraceae bacterium; assembly: GCA_016291405.1. Lineage (GTDB taxonomy): Bacteria > Bacillota > Clostridia > Lachnospirales > Lachnospiraceae > UBA1258. The sequence continues at coordinate 63,414 of JAEEXG010000001.1, forward strand.
CTTTCCTGTAGCATCCTGATGAACAGCTACCAAACAAGGAACACCTTTTCCTGCCTGATATTCTGAACGAACTGTATGACCGGGTCCCTTGGGAGCGATCATTGTAACGTCAACATCCTTAGGAGGATTGATGCATCCGAAATGAATATTGAAACCATGAGCAAACATAAGCATGTTACCTGCTTCAAGGTTGGGTTCAATATCGTTTTTATATAGATCAGCCTGCTTTTCATCATTGATAAGAATCATAATGATATCAGCCTTCTTTGCTGCTTCAGCGGCTGTAAATACTTCAAATCCCTGGTTAACTGCCTTTTCCCATGACTTAGAACCTTTATATAGGCCGATAATGACATTGCATCCTGATTCCTTTAGGTTTAATGCATGAGCATGTCCCTGTGAGCCATAGCCGATAATTGCAATTGTCTTACCCTTTAAAAGTGCTAAATTGCAATCCTGTTGATAATAAATCTTTGCCATTTCATTTCTCCTTTATAATAAAAAAATATTAATCAAGATAAGTAACGTCTTTTATACCGCGGCTAAGTCCCGCAATACCTGTTCTTGCAAGCTCCAATACTTCATAACCGTCCAATAATCCAAGGAAAGCATCAATCTTTTCCTGGTCACCGGTCATTTCAATAATCAAGCTTTCTTTTGAAACATCAATAATGTTTGCTCTGAAAATATCAGCCATTGAAATAATGCCCTGACGCTCGGATGCTTCGCATCTTACTTTAATTAAAGCAAGTTCTCTGTATACGCTGCACTTAGGCTTTAAAACCTTAATATCACGAACATCGATAAGCTTTGCAACCTGCTTTTCTATCTGATCAAGGATATCATCATCACCGCTTGTAACTATTGTTATGCGTGTGTATCTTGGATCAGCGGTAACACCTGCTGTAATACTTTCAATGTTATAGCCTCTTCTTGAAAACAAACCGGATATACGGCTTAGTACACCGGATGTATTATCTACCAAAAGCTGAATAACTCTTGTGTGCATAGAAATCTCCTACTTTTATATTATTTCTTTATATTTTTCTGATTCCTATAAGGTATATAGTAAATACTGAAAATCGAAAAGTCAATAAAAAATACTTTAATTCTCTAAATCATTACATTTGGGAAGTGCTAAAGTGCCTGTTCTTGCAACTTCAACCACACTTATTCCCGAAATTGCAGATCGAAAAACCTTGATTTTATCGGGAGTATCGCAAATTTGAATCATCATATGATTCTTTGACATATCGACAATCTGAGCCTTGCAAATCTCACAAATTTCCATAATGTCTTTACGATTGCTCTTGTTGTACTTAACTTTAATAAGCATAAGTTCTCTTGAAACAGCCTGCTCTTCATGAAAGGTTTTAACCTTAATAACATCAAGCTTTTTATTTAACTGTTTTTCAATCTGCTCAAGAGTTCTCTCATCTCCGGAACTGACAATTGTCATATTTGATACTTCCGGGTCAAAGGTTTCTCCAACAACCAAAGAATCGATATTAAAACATCTTCTTGCAAACAAACCCGATACTTTACTAAGTACACCGGACCTGTTTTCAACCAAAACAGAGTATATTTTCTTCATAATTTATCCTTTCACAATGTCCATAGGATCGATAAGGACTTCAACTATGTAAGTTTTATCGTTTGAAAGCATATCTTTAATGGCAGCTTCAACGTCTCCGTTATTAGATACTTTAATGTAATTTAAATCATATGCTTTCGATAATTTTTCAAGATTAGGATAATCATTTAAACTAACGACCGAATAATTGTCATTATAAGTAAAATGCTGATATTCTCTTACCATTCCAAGGTAGTTATTCTTTAAAACTATGATTTTTACACCTGCTTTTACTTCGTTTATTGTAGCAAGTTCCATCATAGACATCTGGAAAGAACCATCACCGCACACGGCAACTACCTGCTTTTTAGGGCTTGCAAGCTTTGCTCCCATTGCTGCGGGAATTGAATATCCCATTGTGCCCATTCCGCCGCTTGTTAAGAACCTTCCGCCCTTTTTAACATCACAGTAAGCGCAAGACCAAATCTGATTCTGTCCAACGTCCGCAACATAAACGCTATCGCTTTTTAATTTGGAAGAAAGGGTCTTTATGAAGAATTCGGGATCTGTAAATTCGGGATTTGGCGTTCTTTTTTTGGCCATGGTTTCTTTGTACGAATTTAACTGTTTAACCCATTCTTTTGTATCGCATTCAAATTCCTGATTATTAATCTGTTCAAAAATATTAGATGCATCACCTACAATTGGAATTGTGGGACCACAGTTTTTACCGATTTCCGCAGGGTCCACATCTATATGCACCATTACTTTGTTTTCTGTAATCAAATCAGGCTGATTTACGGCTCTGTCAGCCACTCTGGCGCCGACCATAATAAGCAAATCGGATTCGTTCATTGCTCTGTTTGCATAAGGCTTACCGTTATTTCCAACCATTCCAAAATACAAAGGATGAGAAGTGGGAACTGCGGATATTCCCATCATTGTAGAAACAACGGGAATATTCTTGCTTTCGCAAAACTTAATAAGATTATCCTGAGCATTTGCAAGTATTACACCGCCACCTGCACATACGACAGGTCTTTTAGCCTTTTCCAAAGCCTTGATAACCTTTTTAATCTGAGCAAAGTTTCCTACAAAAGTAGGTTTATAAGTTCTCATTGAAACTTCTTCGGGATACTTATATTTCTTTATTTCAGCATTCTGAATATCAATGGGAACATCCACCAAAACAGGGCCTTTTCTTCCTGTATTGGCTATATAAAAGGCTTCCTTCATTATTCTTGGAATGTCATTAACATTTTTTACAAGATATGAATATTTAACAAAGGATTCAACCGCTCCTGTAATGTCTGCTTCCTGAAATACATCAGAGCCAAGCAAGGATGAGTTTACCTGACCTGTGATACATACTAAAGGTATAGAATCAGCAAAAGCTGTAGCAATGCCTGTGATTAGGTTTGTGGCACCGGGACCTGATGTGACCGCACAAACACCCACTTCACAGGACACTCTTGCATATCCGCTTGCGGCATGAGCTGCATTTTGCTCGGTTCTAACCAAAACCGTTTCAACATCGGAATTTAAAATAGAATTGTAAAACGGGCAAATAGCAACGCCCGGATATCCGAAAACATATTTAACATGCTCTTCAGATAAAGCTTTTACTATTGCATCAGCACCAATCATACTTAATCTCCGTTCATAAATGTTTATCTATCTAAAAATAGATTTTAGCACACTAAAGTATGAATGTGCAATACTTAAGACTCTTTTTCGAAAAGTCCATTTGATTTCCTATTGTTTATATGATATTTTATATAAGAATATATGGAGGTATTTAACTATGAGGAAACGCATTTTATGTGCAACATTGGTATTATCATTAAGCTTAGGACTCACCGCTTGTTCTGCGGGGGCAAGTAAGGAGGTTTCTGAATACAAGAAAAGCGTTGAAACTTTTTACAACACCTTGGTGGACGTTGATAAAGAAATAAACGATATCGATCCAAGCAGTCAGGAAGCAATCGATAAGTTATTTGAAGAATTTGATAAGCTTGAAACCAACTACTCTCAAATGGCTGAATTATCGGTTCCCACAAAAGATGTTCCCGAAACATTTGCTTACATTTCAGATTTAGCTGATGAGGCTTCTTCTTACATGACTCAGGCAAATGAATACTTAAAGCAGTCATTTGATGATAGCTCATATAATGAAAACACATTAAAAGCTGCATTGGAATGTTACAACAGAGCAAATAAAAGAGCCGTTTACATCGTAAGTCTTTTAAACGGCGAATTACCTAAAGACGAAAATATTTCATACGAATAAAAACTACAAAAAATAAAACCCTCGATTTTATAATCGAGGGTTTTTTATGTGTCTATATCTTAGAACTTACCTGCCTTAGCAGCTTCTTCGATAGATACGGCTGTTGATACTGTCATACCAACCATAGGGTTGTTACCTGCGCCGATAAGACCCATCATTTCAACGTGTGCGGGAACTGATGAAGAACCTGCAAACTGAGCGTCTGAGTGCATACGACCCATTGTATCTGTCATACCGTAAGATGCAGGACCTGCAGCCATGTTATCGGGGTGAAGTGTACGTCCTGTACCACCGCCTGATGCAACAGAGAAGTACTTCTTGCCTTTTTCAAGACGTTCCTTCTTGTATGTACCTGCAACGGGATGCTGGAATCTTGTGGGGTTGGTTGAGTTACCGGTAATGGAAACGTCAACGTTTTCTTTCCACATGATTGCTACGCCTTCGCAAACATCGTTTGCACCATAGCAGTTAACCTTTGCTCTGGGGCTGTTAGCATCTTTAGAATAGCACTTTCTTGAAATTTCCTTTACAGTGTTTGTATAAGGATCATATTCTGTTTCAACGAAAGTAAATCCGTTAATTCTTGAAATAATCTGAGCTGCGTCTTTTCCTAAACCGTTAAGGATAACTCTTAAGGGTTTCTGACGTACTTTGTTTGCCTTTTCAGCGATACCGATAGCACCTTCAGCAGCAGCGAATGATTCGTGACCTGCTAAGAATGCGAAACATTCAGTATCTTCTTCAAGTAACATCTTACCTAAGTTACCGTGTCCAAGACCAACCTTACGTGTATCTGCTACGGAACCGGGAATGCAGAAAGCCTGAAGTCCTTCACCGATTGCAGCTGCAGCGTCAGCAGCCTTACGACAATTCTTCTTAATTGCAATTGCAGCACCGACTGTATATGCCCACTTTGCATTTTCAAAACAAATAGGCTGAATGCCTTCGATGAGATGATAAACATCAATTCCGGCATCATCGGTAATCTTTTTACATTCTTCTATAGAAGAGATTCCATACTGCTTTAAAACGGCAAGAATCTGAGGTTCTCTTCTTTCGTATGATTCAAATAAAGCCATCTTCCATCTCCTCCTTATTTGACTTCTTTATCAGTTCTGGGATCAATTACTCTGACAGCATCAGCAACTCTTCCGTACTGACCGGAAGCCTTTGTTAATGCGGTTTGAGCATCGTCGCCCTTCTTGATGAAGTCCATCATCTTACCAAAGTTAACATACTTATAACCGATAATTTCATCGTTTTCGTCAAGCGCAATGCCTGTAATGTATCCATCGGTAAGTTCGAGGTATCTGGGGCCTTTTTTCAAAGTACCGTAAGTTGTACCCACCATTGAGCGAGCACCCTTACCAAGGTCTTCAAGACCTGCACCGATAGCAAGTCCGTCTTCAGAGAATGCGGACTGTGTACGTCCATAAACGATCTGAAGGAAAAGTTCTCTCATTGCAGTATTGATAGCATCACATACCAAGTCAGTATTTAATGCTTCCATTACTGTAAGTCCGGGTAAAATCTCTGCAGCCATAGCAGCTGAATGAGTCATACCTGAACATCCGATTGTTTCAACAAGAGCTTCCTGAATAATACCTTCCTTAACATTAAGAGAAAGCTTACATGCACCTTGCTGAGGAGCACACCAGCCAATACCATGTGTGTAACCTGAAATGTCTGTTACATTCTTCGCCTTAACCCATTTAGCTTCTTCGGGAATAGGCGCACATCCATGGTGAACACCCTGTTTAACAGGACACATATCTTCCACTTCTTTAGAATAAATCATTAGTTTATCCATCTCCTTTCAAAGTGATAATAATCGCAACCACTATTGTGGCATAATTAACCGCAAAAATCCAGTATTTTTTATTAGTAAAGCTAAAAACTAAATCAGTTTTCTTTTTTCTTTATAATTGTACCGTTATTTTTATGAATGCTCTTTTCGGGAATAACTCCTCTTACGCAGGAAGTAGGATAAACATTGCTTTCTTTGCAGATAACGGTTCCGGGATTTAAAACGCTGTTACAGCCAACTTCAACGTTGTCCCCAAGCATCGCTCCAAACTTCTTTAAGCCTGTTTCAATGTTTTCTCCGTCGTTATGTACAACAACAAGCTTTTTATCGCTTTTTACGTTTGATGTAATTGAGCCGGCTCCCATGTGGGCTTTATAGCCTAAGATTGAATCTCCTACGTAATTATAGTGAGGAACCTGTACTTTATTAAACAAAATAACGTTCTTTAATTCTGTTGAATTACCAACTACGCAACCTTCACCAACCAAAGCATTGCCTCTTATAAAGGCGCCCGGACGTACTTCGGTTTCGGGTCCGATAATACAAGGACCTGCAATATAATTGTTAGGATAAATCTTAGCGGTTTTTGAAATCCAAACATTATCCCCCTTGTAATCATACTCATCGGGTGATAACGTTTTGGCAAACTCCAGAATAAAGTCTTTAATCTTAGGAAGTGCTTCCCATGGATATTCGCACTCGCTAAGCAAATCTTTTGCTTGTGTTTGGTCAAGAGAATATAAATCCTTAATCTTGATATCAGCCATTTTTAGTCTCCTTAATCAATTAAAATCAAAAACAACAGCGTTGTTTTCATCAAGTTTTAACGATGCGTCAAAGAACAAGCCTTTCTTACTTAAAAATCCCGTGATAATATCAGTCTTTTTATCATTTAAAAGCTTAACAAACTGTTCTTCAGGGATTTCAACTCCCGCAATCTTTCCTACAAAGAAATTGCAGCCTCCCTCTTCCTTTGAATAATTTGCGCATCTGTATCCGTTGTGGCCCTTAATAATGGTTGAACCACACTTTGGACATTTAACATTTTTAACAATTTCTTCCGTATTGTCAAACTCAAATTTAAATCCGACAATCTTACCTTCTTCATCTTTATTAAAGGTTATAAATGCATTAAAGGAATTGCCTGATTTTGATTTAAAGCCTTTAATTAAGGGAGATTTACCGGTTGATAAAAGTTCTTTTACCTGGGAATCATTTAATTTAACACCTGAAATCGTGCCGATATTAAACTTACATCCCGCATCCGGGTTTTCTTTATTATAGTTATTGCATCCGTATCCAAAAGAAGTTTTTACTATCTCTCCACCGCAAACAGGACACTTAACATCCTTTAAAACTTTTGCTTCAACATTTTCAAAGTCAAAAGAAATTTCGCTCTTACCCGCTTCATTTTTCTTAAGTATTAAGCAAGCATCGAATTTCTTGCCCGATTTTCCTTTAAATCCGCGAATTGTTCCGGTTTTTCCGTTTGTAATAAGTTCCTTTACATTTGCTGAAGATAACTGTTTACCGGCTATTTTACCTATGTAAAACTTACAGGAATTATCATCATTTGGATTATAGTTTGCACATCCGAATCCACCTGACTTAATGTAAATATCTCCTCCGCAATCAGGGCACTTTACACCTTCCAAAACATCGGGAGATATCCCTTCAAAGTCAAAAGAAACTGTCTTTTTACCCGTTTCATCATCTTTTAAAACTAATCGAGCCTTAAAGGATGACTTATTCTTTGACTTAAATCCTTCTAAAATCTGAGTTTTTCCTGTTTCGATAAGTTCCTTTGTTTCTTCAAAAGAAAGCTTTTTACCGGCTATTTCTCCGATTGAAAAATAACAAGGATTACTTTCATTGCTTCTGTTTTCGCAAGAATATCCATAGCCTGTTTGAACCATTCTTCCTTTACATACAGGACAAGTAAGACCATCGGCATATTCAATGGGAACCTCTGAAAAGTCAAAAGAAACAGCTAATTTTCCCGATTCATCTTCTTTTAAAACCAAAGCGGCCTTAAAAGGCTTCTTGTTTTTACCCACAAACCCGTTTAATACATTGGTCTTATGATTGTTTATTAAATCCCTAAAGTCATCTTCGGAAATATTTAATCCTGCAATCTGTCCGACGCTGAATTGGCATTTCTTTTCTTCATCAAAGTAATTACTGCAGCCATAGCCAAAGGAAGTTGTTGTAAGTTCTCCTCCGCATAAGGGGCACTTAAGCCCCAAAGGTTTTCTTGTGGCTATGCCTTTAGACTCTTTTCCTGTAAAGCAGTTAATGTTGTGAGCGATTTGAGTTGTAAGGTCATAATTTATCATTTTATCCGTTTCTTTACGGATATATGCTTCAAGTTTTTGCCTGTATTCAACGTCATCAACAGAGCCGTTAACAATTCCTTCAAGTCCCATTTCCCAGTTAGCGGTCATTTCGGGATTCAAAAGTGAAGGAACCGATAATTTCACAACTTCATAAATCATTTCTCCGAGATTTTCAGGAGTAATGATCTGGGTTTTTGGATTCTGATTTAAGTACTTTATTCTTACAAGCTTATCTAATATTTCGCCTCTTGTCGCACTGGTTCCGATGCCGCTTTTCTTTATTGTGGCTCTTAATTCTTCATCCTCAATTAAGTTACCGGCATTTTCCATAGCCAAAATAAGGGTACCGGAAGTATATCTTTTAGGAGGCGACGTTTTACCCTCTTTAATATCAAAAGAGTTAATTTTAATATCGTCACCCTTCTTAATACCACTTGCAAACTTTAAAAAGTCTTCCTTAGAACAGGTCTGTTCGATATCTGTATCATCATCCTTATCTTTTTGTGAAGGTATTCCCGCAATTTCCAAGTAACCGGGCGCTATCAGTACCTTGGCGGATGAGTAAAACTTTTCGTTATTAATATCAACCGTAAGCTTAACAGCCTTATATTCTGCAGGTGGATAGAAAATACTTAAAAAGCGCTTTGTAATTAAATCATATACAGATGCTTGCAGCTCTGAAAGGGATGAAAGAGCGGATGTTTGACCTGTAGGTATAATTGCATAGTGATCCGTTACCTTTGAGTCATCGGTATACATGCTCTTTTCAATTCCAAGGAACATTTTATTATCAAGTATATTCTTTGCAAAACTTGAAAACTTAGCATAGTTTTGAAGTCCGCGAATGTTCTTGCTTATTTCTTTTGCTACTGCTGTTGTTAATACTCTCGCATCGGTTCTTGGATAGGTAGTTAACTTCTTTTCATAGAGTTCCTGAATAACATCCAAAGTCTGTGCAGGGCTTATTTTAAAGATTTTAGAACACTCTGCCTGAAGCTCTGCCAAGTTAAAAAGTAAGGGGGCTTTTTTCTTTGTATTGCTTATTTCAACGGAATCTACAACCGCATTCTTATCTTTAACATAATCAATTAATTCTTTTGCGGATTCGATTTTCTTAAAGCCGTTTTCTTTGTATAAAAGAGGTGATTCAAAATACTTTGAACCTTCAACACTCTTCCATTCGGAAAGAAAACCTACTTCGCCAAAGTTACCTACAACTCTGTAAAAGTTAGTCTCAACAAAGTTTCTTATTTCTCTTTCTCTGTTTACAACCATACCAAGAACGCAGGTCATAACACGACCTACGGCAATAGCTGTATAAGAGGAAGTTGCTGCGGCATCATTAATCATTTTGCCATATTTCACAGAAAGAGCCCTGGAGAAATTGATACCAAGGCTATAATCTTCTATGGTTCGCATTATACCTGATTTACCAAGCCTGGCATAATCTGACATGGGCTTAGCTTCATTGATTCCTCTTTTAATTTCATCATCTGTCTGAGAGTCAATCCAGACACGAAGCTCTGTCATTCCGTCTCTTACGCCACCGTAATTACGGATGTTTTCTTCTATTGTTTGTCCTTCTTTTCCCGAGTCTCCCGCCCAGTAAACGACATCGATGTCATCTCTGTGAAGAAGGCCTGTTACAACGTTGTACTGGTCTTTAGAATTCTCAATTACACCATATTTATAAACTTCAGGTAAAAAAGGTAAATCTTCAAGGCGCCAAACCTTATATTTTTCATCGTATGCTTCCGGATAACACATTTCTACCAAATGTCCGTAGCACCAGGATATTACATATTCGTTATTTTCAATGGACCCGTTTTTGTTGCCCGAAACATTTAAAACTCTTGCAAAGTCTCTGGCAACGGAGGGTTTCTCGGTAATAATTAATTTTTTCCCCAAAACAAAATCCTTCCAAACATTAAATATTATCAAGTAAGAATAACTTTAAATTCTTTCTTACTTTAGCTTCAAGGGATAATTTTTCATCAAATCGTCCCCCTGCAAAAAGGTAAATGTAATCTGCATTAAGCTTAGCTTTGTTAGCACAATATAAAAGCCATTCATAATCTTCGTAAGTAAGCATCGCTTTATCATAGACGCAAATAGCCAAAATATTTTTCTCATTTTCGCCCATCGCCACAATGTCTATGGTTCCCTGCTTTCCGACCCATTTAGAGAATCTTTCGCAGACTATAGGAAGCTTCTTTCTTTGATTTGCTTTTTCCATATACTCAAGGCAAATCTGCCTGTAGTATTTACCCACATAGCTTTTTAAAGAAGGCAATACATACATTCTGTAAAATTCTTCGGGAGAATTAAACTCTAAAAATGAAGAATACTTAAATAAAAAGCTATAATAAAAGTCTACAAATTTATTTGAAATATTATATATTCCCTTTTGAGCGTTATCTCTTCCGTCGGTATCAATGCTGAATACTTTTTCAACTAGTTCAAGCTCCATAAGGTTTTTGATATAAACGCTTATCTTTGCTCTTGAAAAGCCTGTTTGTTCATACAAATCATTAAGCTTAAGCTTTCCGCCTGATAGAGAAGAAAGAATGGTGTTATAAACCCCTGTCTCTCTTAATTCATCTTCCACAATTGTTTTTGCCACATTATGAAGAGGGCCGTTTTTATAAAGGATCTTCTTTGTAATGTTTTCTTTAACGGAAGCCTTCTTATCAAACATTTCCCAAAGTCCCGGAACACCTCCGAGAATCGAATAGCAAATGGCACAGTCTTCGTTTGTGTACAAAGAAAAATATTCTCTTAAATCATAAAATGACAATTCTTTGATTTTTAAAAATCCGGATAATTCAAATGCCGCTTCCCCGATTTTTGAAACCAGGTTGTTTTCAACAAACCCAACCGACGAGGAAGAAAGAATAACAAGGTATTCCTGATTGTTCCAGCTTGAATGAATAAAAGAAATAAGTTCATCCATAAAAGAAGGGCAACTCTTTATAAGATTTTGAAACTCATCAAAAACAATAACTTTCTTTTGAGAATGCTTTTTTGAAGTTGCAGTGAGTACATCAGAAAACTCAGGAAATCTGAGGGTTTTAATCCCCAGTTCCCCTAAGAAAAGCCCAAGTCTGAATTTTTGTTCACGCTCTGACGCAGGTTCACAAAGGTAATAAAATCCCGGCTTATCCGTCATGAACTCTTTAAGCAGTGCTGTCTTTCCTATATATTTTTGCCCGTACAAAACTATAATCTGGCTCTTATCTCTATTGTAATAAGTGCCCAATTGGTTTAATTCATTATTTCTGCCAATTATCATTAATCTAACCTCTTTTTGCTAGATGATTCTAAGTAAAAGTTCTTCGATTCCCTGTTCATCCATAGGCTTTCCAAGGTAAAATCCTTGAATAAGATCACAGGATATACTCTTTAAATACTCAAGCTGCTCTGCCGTTTCAACGCCTTCCGCAACGGTTGAATATCCAAGTTTCTTTGCCATGACAACTATGGATTCCGTTATAATCTTTGAAGCCGTATCGGAAGAAATATTATCGATAAATGATTTATCGATTTTTAAAGTGTCTATAGGAAGACCTTTTAAATAAGCCAAAGATGAAAAACCTGTTCCGAAATCATCAAGAGAAACTTTAATTCCAAAGTCTCTTAACTCTTCAATTTTAGATACAACCACATTAAAGTCATCTATCAAAACAGACTCGGTTATTTCTAGTTCCAACTCTTCCGGATTCATGTTGTATTTATTAATCGCTGAAATAATCTTTGGTACAAAATCCTGCCTTGAATACTGTATGGAAGAAATATTGATAGATAAAATCATGGAATAATTAAACTTTTTCTTCCACTGAGTAAATGCATTTATACTTGCATCAAGCACAAAGTCTCCGATTGGAATAATCGTTCCGTTCTTTTCAGCCAAAGGAATAAATACAGAAGGGCTTATAAGACCCGAATCTTTATCTTTCCACCTTACCAAGGCTTCAACGCCTCTAAGCTTTTTAGTAGAGCTAAAATACTGAGGCTGGAAATTTACGAAGAAATTAGACATATGAACCGCTTCTTTTAGTCGATTCTCAATATCAACATCTCGTAAAAAGCTATTAAGTATTGCGGTATCAAAGAACTTAATATTGTCTTTTCCGCTGTTCTTTGCTTTAAGCATAACTATTTCGGCACAGTTAATAAGCTCTAGGGCATTTTCAGAACACTCCGGGAATTCCGCAACACCTACGGAAACGCTTATTGACACTTCTGTCATATCGGTCAAACGTAAGGGATTTGATAAATACTCCTTTACCGTTCTATAGATTGTATCCACACTTCTGTGACCGCAGGGATCATAAATGGCCAAGCAGAAAATGTCAGAATCAAATCTAGAACCGATTACGTTGGTTTCCGTCAGATCATGAAGAAAAAGTCCGAAATTTTGAATGATTTCATCACCGACAAGAATGCCTCTGCTGTCGCTTATATTATGAAAATCATCAATGTCCATAAGCATAACGCTTACAACACTGTTGGTCTTTTGAGCCTTATCGATAAACTCTTTTAATTTTGTGATGAAGTAGTTTCTATTGTAAAGATTTGTAAGGAAGTCATAATAAGCCATAAAAGAAAGCTCATCCTGATGGTTCTTTTGCTTTGTGACATCAGAAAATGCGATTATTTTATCCGTTAAATTTCCTGATTCATCGCAATGGACAGACACTTCCACGCAAATCCATTTGTGCTCATCCTTTGAACGAAGGTCCAAAGCCTGATGCTTTTTCCCTTCTTTTTCAATGAAAAGAAGGCGTCTTAACTCGCCCTGAGAATCTTCTGTAAAATAGTCGCATACTCTGGGTAAATCAATCGCCTCATTTAAATTAAAATCGAAGAAATTGTCCCATTTGCCCAACGTCTCAACAGTATTATTTACAAGGTTTATGTAAATAAACGCACGCTGAGACGTATCGCAAATAAGTTTATACATTCTTCCGGTATTCTTTAATTTCTGGTTCATCGCTGTTAACAGATCAACCTGATAACGCATATCCTCCATTTATACCCTCTCTCGTTTCTTCCCCAATTTTATTTTGCGGTTATATAACCTTGAGCTTTTAAAAGCTCTGCGCATAACACAGCGCCACCTGCTGCGCCTCTTACGGTATTATGTGAAAGACCTACAAATTTATAATCATAAACTGTGTCTTCACGCAATCTTCCGATTGATACTCCCATACCCTTTTCATAGTCAACATCAAGCTTAACCTGAGGACGATTATCCTCTTCAAGATACTGAATGAAATTTGTGGGAGCGCTGGGAAGCTTTAATTCCTGAGGAAGGCTCTTTGCGCTTCTTAATTTTTCAATTAACTGCTCTTTGGTAGGTTTCTTTTTAAACTTAACAAATACAGCAGCTGTATGACCGTTTAAAACAGGAACTCTGATACACTGGCTTGTGATTACAAGGCCTTGCTTCTTTTCGATTTCACCGTTTTTAAGGGTACCTAAAACTCTTAAAGGTTCCTGTTCACTCTTTTCTTCTTCACCACCGATGTAAGGGATGATGTTTTCAACCATTTCGGGCCAATCTTTAAAGGTCTTACCTGCACCTGAAATAGCCTGATATGTTGTAGCCACAACTTCATAGGGTTCAAACTCACTCCAAGCCCAGAGGCAAGGTGTATAGCTTTGAATTGAACAGTTGGGCTTAACAGCAATAAATCCTCTCTTTGTTCCAAGACGCTTCTTTTGCTCTTCAATTATAGCTGTGTGCTGATAATTGATTTCAGGAATAATCATGGGAACGTCTTTTGTCCATCTGTGTGCGGAGTTATTTGACACAACAGGAGTCTCTGTCTTAGCATATGCTTCTTCGATAGCCTTGATTTCATCCTTTGTCATATCAACCGCGCTAAAGCAAAAGTCAACTTCCTTTGCTACATTTTCAACGTCGGTAACATCTTTGACTATAAGTTTCTTAACTCTTTCGGGCATGGGTGTATCCATTTTCCAGCGCCCTTCAACAGCCTCCTCATATGTTTTACCTTTAGATCTGGGGCTTGCGGCAAGTGTGGTTACTTCAAACCAAGGATGATTCTCAAGAAGAGAAATGAATCTCTGTCCAACCATACCTGTGGCACCCAAAATGCCGACTTTCAACTTTTCACTCATTTATATGTCCTCCAAATTATTGTTCCAAAATATTATCTTTCCAATCAGTGCTAAGGTATTCTTTGTAGAAAGAAATTACTTTTTTCATCTCGTCAATTCCCGGAGCTCCGATCGTAAGCCTCTTAGAAACGCAAGTTTCCAAAGAAATTTCTTTATATACATCTTCATCAAAAAGATCACTGAAGGTTTTTAACTTATCAAGGGGGCAGCTTAAAATATCAATACCATTATCAATACAGTAAACTACCAATTCACCGATTACTTTGTGAGCATCCCTAAAGGGCATTCCCTTTTTAACAAGATAATCGGCAGCGTCTGTGGCATTTGTAAAGCCCATCATTGCGCTCTTTGCCATTACTTCTTTGTTAAACTTGGTGGTGGCAAGCATTCCCGCAAACAAATCAATACAGTTTTTAACCGTATCAATTGCATCAAAGGTCATTTCCTTGTCTTCCTGCATATCTTTATTATATGCAAGAGGAAGGCCTTTCATCGTGGTAAGAAGGGACAATAATGCGCCGTATACTCTTCCGGTTTTACCTCTTACAAGCTCTGCTATATCGGGATTCTTCTTTTGAGGCATTATAGATGAACCTGTAGAAAAAGAATCATCCAAATCAATAAATCCGTATTCGTTTGAATTCCAGATTATAATTTCTTCGCTGAATCTGCTTAAATGCATGGAAATAATGCTTAAAGCAGACAATAATTCAATCAAATAATCTCTGTCAGAAACAGAATCCATACTGTTTAAAGTGGGTCCGTAAAATCCCATTAAAGAAGCTGTAATTTCTCTATCCAAAGGATATGTGGTACCTGCCAAAGCTCCGGCTCCTAAGGGACAATAATTCATTCTTGTAAAGATATCTTTAAGTCTGTCTCTGTCTCTTTTAAACATTTCAAAATAGGCGCCAAGATGATGAGCAAGTGTAACAGGCTGAGCCTTTTGAAGATGTGTAAATCCCGGCATATAAGTGTCGGTATTTTCATCCATTATTCGTAAAATAACATCAAGAAGCTTCTTTAATTCTTCATCTATAAAAATTACTTCAAGCCTTGTATAAAGGCGCATGTCCAAAGCAACCTGATCGTTTCTGCTTCTTCCTGTATGAAGCTTTTTACCGGTATCTCCGATACGCTTTATTAAGTTTGCTTCCATAAAGCTGTGGATATCTTCGTATTCGTCGGTAATCTCAAGATTACCGCTTAAAACATCGTTCTTTATAGATATAAGACCGTCTATGATGGCGGTAGATTCTTCCTGGGTTATAATATTGCATCTTGAAAGCATTGCGGCATGAGCCACACTGCCTTCACAATCTCTTTCCAATAAACGCTTGTCAAATTTTATAGAAGCGTTAAAATCATATACTTTTTTATCTGTTTCTTTTGTAAATCTTCCACCCCAAAGCTGAGCCATTTTTATCTCCAAGTTTTCTTCTAAAGTTAAATCTAATTTTAGCACAGTAAAGCGTAACCATCAACCAAAAAAGCTTTCAATAATTACTAAAAAAAACCATGAAAAAGAGAATTTTCTCTCTGTAATGACCATATGTCCGTACAGCGCGTACATATCAGCATATATTATTCTTCTGAAAACACAAAAAATAAAACAAAAAAGCAGCCGATAATCGACTGCTTTTAAGCTCCCGGCCGGATTCGAACCGGCGACCTACGCATTACGAATGCGTTGCTCTACCAGCTGAGCCACGGAAGCCTGCACTTATATGCAACAAAAGTAATTATAAGTTGATAACTCATTTTTGGCAAGGTGTTTTTTCGTACACATATGCGCATAAAGGATTTAAGTTTAATGTTATTTCACGCTTACCCGCATTGCCCTTTTTAACCTTGGTTTCTTTTAATTTGGAAGACAATCTTTCATTTCCTCCAAACTTAGAAAGGGATGAAGAAAATACTTCCTTGTACAGGCCTTCTTTTACTTCGATGCCACGCTTAAAGGTTGCATCAGAAAAATTCATAACAACCAGGTACTCTTTATCCTTGGCCTTTCTTACAAATGATATTACGTCATGATTTGAATCTGCAAAGTCAACCCAATCAAAGGCTTCGGAGTCTTCATCATCAAACTCATTTTCAAAGTAAAATGAATTTAAGAATTCAAAGAAAGCTTCAAGTTTTTCATCTGCATCCTTAAAAAGCGGAAGGCACTTTCTTCCCGGAAGTAAATATATTAAAGAAAGAAGCAATCTTAAATTACTTGCCTTATCTTCTTCAATACCTGAGAAGAAGGAATAAATGCTTTCTCTTTCGCATCCGATTTGAGAATTAAGAATGGGAAGTATGTGCTTTTCACAATACATACCTATAGTTAATTCAAAGAGTTCGTTGTAATGCTCTTTTCTCTCATTTAAATCATAGTGAAAATATGTAATGGCTTCTTTGGTAAATCCTGTATGAAGCTTATAATCAAAACCGATTCCAAAGTCGGATAAATCCTTTGTAAGATTATCAGAAACTAAAGAATCCTTTGCAATCATGCAAATGTTTGAATACCTTTTATGCATAATGGAATTTAAGTGCTTTAAAAACTCCACGCCGCCAAGGTTTTCATTTGTGCCATACATATTGGCAGACCATTCCCCGTCATTTCTCTTGTAATCAAGATAAAGGATTCTATCGATTCCGCCTATGCAAAGACCATCTAAGTCAAAGCGCTTAACGTAATAATCGCATAAACTTAAAAGATAATTTCTTACATACGGATTATCAAAATTAAAGGATAAAGTTAAATCAATTTCCCTATCATCGTATTCATAAATCTTGCTTCCGTCAAAACCTCTTAAACCGCAATCATCGGGAATAAAGCCACTTAAATCAATAGTGGTAAATACGCTTATGTTTTCTTTATGTAAGGAATCAATCAAGGTTTCAAGATCATTTACACTTAACTTAGGAGACAAGCTATAAAGTGACGGCTTTCCGTACTTTGTAACTATCTTTTTACAAAAGCTTAAATCATCCGTCAAAACAGCGTTAAAGCCTGATTTTTTAACATAATTAAGTATTGATTTAGAATCTAATAAACCATCTTCCTTTAAATAATCCTCTAAGGACAAGCTTAAAATACTTAAGTTTTGGGGCTGCTTGTTTCTTTTATACTTTGCATTTTCGTATTCAAAGTCCAAAGAAATTACTGAGGCGTCATTATCACCTTTTTCAATCGAAAAGGCATAAGGATCTCTTTTTAAAAACGTAAGCCCGTTACGAAGCTTTATCTCATACTTGTACAAGTGCCCCTGGGATAACTCCGGAATAAACAATGCATAAATGCCGCAATCATTTATTTTACACATGGGATTAACGCGACCGTCCCAATCATTAAAATCACCAACGACACTTACTCTTACGGCATTGGGCGCATATACAAAAAAGCTCGTCCCAAGAACACCTTTAATTTCCGTTACATGAGCCCCAAAATATCTGTAAGAATCATAAAGGGTACCTTCTTTAAATCTATCAAGAAGGCTTAGCCAAAACTGTGGAATAATATCATAAACTTCCGGCGAGTTTGAAACTTCTCCGTTTTTATCTTCGATTATATATTCATGTTTAAAGGATTTTTTTGAGGGAATAAGGCAAGCAAAGAAACCTTCCTCATCGACCTTTTCCATATGATATGTTTTATCATCGGAAAGATTCAGAACATTAACGTACTCGGCATTTGGAAAGAATGCCTGTACCAATTGATTTTGGCCCACGGTGTGCATACCGAGAATATCCTGCGGAGAATCGCACTCCGAATAGATTATAGATTCAATCTCCGGCCAATTCATAAGCTTATATAGTTTATTGTCCATATTTTCACCCCTTTATTAAAATATAGAACTTATAGTAATTTTATCAAAGTTTTATTCCTCAAACAAGAAAATGGTGTTATATTAGATGTAATATTCGGAGGAAATAATATGGAAAACAAATCAAAATACATTTTCGAAAAAGTAAGTGCCTATGCCGATAAAGTTTTAGACGGTATCGACCCTCAAAAAGTTCAAATTTCTTATCAGCTTGAAAAGTTAAAGCCTATTATGGAAGAACTTTCTAAAGAATTAAATAAGCCTATTGAAGATATCTTTATTGAGTATATGGACGAAGCATCAAATGCAGGTTTGGAAAGTGAAAAGAAATTCCAAAGCACAATGGGTGATATGACAAAATACGGAGACCCGATGTCATTTGAACAATTCTAATAAAAAAGCTGTGGCAATTGCCACAGCTTTAATTTTATTTTACTACTCTAACTTTAAATACTCCGTCGATTGATTCAAGTCTCTTAATTAAGTCTTCTGAAGCTCTGTCTTCAATGTCAAACATTGTGTAGGCCACTTCTCCTCTTGACTTATTTGAAAGATTTGAAATGTTTATGTTATGATCACCGATTGCTGAAGTAAACTGAGAAATCATATTTGCAACATTCTTATGGAAAATAGCAATACGTCCAACCTGATCGCAAATACCCATATCAAGATTAGGGTAATTTACACTGTTTGAAATATTACCGTTTTCTAAGTAGTTAATCATTTCATTAACTGCCATCTTAGCACAATTATCTTCAGATTCTTCTGTTGAAGCTCCAAGATGAGGAATGGCGATTACTCCGTCCATGCCTGCAGTCTTTGTGTTGGGGAAGTCTGTAACGTATTTTCTTACCTTACCTGACTTCAATGCTTCTTCCATTGCATCATCGTCAACAAGCAAATCTCTTGCAAGATTCAAAATGATAACACCTTTTTTCATCATTGCAATTGTATCTTTATTGATCATTTTCTTTGTGTTTACGTTAGGATCATCGCTTTCAATAAGCGGAACATGAACAGAAATGTAATCACACTTTGAAAAGATTTCTTCTCTTGTCTTAACATGATGAATGTCTCTTGAAAGGTTCCATGCTGCATCAATTGAAATATAAGGGTCGCATCCGTAAACATCCATGCCCAAATGTCTTGCGGCATTAGCTAAAGGACCACCGATGGCACCAAGACCTATGATACCAAGTTTCTTTCCCATAAGCTCGGTTCCGGCATATTTGCCTTTGCCTTTTTCAACAAGCTTTGAAACATTTTCATCAGTTTTAATTTCTTTTACAAAATCAATACCTCCGATAACATCACGGGAAGCAAGAAGCATTGCACAAATCGCAAGTTCTTTTACACCGTTTGCATTGGCACCGGGAGTATTAAATACAACAACACCCTTTTTTGCAAGTGTATCAAGAGGAATATTGTTAACCCCTGCTCCCGCTCTTGCTACACAAAGAAGCTTGTCTGAAAACTCCATATCATGCATTACAGCACTTCTAACAAGAATTCCTTCAGCATCGTTTACATCTTCTGTTTTAGCAAAATTTTCGTTAAAGTTTTTTAAACCGACAGATGCTATAGGATTTAAGCAAGCATACTTAAACATCATCCATTCTCCTTTTCATATTTGGTTAAGAAATCAACCAAAGCTTTAACCCCTTCGATAGGCATTGCATTATAGATAGAAGCTCTTAATCCGCCTACACTCTTATGTCCTTTAAGGTTATCAAATCCTGCGGCCTTTGTTGCTGCAACTACAGCTGCATCGCTTTCAGCGCTGCTTGTAACAAAAGGCACATTCATTAATGAGCGGTATTCTTTTTCAACCGTTCCGTTAAACATCTTACTGTTATCAAGAAAATCGTATAAAACAGCCGCTTTTTCTTCGTTTATTTTATTCATGGCTTCAAGGCCGCCTAAGCTCTTTAAATACTTAAACACCTTGCCGCATACGTAAATAGCCCAACAGTTGGGGGTATTGTACATAGAACCGTTTTCTGAATGTGTATCGTATCTAAGATATACAGGAGTATTTTCCGGTAAATCTGACTTAATCAAGTCCTCTCTGATAATAACGATTGAAAGACCTGCGGGACCTACGTTCTTTTGAACACCTGCATAAATCATTCCGTAATCTTTTACGTTGCAAGGCTTTGATAAAAACATGGATGACTGATCCGCCACAAGGATTTTACCCTTGGTGTTCGGAAGTTTTTTAAATGTAGTTCCGTGTATTGTTTCATTTTCGCAAATGTAAACGTAATCAGCATCATCATCAATAGGCAAGTCACTGCAATCGGGAATATAACTAAAGTTTTTATCCTGGCTTGTAGCCACAATGTTTACCTTACCAAACTTCTTTGCTTCGGTAGCTGCCTTTTTAGACCAGGCACCTGTAACAATGTAATCAAACACACCGTTTTTGCAAAGGTTAATAGGAATCATCGAAAACTGTAATGTCGCTCCGCCCTGAATGAATAATACCTTGTAATTATCGGGAATATTCATTAATTCGCGTAAATCTTTTTCGGCTTCGTCTGCGATTGTCTGAAAGACTTTAGATCGATGAGACATCTCCATTACGCTCATTCCGCTTCCGTTATAATCTAACAACTCTGCCTGAATTTCTTTCAATACCGGAAGTGGCATCATAGCCGGACCGGCTGAAAAATTAAAGACTCTGGACACTTCTTTCTTCCTCCTAGAAACTATTTTAATATGTATAATAATCCTTTACCGCATTAAAGTCAAACAGTAAATGAATTTTTATTCAATCTCCTATTTGTAAACAAGTACAGGCAAACCTACTTCTACGATATCATATAAAGTTTTAACATCATTAAGGCGCATATTTATACAGCCTCTTGAACCGTGGGTAAGATATCTTTCGCCCCCGAATTCCTTTTGCCAGCTGGCATCATGAAGGCCTATAGTGGTTGAATAAATTGCTATCCAATATTCAACAAAGGATGCATAATCTTCTCCACGAAGAACTGTCTTCCTTCTTTTCCTGTTTACATAGGTAACCATCTCAGGGGTGGCTCTTCCGGCAGAAGGCTTTCCCGTTACAACATCACAGGTCATTTTTACTTCGCCGTTTTCAATATAGTAAAGAAGCTGTCTGGTTAAATCTACTTCAATTAAAGTATCACCGATATCGTCAAGCCCTCTTACATATCCTTCATAAAGATAAGCAGGGACATGAACCTCACGTTTTCTTTCTTTTAAAGCCTGCAAGAAATAAGCTTCCTCAGCCTTCTTATTAAGCTTTGTGCCATAGGTAGACTTATTTATCGTCTTTTCTTCCCCAAGATGAGTGGTTATTACTCTGGGCTTTTGGTAAGTATCGTATAAATCACAAAGGCCGTCGATGTATTCAAGGGCCTTACCATCATCAATATAAAAACCGTTATCTTCAGTTCTTACAAAATCACCGGTTTTTTCATCGAAGATAATAAACTTACTTAAAATAGGCTTATCTATGGAAATCTTTTCTTTTCCCATATCATAAACCAATCCTAAATCAAAGAACTTTAATGCATCATCCCAGACCTTTTTGGTTTCAATCATCTCTTTTGAAGGCTTTCTTTCTTTAAAAAGAGAGTCATCCAAAGAAACCTTAAAATCATTTTCGAATGCATCTTCTATGGCCTTTATTACATCTTTTTTATTTAATTCTTCGTTTGTACCATCAAAAAGATAATATCCTTCATCGGGTGAATATCGAATTTCTAAGATTTGCGGTACATCTTCAGAATAATCTTTAACAACGCCTAACGAAGAAACTTCTTTATCAAGCTTAGTTTCATTGAAAGAAACCTTTGGCTTTATAGTCAAATTATCTGCGCCATAAGAAAACAGTTTCTTTATCCATCCAAAACTGTTTTGCTTACGTTTAATGTCCAGTAAAGCCTTCTTGTAATCAACCTTTGCATCAATTGAATTTAGGTAAATCTTTTCTTCATCGTGATAATTTGATGTAATGGTGACATAATCTACGTCAAAATCCTGCTTAAGCTTATCATTTACTTCGTCTATGCTTTTACCCGTGCAATAAACTCCGTTTACCCATGTATCATAAGTAAATCCGTCGTTATAGTAGAAGGTAACAAAGAAAACAAATATGATTGCCAGGGCTAAACAGGTACACAAAAATACCACGAAAAAATTAATCAGTTTCCCCTTCATCTAATTCTCTCTTTTATTTTTTCAAATCACTTTCATCAAATACATCACTTAAAGGTGAACCGCCCGGTACCATAGGAAATACCTTATCATCCTCATTAATGACGCATTCAATCACATATGGTTTCTTGCTTTCAATAGCTTTCTTTAATGCAGGAGCAAACTCCTCTTTCTTTGTAACTTTAACAGCTTCACAACCAAGGCCTTTGGAAACTGCACAAAAATCCACCTTATCGTTTAAAACGGTTTGAGAATACCTTCCTTCATAGAAAAGGGTCTGCCACTGTCTGACCATACCAAGAACATGGTTATTAATAATGATCTGAATAATGGGAATATCAAATCTTGAAGCCGTTGCAAGCTCGTTCATGTTCATTCTGAAGCATCCATCCCCTGCAATGTTTATACATATCTTATCAGGGTTAGCTACTTTTGCTCCTATACATGCTCCCAAGCCGTATCCCATAGTTCCAAGACCGCCGGAAGAAAGGAATGTTCTGGGCTTTGTGTAGTGATAGTATTGAGAAGCCCAAATCTGATGCTGACCAACGTCTGTTGTGATAATAGCATCACCCTTTGTAACCTTATCGGTTTCTTCCATAATGAATGGACAGGTAAGTTTACTCTTATCATAATTTAAGGGATACTTCTTCTTTAAATCACAAACAAATTCCATCCATTCTGGATGAGACTGTTGAGTAAGCTTTTCCATTACGGCATTAAGGGCATCTTTTAAATCGCCAACAATACTTGCTTTTGTTTTAATATTTTTATCGATTTCAGCTGCATCAATATCAAAATGTATAACCTTTGCCTTTGATGCAAAGGTCTTTACATTACCTACAACACGGTCTGAAAATCTTGCACCCAAAGCAATAAGTAAATCGCAGTCACTTACGCCCAAATTGGAGGCTTTGGTGCCATGCATACCAATCATTCCTGTGTATCTTTCAGAATATGAATCAAAGGCTCCTTTACCCATTAATGTATCGCAAACGGGAGCATCGATTAAATCGGCAAATTTAGCCACTTCTTTTGTGGCATCACTTGCAATTGCGCCTCCTCCTACATAGATAAAGGGTTTCTTTGAAGCCTGAATAAGCTTAACAACACGATTTACATCTTCTTCATCAAACTTATTCTTTCTTTCAATAGGTTCCGGAGTAACCTTACTGTACTCACACTTTGCTGCGGTAACATCCTTTGTAATATCCACAAGTACGGGACCGGGTCTTCCGCTTTTAGCTATCTTAAATGCTTTTCTTATTGTGTTTGCAAGGTCTTTTACATCTTTAACAATGTAACTGTGCTTAGTAATAGGCATAACAACCCCTGCAATATCAACTTCCTGGAATGTATCCTTTCCAAGCCAGGACAAAACAACGTTTGCAGTGATGGCAACCATGGGAACCGAATCCATGTATGCCGTTGCAATTCCTGTTACAAGGTTTGTAGCACCGGGACCTGATGTAGCCATACAAACGCCCACCTTGCCTGTAGATCTTGCATAACCGTCTGCAGCATGTGAAGCGCCCTGTTCATGGCTTGTAAGAATATGCTTTATTTCACTGTGTGAATACAAAGCATCATATACATTTAAAATGGTACCTCCCGGATATCCGAAAACAGTGTCTACACCTTGTTCTTTCAAACATTCAATTACGATTTCCGCGCCTGTAAGTATCATTATTAACCCTCACTTAGTTTTTATTTGGAACCTGTAAGATTGCACCCATAGAAGCATCTGTAACAAGTTCTCTGTATCTTGCAAGATAACCTGTAACTTCCTTTGCTTTCTTAGGAACAAAGTTTTCTTTTCTTGATTTCAAAGTATCATCATCAACCAAAAGTTCAATTAAGTAATTGTTTATATCAATGTGGATCATGTCCCCTTCTTGAACTAATGAAATAGGGCCTCCCGCATATGCTTCGGGAGAAACATGTCCGATTGAAGCGCCTCTTGATGCACCTGAGAATCTGCCGTCTGTTATTAAAGCAACGCTCTCTCCAAGTCCCATACCTGCAATTGCAGAGGTAGGATTAAGCATTTCTCTCATGCCGGGGCCACCTTTAGGGCCTTCATAACGAATAACGACAACATCACCTTTAACAATCTTTCCGCCTTTAATTGCAGCGATTGCATCTTCTTCAGAATCAAATACTCTAGCAGGGCCTGTGTGCTCCATCATTTCAGGAACAACTGCAGAACGCTTAACCACGCTTCCGTTAGGTGCAAGATTACCTTTAAGGACAGCAATACCGCCTGTAGGGCTGTAAGGATTATCTATTGTTCTAATAACCTCAGGATTCTTGTTTACGGCATTAGCAATGTTTTCTCCCATTGTCTTTCCTGAAACAGTCATTACATCAAGGTTAAGAAGATTTTTCTTAGATAGCTCCTTTAATACCGCATATACGCCACCTGCTTCATTTAAGTCTTCCATATATGTAGGACCTGCAGGTGCCAAATGGCAAAGGTTGGGAGTCTTCTTAGATAAATCGTTTGCTATTTCTAAGTTAAGCTTAACTCCCGCTTCGTTTGCGATTGCAGGCAAATGAAGCATTGAATTTGTGGAACATCCAAGAGCCATGTCAGTAATCAAAGCATTTGTAAATGCTTCTTTTGTCATGATATCTCTTGGTCTGATGTTTTTATTTACAAGCTCTACAATTTGCATGCCCGCATGCTTTGCAAGTCTTATTCTTTCTGAGTATACTGCAGGAATTGTACCGTTTCCTCTAAGTCCCATACCTAAAGCTTCGGTCAAACAGTTCATGGAGTTTGCGGTATACATACCCGAGCAGGAACCGCATGTAGGGCAAACCTTTTCTTCAAATTCACACAAATCTTCCATTGTCATTTTGTTTGCGGCAACGGCTCCTACTGCTTCAAACATAGATGAAAGGCTTCTCTTTTGACCCTTTACATGTCCTGCCAGCATAGGACCGCCGGAAACAAATATTGTAGGGATATTTAATCTGGCAGCAGCCATAAGTAATCCGGGAACATTCTTATCACAGTTAGGAACCATAACAAGGCCGTCAAACTGATGAGCTATAGCCATACACTCTGTCGAATCCGCAATAAGGTCTCTTGTAACCAATGAGTATTTCATTCCTATATGGCCCATTGCAATACCGTCACAAACAGCAATGGCAGGAAATACTACAGGGGTGCCGCCACCCATTGCAACGCCAAGCTTAACAGCCTCCACAATCTTATCAAGATTCATGTGTCCGGGAACGATTTCATTATAAGAAGAAACAATACCAATCATTGGTCTCTTTCTTTCTTCTTCAGTAAATCCCAGGGCATTAAAAAGACTTCTGTGCGGAGCCTGCTGGGTGCCGCATTTTACATTATCGCTTATCATATGATTCCTCCTAGATAAAGTCGGCAATTAATTTACCCATTTCTTTACAACCGACTTTTTTAGTTCCTTCCGTATATATATCTTGAGTTCTGTATCCTTCTTTTAAAACCTTTTCAACAGCTGCTTCAATTGCGTCTGCTTCCTTTGTTAAATCAAGTGAATATCTAAGCATCATTGCAGCAGATAAAATCGTGGCAATGGGATTTGCAAGGTCTTTACCCGCAATATCCGGAGCTGAGCCATGGCTTGGCTCATAGAGCCCAAATTTAGTGTCATTTAAACTTGCCGAAGAAAGCATTCCGATCGAACCTGTAATCATACTTGCTTCATCGGATAAAATATCTCCAAACATATTCTCGGTTAATACAACATCGAATTGAGCGGGATCCTTAACAAGCTGCATTGCGCAGTTATCAACAAGCATATGTTCAAGCTTTACTTCAGGATAGTCCTTTGATACTTCATTTACAACCGCTCTCCAAAGTCTTGATGAATCAAGAACGTTTGCTTTATCGACACTTGTCAGTTTATTTCTTCTTTTCTTAGCTATTTCAAAAGCCTTTATGGCAATACGTCTTATTTCGTTTTCATCGTATTTTAATGTATCAATGGCTGTTCTTACTCCGTTAACTACGGTAGTTGACCTGTCGCCAAAATACAATCCGCCTGTAAGTTCTCTTACTATTATAAGGTCAAATCCGTTTTCACCGGTTTCTTTTTTCAAAACACATGCATCGGATAATTCCTTATATAAATATGCAGGTCTTAAATTAGCAAAAAGTTTAAGTTCCTTTCTTAATTTAAGTAAGCCTGCTTCAGGTCTTAACTTAGCATCAAGCTTATACCAGGGTGATGTGTTAGGGTCTCCGCCGATTGAACCCATCAATACAGCATCTGCGCCTTTTGCATCATTAATGGCTTCATCAGTTAGGGGCACTCCGCAAGCATCAATTGAAGCTCCACCCATTAATATATCTTTATAAACGAATTCGTGATTATACTTTTCAGAAATTTTGTCAAGAACGACTTTTGCTTGTGCGACTATCTCGGGACCGATTCCGTCTCCGGGAATGCATGTAATGTTGTACTTCATACATACTCCTTTATTTTAAGATTTTAACGTAGTACAGTATGAAATTAATATTATTACATATTCAAATAAATTTCAAGCAATTAAAAGAGCTTTGGGATTAATAAAGATACACAAAACCCCCTGCAAAAATGCAGGGGGAAATTTGCAAATAATTACTGTTCAGCTTTTTCAACCTGAGTGATGGCACTCTTCTGCATGGGAATACGACAGTTTTTATTGTTACCAAACTCAACGATAACCGTATCATCTGTAATATCAATAACTGTACCGTAAAATCCGCTGCTTGTAAGCACGCAATCGCCGATTGCCATATCATTAAGCATAGCGTTCATACGCTTCTGCTCTTTCTTCTGAGGTCTCATTATAAAGAAATAAAAGAAAACTCCGAGAATTAAAAAGGGAACAAGCATTGAGATAATCGCTGCAGGTCCTTCAACAGGCTGAGCAGCTGCTGCTAATAATAAATTCATTATATTTTTTCCTCCGAAACTAATTAAATCCGCAAAAATAATCATACCTTTGCAGAAGCCATACTGTCAAGTTTAGCTTTCTTATAATTTATAAAATTTCCATTATCTAAGGCTTCTCTGATCTCAGCCATCATAGTGTTGTAAAAATACAGATTATGAAGAACACAAAGTCTCATTCCAAGCATTTCTTTTGCTTTTAATAAATGTCGTATATATGCTCTTGAATACATTCTGCATGCAGGGCAATTACAGCCTTCTTCTATGGGACGCATATCCTTTTCATATTTTTCATTAAAAAGGTTTAGCTTTCCAAAGTTAGTGTAAACATGTCCGTGACGTCCGTTTCTTGAAGGGTAAACACAGTCAAAGAAATCTATGCCTCTTTCAACGCCTTCTAAGATATTTGCAGGAGTTCCCACACCCATTAAATAAGTAGGCTTATCTTTAGGTAAATAAGGAACAGTTGATTCCAAAATCCTGTACATTTCTTCGTGAGTCTCGCCTACGGCAAGTCCACCAACCGCATATCCGTCCAAATCCATTTCGGAAATACGTTTTGCATGTTCAATTCTTATATCATCATAAACAGCACCCTGATTAATACCAAAAAGCATCTGCTTCTTATTTACGGTATCTTCCAAGGAATTTAAGCGTGCCATTTCTTTTTTGCATCTCTCAAGCCACCTTGTGGTTCTTGCAACGGAATCTTCCACATATTTTCTTTCCGCAACACTTGAAGGGCATTCATCAAAGGCCATGGCAATTGTAGATCCAAGATTTGACTGAATCTGCATGCTCTCTTCAGGGCCCATAAAAATAATACGTCCGTCTACGTGAGAATGAAATGTCACACCTTCTTCTTTAATCTTACGAAGTCCTGCCAAAGAAAACACCTGGAATCCGCCGGAATCTGTCAAGATTGGTCTGTCCCAATTCATAAACTTATGAAGACCGCCCAAATCATGAATGAGCCTATCTCCCGGCCTTACATGTAAATGATAGGTGTTTGACAGTTCTACCTGACAACCGATTTCTTTTAAATCAACTGTGGAAACTGCTCCCTTAATTGCGGCAACCGTACCTACATTCATAAAAACAGGTGTCTGAATATCACCGTGAACGGTATGAAATACCGCTCTTTTAGCTTCACCTTCCTGTTTTAAAATTTCATATTGCTTACTCATATTCTTTCCCTTTAAACATAAAAGAACCGACATTCTGCATTCTGAATTGCAAAATGCCGGTACCTAATTAATTTAGCTTATAAATCATCAAGAAACTCTTCAAGAGTTAATCCGTTTTCCATGATATATGTGGCAGCATCTTTACCAACATATCTAAAATGCCAAGGCTCATATTCGATACCGGTAATTTCTTCCTTACCTCTTGGATATCTTAATATAAAGCCATAATCGGCACAATTCTCAATAAGCCACTTTCCGGCAGGTGTATCACCAAATTCGTAGTCTAAAACCGCATGGTAATTAACTACTATATCAAACGCAATGCCAAGCTGATGTTCACTGGCACCGGGCATTATAACCTTCTGCGCCGCAAGCTTGTAACTTTCAAGATAAGACATACCCAAATCCATGTAGGCATTAATCTTTCTTAAAAACAGTCTTTCCTGAAGCTGATAGTCTCTGTAAGGAGAACATACAATCAAATCGATTCCGTCGTCCTTGGCTCCGTTAAGCATATCCTTTAAAGGTTCAAGCACTCTTTCATCGCACTTCATGTCGCCTTTAAGATTAGTTAACTTAACTTCATAATCATCGGGTACAGGATGAGTCTTATTAACCAAAATCATGTACCACGCATCTTTGTCAAAGCCGTTTAAAGATGTATCTGATGATGCAGAGGAATCCGAAAGAATTGCATCCGCATACAAATCATCTATAGTAAACTTATCAATATTTTCTGTACTCTCTAACTGCTTTTCTTCTTCAAATGTAAACAAATCACCGGAAACAATGACTTCATCATCCACTACTGCATCAGGTGCAACCTCTTCGGTAGAATCGGTATCAATAAAGTCACCGGCATCAAGTGACACATCAGTGTCGTATATGTTTACTTCGTCAGCGGAAATGTTTGAAAGATATATTTCATTATCATCAGCCTGATCGGGAGTTGCAAAACTTGAACTCATCAAAAAGAAAAGTACGCAGATTCCCAATGTGATATATCTTTTTCCGTTTGAATAAAAATATTTTCCAATACCAAAAAATCCCAGCACTATACCCAGCCCCAGAAATATTATAGGTTTTAACAATCTATATTTTCTTGTAATCTTTGCAGCACTACTGACTGCTTTCTCTTTAAATGTCCGTTTCACCGTAGACCACTCCGATAAAAAACGTCCAAAACCCCGTGTACCTTTTACAAATAAACTATACCACATATTGTTTAAAAGTACACTTACTTTTCTGTTTTTTTGCTTTATTTTGTGCTATCATCTTTATTGATAAATTAAGCTTTGTTAATACTATTTTTTTAAAAACTGATATAATAAAATGTAAAGACAAGTTCTTTTATCAAGAATTTATTTATTTTTAAAGGAGAAAAAATGAGTAAATACGTTGCTTATGTTTCAAGCTACACTCAGGACGACAAATACGGTATCTCAATTTACGATGTGGACATGAAAAAAGGTCGTTTTAATGAAAAGTCCAGAGTCGAAGTTTCAAACTCTTCATACATTACTATTTCCCATAATCAAAAATTTCTTTACTCAATTACAGATATGGGCGTTGAAAGTTTTGAGGTTAAGCCCGATGGTAGTTTAAAAAAACTGAATGTTCAATCCATTAACGGAATGAGAGGCTGTTATCTCTCCACTTCCTATGACGATAAATTCTTGTTTGTGGCAGGTTACCACGACGGTAAAATAACCGCATTAAAAATAAAGCCAAACGGTTCAATCGGTGAAATCACCGATGAAATATATTTAAAAGGCATGGGCACAGTTTCTGAAAGAAACTTCCGTCCTCATGTTAACTGTGTAAAGATGACTCGTGACGATAAATTTCTATTGGCCGCAGACCTTGGTATGGATCATGTTAACATCTATTATCTCGACCACAAAACAGGAAAACTTAAGTTAATGGATATAATTCGTTCGGAACAGGATTCAGCTCCAAGACATCTTAAGTTTTCAAAAGACGGTAAACACTTATACATCATTCATGAATTAAAGAACTATATTGATGTATATGATTATTCGGAAACAAACTCCGATACTCCCAATTTTGAAAAGACACAGACCATTTCAACTTTAAATGAGTATCATGCTTCCGGAAATGCAGCCAGTGCTTTGAATATATCTGCAGACTTTAAATACATAGTTGCTTCAAATGCAGGCGATAACAGTGTATGTCTTTATAAGATCAAATCGGACGGAACCCTTGATAAGCTTCTTTGCTTACCTATAAGCGGCGAGTATCCAAAGGATGCTGCCCTATTCCCTGATAATAAGCATCTGGTTTCATGCAATCACGAATCCGATTCTCTTACATTCTTTAATGTAGACCTTGAAAAGAAAACAATCGTAATGAACGGTCCCGCATTAAAATGTAAGAAGCCAAACTGCATTATCTTCCATAAGCTTGAAGAAACCGAAAATAAGTAAAATAAAAAGCATGTGCAATATTGCACATGCTTTTTTCTTTATCTTGCAGCCTTAGCCTTAATCCAAAGTTCTGAAAGTTTTTTTCTTAAAAACTCATTGTCGTTAAACACTTCGTCTTTTTCATAACCTGTTCTTGGAAGATATGCTTCATTACCGTCATATAATCCTCCGGGAGCGGTTACAGTATCAAGTACATCTTTGTTTACAGATGCATATCCTACAGCTTCTGTATTATCCAAAGCAACATCGTAGCTTATTACATAGTCAATAAACTTGTGAGCCAAATCAGGATTTGAAGCATTCTTAGGAATAACCATTGCATCAACCCATACATTTGTACCACATGAAGGTGTGTAATAGCTCATGTCTTCGTTTTCTGAAAGAACATAAGCTGCATCACCGCTGTAAACAATAGCCAAGTCTTTTCTTCCCTGAGCCATACCATCGATTACGTCATCCGTAACGGTTATGGGATCCATGGTGGTGTTTACATCAACAAGCCAGTTATATGCATCCATGATTTCATCTTCGTTTGAAGTATTCATTGAATATCCCAAAGACTTAAAAGGAATCATGAAAGCATCTCTCTCACTGTCATAAAAATAAATCTTACCTGCAAAATCCGTATCTCTGAAGATTTCAAATTCTTCGCTTTGAATCTTTTCAAAAGGAACGTTCTTTGTGTTGTAGATAATTCCAACAGTACCCCAGAAATAAGGAACAGAATAAGAATTATCGGGGTCAAAGAGATTATAAGGAGCTTCCTTTAAAGCAGGTGTGATACTTGAAAAGTTTGTAATCTTTGAAATATCAATCTTCTGAAGATAATCTTCTTTGATAAGTCTTTCGATCATGTAGTCTGAAGGAATCAAAACATCATATGTATCCCCGGCCATAATCTTTGTGTACATCATTTCATTTGAGTCAAACAATTCAACATCAACTTCTACATCATAAAGTTTTTCAAAATTTGGAACCAAGTCATCGCTCATATATTCACCGGGAAGGTAAATCTTTAACTTTTCCTTGCTGCCGCATCCACTTAAACTTAATGCCGCCAAAACAAAAAGCATTAAGACAAGCGCTAATCCTTTCTTCTTCATTTATATATCCTCCTATTTAATATTTTCTTCTTTTATCGCTTCGACTTTACTCTTCTTTTTTGAAGCCAAAGACGGAATAATATTAACCAAAAGCAGTGAAACCGTAATTATCACAACTATGATTGTTGATAAAGCATTTATCGAAGGGTTGATTCGTCTTGATTCTGTATAAACCAAAATTGAAATATTACTTACGCCGTTACCTGTAACAAAGTAAGAAATTACAAAGTCATCAAATGACATTGTAAATGCTATTAAAGCACCTGAGATAATACCCGGCATACACTCGGGCACTATTACCTTTGTTAAAGCCTGCCAGGGAGTGGCGCCCAAATCCATGGCGGCTTCCGCAAGGTTTGGATTAAGGGTACGAAGCTTTGGCATTACGCTAAGTATTACATAAGGAATACAGAACATAATGTGTGCCAGTAACATTGTAAAGAAACCTTTTTCAAAATGTATAAAGCTAAACAGCATTAAAAGACCGATAGCCGTAACGATTTCAGGATTCATTATGGGAAGCTGATTTACCTGCTCAACAACATTCTTAATGGCTTTTCTTGATTTAGATAAGCCTATTGCTGTAACAGTTCCCACAAGTGTCGAAATAATGGTTGCAAGTATAGCAACAATAATTGTATAGAATAATGCTTCCATCATGGTGTCGTTTGAAAACATTTTTTCATACCACTTAAAAGAAAATCCTGAAAACTTTGTAAGTGATTTTCCCTCGTTAAAAGAGAAAACCATAGTATAAATAATCGGTGCATAAAGAAAAAGCACTATAATACCTAAAAAGATTTTGGAACCGATTCGTTTTTTCTTACTCATACGCTAGCTCCTTCCACTTTTTCTCCCTTGTCAACTTTCTTTGTAATGTACATAGAAATCATAATAATGATAGCCATTATCAAAGAAATCGCACTACCAAAATTCCAGTCACCGGCCGTTAAGAACTGTGACTCAATGATTGTTCCAACCATAACATAGCTTCCGCCGCCAAGCATTCTGGGAATACAGAAGCTTGATACCGCAGGCAAGAACACAAGGGTAATTCCGCTTATAACTCCGGGCATCGATAAAGGAAGTGTAATCTTTAAAAATGTCTTCGCAGGGCCTGCACCAAGATCGTTTGCCGCTTCTTTTAAGGAATAATCCATTTTGGTTAAAGAAGTATAGATCTGAATTATCATAAAAGGTAAAAAGTTATAAACCATACCTAATATAACGGCAAAATCTGTATAGATAAGAGGAATCGGGCCAATTTTAAATATGGATAAAAATGAATTTATTACACCGTCATCCTGTAAAATACCGGTCCAGGCATAGGTTCTAACCAACATGTTTATCCATGTGGGAAGTGTTATTACAAGCACCCAGCGAAGCTTAGCCTTTTCTGAAAACTTAGCAATAACATATGCTGTGGGGTATCCAAGTATTATGCAAATTACGGTTGTTTCAACCGCTATCCTTAAAGACGTATACAAAACATTTAAAAATGTAGTGTCTGTAAGGAATCTTTTAAAGTTTTTAAAGGTAAACAAAAACTTTGTAACCGTATTTCCCTGCGTTGTGAAAGCATAAAGCAAAATAAGCAGCATAGGAACGGCAATCATTATCGTACTCCAAACAAGGTACGGATAAACCATTTTTCTAAATTGTTTCATACGCCCTCCCTTAGAAATTCTGCTTAGTCATTATATGAATAGCTTCAGGAGTAAACTTAAGGCCTACGGTGTCTCCCACCTGTGTTTCTTTAGTGGTATCAACTTTATACTCATAACCTTCTGTTCTGAATGTAACGTTATAAACACCGGGAGTAATGTTTGCAGGATCAAAATCATAAATTACTTCCGTAACCGTTACATGAGAACCGTCTTCCAAACTGTAAGCAACCGCATTTGCCCAAGTCTTTAAGTCTGTATCAAGAGCAATACTTTCCTGAATTTCATCAACGTTTTTAAAGAAATTAACCGCATATATTTCTTCTTCGTATTCTGCGTTAACCACTCTGTTTGATTCTTCAACTATCATATTTACGGTTACATTTGTTCCGTTTGCTGTATAGAATGTAACGGGATATGCGCCGTATTCGGGAGTTGCTTCATATTCAATCTTTTGGATTGAAATACGCTCTTCTGTTTCAGGATTCCATGCCTGACAGTCAGCATGGTCAATAATAAATGCATCCGTAAGTTCTTTAAAGTCATCAAGGTCAATGTAGAAGTCGTTGGCACTCATCATTTCACCGGCTTCAGCATTAAATACAGGCTTATCGTCGTGAACATTCATTTTAACGGTAATTCCTGTACCGGATTTAGTCTCTACGATAGTTTCGTAATGAACGCCTTTAAACAAAACAGACTTAACAATTCCCTTTAAATTACCTGATCTGGGGCCTACAATTTCCAAATCTTCCGGACGAATAACCACATCAACAGGCTCATCCTTTGAAAATCCCGCATCAACGCATTCAAAGGTTTTATCTTCGAAAATAACCTTGTAATCTTCTGCCATGATACCATCAACAATATTGCTTTCTCCTATGAAGTTAGCAACATATCTGTTTATAGGCTCATTGTAAATATCTGTGGGAGTACCGATTTGCTGTATTTCCCCGGCCTTCATTACAACGATTTTATCAGACATTGTTAAGGCTTCTTCCTGGTCATGGGTTACATATATGAAAGTAATACCCACTTCTCTTTGAATCTTTTTAAGCTCATGTTGCATTTCTTTTCTAAGCTTTAAATCAAGAGCTCCAAGAGGCTCATCAAGAAGTAAAACCTTAGGCTCATTAACCAAGGCTCTTGCGATAGCTACTCTTTGCTGCTGACCGCCTGACATTTCGTTAACGCCTCTGTTACCGTAATCTTCAAGGCCAACAAGTTTAAGCATTCTGGCAACCTTCTGAGCAATAATGTCTTCAGGTTCTTTCTTTATACGAAGTCCGAAAGCAATGTTATCGTATACATTCATATGAGGGAAAAGAGCATACTTTTGGAATACTGTATTTAAATCTCTTTTATAAGCAGGGATATTTGTAATATCAACGTCATCGAAAATAACGCATCCCTGGTTAGGCTCAAGGAAACCGCCAAGGATTCTTAAAAGTGTTGTCTTACCGCATCCTGAAGGTCCAAGAAGGGTTACAAATTCGTTTTCATAGATATCAAGGTTAATTCCCTTTAAAACCAATTGACCGTCAAACTCTTTGACAATGTTTTGAAATTGAATTAATTTACGCATTATTCTTTCCTCTCTTTATCAAAATGATGGCGGTGTGGATACCCATAACACCTTAGCTGTTTTCTTGTTTTTATTTATAATCTTGTGAAACTCTTTTCCGTGTAAATAAAATGTTTCACCTTTTTTAACCGTCTGACCTTTATCACCAATCATCAAAACGATACTGCCTTCCAACACATATCCAAACTCTTCACCGCTGTGAGGAGCCATTTCAAAGGACTCACCGTTTTCAGGGATTGTGATTAATATTGGTTCCATATCGTTTTTCTGAGTGTTTGGAACGATCCAACTTATTGAGTAACTATCCTTTTCATCCTCAAAAAAGTCACTTTCATGAAAAACCGTTTTAACATTTTTTTCATCTTGTGAGAAAAATTCCTGTAAAGAACTTCCCAAAGCCTCCAAGATGTCATTAAGTGTGGAAATTGACGGAGAAGAAATGTCGTTTTCAAGCTGTGAAAGAAAACCTTTGGTAAGCTCACATCTTGAAGCAAGTTCTTCCAAAGTCAAATTCTTTTGCATTCT
This sequence comes from Lachnospiraceae bacterium, assembly GCA_016291405.1. Taxonomy (GTDB): domain Bacteria; phylum Bacillota; class Clostridia; order Lachnospirales; family Lachnospiraceae; genus UBA1258. The sequence goes on from JAEEXG010000001.1 coordinate 99,018, forward strand.
TAATTGTTTTATCTTATGTCCTATATCCAAAGAGATACCTCCTTTCGAAGTTACCTAATACTAAACTTTTGGATTGATTTTTCTAAACCAAACGACTTAATTATACATTAACCATTTTAAATTGCAATAGAAAATATATATATTCTAAACAAAAAGTTTAGTAAAAAGAAAAAACCGCCAAACAAACGGCGGTTTAAATTAATTATTTAGTTAATTAAAATTGAAATGCTTCTCTTTTTTGCAAGGTATTTATCACCCTTAACAATCAAGGCCTTATCTTCTTTAAAAGACTCATCTGTTGATAAATCGCTTGAGTATAAAAGCCTCCAATGCTTTTTAGCCTTAATTTCCGGAAGAGCAAATTCACAATCTTCCCAATACATATTGTAAACTATGTAAATCGATTCCTCTTTTTCTGTCTTATACTGCTTTGCATAGTCTCCGTAATATAACACTCCAAAGGCTCTTGAAACCGGAGTTTGATCCATTTTAAAGGCTTCCCTTCCGTGGAAAGAAACATCAGGGAATTTACAGGACATATAATCAAAAAGCATAAGTTCCTTAGGCTGATGAAGTATTGAATGCCTTTTTCTGAATGAAATTAAATTCTTTGTAAAGTTATAAAAATCCAAGGCAGTTTTATCTTTTCTATACTTAATCCACCCTGTTTCATTATCCTGACAATATGGATTATTGTTTCCAAACTGAGTATTTAAAAGCTCATCTCCACCCTTTATTAAAGGTGCGCCTTGGGTAAGCATCATTAAAAGGAAAGCATTTCTTACCTGCTGTTTTCTAAGAGATAAAATACTCTTTTTCTTAGTCTCTCCCTCAATTCCGCAGTTCCAGCTGTAATTATAGTCTGTTCCGTCTGTATTATCTTCTCCGTTTTCTTCATTGTGTTTAACGTTAAAAGAAACCAGATCGTATAATGAAAATCCTGAAAAATCTGTAATAAAGCGAAGGGGTGAATAAAACCTTGAATTCTCCCTTACGGCATAGCTTAAATAAGAAACCATGTCTTCATCGCTCTTTAAAAACTTCCTTGCGCTGTTCATAAAAAGATTGTTTGAAGATGCAAGGACTTTATATTTAAGAGCGCTCTTATCATCGTATGAATTAAAATCATAGTTATCGTAAATGATTTTAGTCTTTTTAAGCATCGGATCAGATAATATATCATCCATGGGAATGTTTAGCCCAATCAGTCTAAATCCATCAATATGAAATTCCGTCACATAGTACTTTAAAGAATTTAGAATATAATCTTTTGACGCATTCTCATATTGCATCATTAAGATTATTTCCATGCCTGCGTCATGATATGTCTTTATAAAGTGCTTAAATTCAAAAGCCGGATAATCCGATGAAACATACTCTTTCTTTATTGCAAAATGTAAGCCCGCTCCAAAGCCCCAGTAATTTTTCTTTAAATTCTCTTTGCTCTTATCTTCTTTATAACTGTATATTTGATTTTCAATTGAGTTTTCATCGCCAAGTTTCTTTTTTAATACTTCATATACAGGCATTAAAACGATAGACGTGACTCCAAGCTTTTTATAATAACTTAACTTACTTTCTAAAGCTTTAAAGGTGCCTTTTTTACCTGAAGCCTTAGGATCAAGCATTGTGCTTCCTTTAACACTTGTTAAATAAAAGTAGGAATCCTCATAGAAAACTCTGGGATTTTTATCATTATCAAAATCTTTATAAGGCTTTTCTTTTTGAAACAGGGAGAAGTTACCCTCTAAATCAACCGCTTTTGAATAAGGGTCTATAAACTCCTTATCATCGGTTTGATATCTGTAAGAAAGCATATCAAAATCAAGCCCTGACACATTTATACAAAGAACATCTCCAAGAAACATGTCTTCGGTTAAATCAAGCTTGTATACAGGCTTCTTTGAATTAATATCGTAAAAATTTATGGATGCTACTCTAAGGAAAGGCAAATAAGCGCAAAAATACATGCTCTTTTTATCTTTTTTAACACCAAAGCCACAAAATAAAGCCTTATTTACAAAAACATCCATAGGTTTATCCTTCCGAATTAATACTTCTTGATAAATATACTACCACAAAGAAAGCCACCTAGCGAGTGCTTGCTATTTTTTTGTTTTTATCTTAGAATCATCTCAAAAGAAATACTTAAAGGAGCTACTATGAGTGATATTGAAAGAGATGATTTTTTAAAAGAGATGGACGAGGAAATGACCGTATCTCTTGATTTGGAGGACGGAACCACTGTTGTGTGTTCAATCGTCACTATTTTAACCGTTGACGGTAAAGACTACATTGCTTTGCAGCCTTTAGACGATGAAGGAAATGCAGCAGGTGAAGACATCTGGTTTTACGGTTATAAAGAGGATGAATCAGATCCAAATAAGGATCCCGAACTTATTTACATCGAAAGCGATGAAGAGCTTGAAGCTGTATATGATAAGTTTGATGAATACCTTGATGATTTGGAATTTGACGAAGAATAATAATTAAATAAATTCACTTATAAAGGATGAGGGAACGTGGTTAACGCTTCTCTCATCTTTTATTGTATAGATTTTTAATTTCTTTTTCGCTCTTGTCATCGCTACATAAAAAAGTCTTCTTTCTTCTTCAATATTGCATGTAATTTCGCTTACTTCGGGAGGCACCCTTCCTTTTACTACATCCGGCAAAAACACACAATCAAATTCAAGGCCCTTTGACCTGTGATAAGTGGTAATCGTAGGCTTATATGGGCATTTAATCAGGCTTTCATCCTTTAAAAGGTTCTCTTTTTCTTTGCTTAAAGCTTTAATAAAAGCATTAATGTCAGGATTTTTCATAGCCAATGCTATTATTTTTTCATACAAAGAATATATTACATCTTTAAAGTCCTCGTACTTTTCAACAATATACTTTTCATACCCTATTATATTTTTTAAATACATAACAAATGAATTGGCACTAAACTTACTAAGTAAATCCATCTGCCTTTTTAAAATGCTTAATGCATCGGCTTTATAAGTTCCTGATAAACTAGCCGCAAGCTTATCCAAATCATTTATTCCAAGAAAGAAAACCGATGATGGAATAAACCTGTTTGGCTTATTTACTACAGGTTTTAGATAGTCTAAGTTACGGGTCTTTGAATATAGTAAATAATTTAAGTGATCGCTTATCATTTCTTCCGCAATACTTTTTTCTTTATCCTCTAAAATTCCGTTGTTTATTAATTCCTCGTATTTTAAAACTTCAATATTGGTTCTAAGAAGGATTGCGCAGTCCATTCCTTTGCTTGTATAGTAAGAAACATCTTCATAGAGTTTTCTTTTTTCAAGGTAACTACTGTCCAACACTTCAACATCAAATGCATCAAGGGAGTCTGCATTTACGCATTTTTGCATCTCACTTTTTAATCTGTTAACATTTTTGCTTATTACCTTCTGGGCGGCTTTAACTATTTTTTCTTCACTTCTGTAATTGGTTTTAAGCTCATAAACGTAAGTATCTTTAAAATCATAACAAAAGCGCTTCATAATATCTAAGCCGGCGCCTCTGAAACCATAAATTGACTGATCCTCATCTCCTACGCAATAGATATTTCCCTTTTCCCTAAATGCTTTCTTTATGCATTCGTATTGATACATGTTTATATCCTGAAACTCGTCTATACAAACATAGTCAAATAAAGAACCTATTCTCTTTAGATTAACATCATCAAGAATCACCTTTTCATAAAACAAGGATGTAATGTCATCAAAGTCGATTGAATTGTTTTCTTGCAAAAGCTCATTATAAGAGTTATATACACTCATAAAATAATCTTTATTTAATCCGTCAAAGTCAAATTCCTCTTTATTAAACAATGACTTATACAAAGAAATCTTATTTGAATATAGTTCAATTAATTCCTTAGAACCTAAAATTTTACTAAGTATTTTATTTCTGTCGTTTTCTGAAATAATTGTTTTAGAAATATCGGATAAATCTTTTATCATTCGATAAAAAAACGAATGAAATGTTCCAAAGAAAACTTTATTTGCCGATGACGGCGAAAGTTTCTTGAATCGGTCATACATTTGCTTGGCCGCTGATTTTGTAAATGTAATTACCAAAATCTTATTTGGGTCTGCACCCTTTTTAATCAAACTGTATATGTGATGTGTAAGCACCAGCGTTTTCCCGGATCCGGGCCCCGCCAAAACAAGTGCAGGGCCCTTTCCGTGGTTAATTGCTTTATATTGATTATTATCTTCCAAGTGCCTTTTCTAACAAAGAAACGCCTGTCTTAAGTCTTGAAACAGACTCTTCTTTTCCTAACACTTCTAAGATTTCAGTGGCACCGGCGGGTGTCATCTGCTTTCCTGAAAGAGCAGTTCTGATGGGCCACATCACATACCCAATCTTAACTCCCTTTTCTTCAACATACTTTGAAAGATAAGCATAGAGGCTATCGTTTGTATAATCATCAAACTTTTCAAGCAAAGGAATAACATCCTTTAAAGTTTCAAGTGAAGACTCAAGAGTGGTCTTCATCTTTTTATGCTCATACATGCTTACATCATACTCAGGCAACTTTTCAAAGAAATCGATGTGCTCACAAATATCGGGGAACACTTCGATACGTGACTTAGTCATTAAAGCAATCTTCTTCTTATCAATGTTCTTTGTGATTACCTTGTCAACATAAGGCATAGCCATTTCAAGGAAAGCCTCATCACTCATCTTCTTAATGTATTCTGAGTTCATCCATCTTAACTTGTTAACATCAAATACAGAAGGTGATTTGTTGATTCTGTGATAATCAAACTTCTTAATGAGTTCATCAAGAGTAAAGAACTCTTCGTTATCTTCAGGTGACCATCCCAAAAGAGCAATAAAGTTGATAATTGCTTCTGTTAAGAAGCCCTGCTCAAGCAAATCTTCAAAGGAACTGTGTCCGGATCTTTTTGATAATTTCTTATGAGTTTCGTCTGTAATAAGACCAAGGTGAATGTACTTAGGTGATTCCCAGCCGAAAGCATCATACAAACGCTGATACTTAGGAGTTGAGGAAATATACTCATTACCTCTTACAACATGGGTGATTTCCATCAAATGATCATCTATTACGTTTGCAAAGTTGTAAGTAGGGAAACCGTCAGACTTAATCAAAATCATATCATCAAGTTCTGAGTTATCTACAGTAATGTCTCCGTAAAGTTCATCATGGAATGTGGTTGAACCTTCGTTTGGAACATTCTGTCTTATAACATAAGGCTTACCTGCCTTTAAATTAGCTTCAATTTCTTCTTTTGATAAATGTAAGCAGTGTTTGTCGTATACTACGATTTCTTTACCGTCAACAACCTGCTTTAAGGTTTCAAGTCTTTCTGCGTCACAGAAGCAGTAATAAGCTTCACCTTTTTCAATTAACTTCTTTGCGTATTCAAGATAAATGCCGGAAGCCATTCTTTCACTTTGAACATAAGGGCCAAATCCTTTATCCTTATCGGGGCCTTCATCATGTACAAGACCGGTCTTTTCAAGTGTTCTGTAAATAATGTCGATAGCACCTTCCACAAAACGTTCCTGGTCAGTATCTTCTATTCTTAAAATAAAATCACCGCCTTCATGCTTGGCGATAAGGAATTCATACAAAGCTGTTCTTAAGTTTCCGACATGCATTCTGCCTGTAGGGCTTGGAGCAAATCTTGTTCTGATTTTTGCCATAACTTCTTCTCCTTACTAATATTGTATCTAGGATATTTTATGCTTAAATCAAAATAAATACAAGTGTTAATCTTTATATAAGAAAAAGCAGCTTAGCGCTGCTTTTCTATTTTTATGTATTTTCTTAATATACTGTTTAGCCAGTTCATATCGATGGGCTTTGGTACATAATCATCAAAACCTTCCGAAATAAACATTTCTCTGACCCCGCTAACAACATTTGCTGTAAGAGCAATTAAGGGAACTGTCTTCATGTATTCGCTGTTATCGGCTCTTATTAAGTTAAGAGTATCAATTCCGTCAAGCTCCGGCATCATATGGTCAATGAAAATGATATCAAAATCTTTTTCGCGACTTAATATCTCCAAACATTCTCTTCCGCTTACACAAGTAACTACGTCAAGACCAAATGTTTTTAAAAGACCTTCAGAAACCTTTAAGTTAACTAAGTTATCATCAACTACCAAAACCTTTGCGCCAACGGTAACAATGGGTTCTTTAACCTTTTCTTCCGTTGACTTTTCTTCTTTTAAGGAAGAAGCCGTACTGATTTTCTGGCTTAAATGAACAGTAAACTTAGATCCGACGCCGTAAGTACTTTCTACTTCAATTCTGCCGCCCATTAAAGATAAAAGCTGCTTACATATTGCAAGTCCCAAGCCTGTTCCTTCTCTGGTTCTAAGTCTTCTTGTATCAAGCTGCTGGAAGCTTACAAACAACTTGTTTAAATCTTCCTTCTTTATGCCTATTCCACTGTCTGTTACGGAGATTGTCATATCTAAAAATCCTGAATCTTCTTCTCCGGTAACTTCCAAAATAACATAACCGTTTTCTGTATATTTAATGGCATTTGATAATAGATTAAATAAAATCTGTCTGATTCGAAGCTCATCTCCGATAAGAAGATCAGGTAATCCCGGTTGAATCTCTGCTTTTACTTCAACCTGCTTATCCTCTACTCTTAAGGAAGACATGTTCATAACATCGTCTACCATATGTTTAAAAGAATAGGTAACGGGGACAATTTCAAGTTTCCCGCTCTCCATCTTTGAATAATCCAAAATATCGTTAACTATTGAAATTAAAACAGTTCCTGCACGCTTAATGTTTTCGGTATTTTCTCTTGCCTCGGGAGATAATGTCTTATCTCTTAAAGTAAGCTCAGCCATACCGCATATAGCGTTCATGGGGGTACGGATTTCATGAGACATATTTGCTAAGAATAAATTCTTTGAATCGCTTGCTCTTCTTGCCTCTTCAGCCTTTTCTTCCATACCTTTCATAAACTTATTTGCATTGCTTACAACAATGTATAAGTTTAAAGATAACGCAATGAATATTGCTATATAGACGCAAAACATAAAAGGACTTACATTACGTGAAATGACCTCAGGAATAAAAACTACAAGGCCTATAGCAACGGCTGAAGAAATTGCAGACATATATATAATATAAATCGCATCCAACAATATACAAAAACAAGATGAAATAACCGAAACAATAAAAATCGAAAAAGCAAGAGTGTTAAGAAAGTACCCAATAACAGCGGTAGCTAAAAGAACCATCAAATAAGAAAAAGGAACGACAAACTTTTCTTTTTTCACCAAAAAAACAACTAAAGCGGTGGCACATATGGTTACACAGGAAATCCAAAGCACTATTCGTCCCGTTTCAGCGCCTTTATCATAAAAAGCATAAACGGTGTGAAGCAAAAGTGCCATAAGATATTCGGCTAAAAACAACCTCATGGTTTTTGTGTATCCGTACATATAAGCCTCCGCTTTTAATTATCTTCTATGAAATTATCTTACATCACCCATAAAGAATAATGCAACTGTTCCGGGGCCTGCATGAGCTCCGATTGTGGGTCCGATGTAATTTATAAGGCAATCCTTAATGCCATATCTTTTTTCTACTTCGTCACGAACAAATTCAGCATCCTCGATGCAATCTCCGTGACTTATAAATATTATATCATTTTTCTTGTCATATGAACCAAGTTGTTCACCCATCATATCAACAAGCTTTAATAATGATTTCTTTCTTCCTCTTTCTTTGCATAAAGGAATGAGCTTACCTTCATCATCAACATGCAAAACAGGCTTAATGTTTAATACAGTACCGATGAATGCTGCACTTCTTGACACTCTTCCGCCTCTGAATAAATGATTTAAATCATCAACGGTAAATAAGTGAATCATGTTTTTTGCATGCTCTTTAACCCATTCACAGGTTTCTTCAAAAGACTTACCGTTGTTTCTCATTTCGCAAGCCTTATGAACCAATAAGCCTTCGCCAAGAGATGCACATTTAGAATCCACAACAACGATTTTTGCGTTCTTGTCTTCTTCCATTATTTCCTCGGCAGCAAGACGTCCTGAATTATATGTACCGCTTAATCCTGAAGAAAAAGCTATGTATAAGATTTCATTCCCCTTCTCCAATAATTTAAGCAACACTTCTTTTGCTTCATCAGGGTTAACCTGACTTGTTTTGGGGATGTTACCCTCTCTCATTAAAGAATAGAATTCCTTTTCAGGTAATTCTCTGGATGCAGAATATGTTTCACCTACAATAGTATAAGACAAACTGAAAAGACCAAGGTTATTTTTTTCGATGTAATCCTTGGGCAAATCAGCCGTAGTATCAGTAGCAATTATAAAAGAACTCAATATCTGTTACCTCCGCTGAATTTTGTACAGAAATATAATAACACCGAGAAATCCATAATTCAACAAAATAGTTTAAAAGTCCGATTAATGTAGTTTAGAAAACTACTAAGGTGTTATTTCTTTTCCTCCGCAGCCGCATCCGCAACCGCTGATATTTTCTTCCTGCACAAAATCAGGAGTTATTGGATTTGAATAATAGTCTCCGCAATGAAGAACGGGTATGGTTTTATCTTCTTTAAGAAGAGTCTTTTGAACATCTATTACTCTTTGGTTGCTGCTACCTTTCCACATTAAGGTAACATCCTTCTTTTCAACAACAAACTCTCCGTCAACGCAAACATCAACGTACTTCATTAAAGAGTAATCGTATATTCCTTCCCATGAATCTCCGGTGTAAAGCCAGATAGTTTTATCGGGATACTTTTCTCTGATTTCTTTACAAAGGTCCTCAACATAGGCTCTGTTTGCAGGGTGAAGAGGGTCTCCTCCTGAAAAGGTTATGCCTGATATGTAGGATTTATCAAGTTGCTCGAATATCTCTTGCTTTGCATCATCGTCAAACAAAAGTCCGCCTTCGGGATCCCATGTACAAGGATTCTGACATTCTCTGCATCTATGAAGGCAACCGGCTACCCACAAAACCACTCTTAAGCCGTCACCGTTTTTCATATCATCTTTGGTTATATTATGATAACGCATAGTTACATTGACTTCCTTTCAGCGATTTCAGCCATTTTTGCATCATTAAGTCTCGTATCACCATGAACTCTCGAATAGGAAAGGTAACCGTTCATTCTGTCAATCTTTGTAAGGTTACGGCTTCCGCACTTAGGACAAACATCCATTTCAAGTTCCTGATGGCCGCAATCGTCACAATAAGCCAAGGATAAATTTACGCCTTCATAAAATCCCATATCCATTGCTCTTCTGATTAAAGTCTTTACAGCCTCGATATTATAATCAATGGGATATTTAACGTATTGAATTTTTCCGCCGTTTGACAAATCCCAGAATCTGTTTTCAAGATCCTGTTTCTGAATGGGAGTAATGTCTTCGGCAACATGACAATGGAAAGAATTTGAAACATATTCTCTGTCACTTACGCCTTCGATAATACCATATTTCTTTCTAAACTGTTTAACCTGCAAACCACAAAGATTTTCTGCGGGTGTGCCGTAAATTGCGTATAAATTGTGGTCCTGCTCTTTAAACTCGGAAATTCTTTTATTAATAAATTCCAAAACTTCAATGGCAAAAGCACCGTCTTCAACAAGTGATTTTCCGTTATAAAGTTCCTGAAGTTCGTTTAATGCTGTAATACCAAAGCTTGCAGTGGCAGATTTAAGTAAAGGCTTAATCTTATCCGTAAGCTTTAAGTGGCCTCCTAAGAAACCTCCTTCGCAATATGCAAGAGGATTGGTGGAAGCTCTCATTTCACCAAGGTATGCATAAGTACGAATGTGCAACTGTCTTATAAGATTTAAATAGTAATCAAGTACTTCATAGAAATCTTTGTTTTCTTTTCTTGCCTTAGCCAAAATCATAGGTAAGTGTAAAGAAACCGCACCGATATTAAATCTACCTACAAATACAGGCACATCGTTTTCATCCGCAGGATGCATTCCGCCTCTTTCATACCAAGGAGAAAGAAATGCTCTGCAACCCATAGGAGAAATAATCTTTCCGTACTGCTTATAAATTCCCGCAACATATCCTTTACCGGTTAATGATAACCAGTCAGGATACATAGTCTTAGCCGAGCACTTAACACCTGCTTCAAATACATCTTCAAGCTCTTTTCCTGGGCCATGAAGATTTTCATCATACAAAAATACAATCTTAGGGAACAAAACGGGTTTCTTGCAATCTGCCTTACCCTGACCTCTTCTTCTTACATTAAGCATTGAGATAGTGGCAAGCTTTGCAAATCTTCCTGTTCCGGTACCTGCTGTAATTGTTATGAAAGGATAATCGCCTCTTGAAGAAGCTACAGTGTTAAACTTATATTCCCAACCCTGGAAGCCTTGTTCAAATTCCTTTGTAACATCGGCTAAAGCTTCTTTTTCGCACACTTCATCAGGAAGGCCTAATCTTCTATATTTTTCGACATCTCTGTCATAAGACTTTTGAGCGTAGGGTTCCAAAATAAGATCAACGGAAGGAACTGTGAATCCACCGTATTGTTGGCTAGCTGCACTAAGAACGATATCGCCGATAACGTCAAAGGCTACATCCAAGGTCTTAGGCTCGTTGTACCAGATGTTACCCATTTCAAAACCGCCGCTTAATACGTTTTGTACGTCAAATAAGCAGCAATTCATGGTATCTCTTCTTGCAGACATATCGTGAACGTAAATATATCCGTCACGGCATGCCTGAATTTCTTCGGTGGTCATAAAGAATTTTTGATAAAGCTCTTTATTTAACTGGTTAAAAATAAGGCTTCTTTTTGTTGATACCAAAGCAGAGTCGGTATTAGCGTTTTCTTTATCGCCCACATACATAATGGACTGACTCTTTTTATATACATCGTCAAGCATCTTAACGAAATCTTGCTTATAGTTTCTGTAATCTCTGTAGCTTTTTGCAACTATAGGTCTTACTTCTTCAAGAGCACTTTCTACAATATTATGCATAACGGGAATCGGGATTTCGTTTGAGTCCATCTCGTTTACTCGACTGATTACATATTTACAGATTTTTTCATTTTCCTCATCTGTAAATTTGGTTAATGCTCTGTATGCACTTTTTGAAACAGCATTAATAACCTTCTGAACATTGAAGGTTTCTTTGCTACCATCCTTTTTAATTACGAAAATCTCACCTACCGGTTTATACTTTTCGCCATAATTAATGCTTTCGTCGTTATTTGAATCCCAATTTTGATTTCCCATAACCGCACTCCTTTAAAAAGATTTTTTACCACTACTTTATATATCGTTCGTTTTTACACAAAGTTTAGTTAAAATTAGAAAAAGAGACACAATATCTTGTGTCTCTTTTAGTATAGTTAATACCAATATCTGTGTCAACCAAATTAGCTTAAAAATCCTTCATCAATTAAAAGGTCATCTGAGTCCGCACTATTCGTTGCAAGCTCGTCGCATCTTTCGTTTTCAGGATGCCCTGCATGGCCCTTTATCCACTCAAAAGTGACTGAATGAGGCTCCATAGCCTTTAAAAGTCTTTTCCATAAATCAATGTTTAGAACGGGTCCGCTTTTTCTTTTCCAATTATTTTTAACCCATGAATCAATCCACTTTTGATTAAATGCATCAATTACATATTTTGAATCGGAAACAACCTTTACTTCGCAGGGCTTGGTCAAAGCTTCAAGTCCGCTTATAACGCCCATAAGCTCCATTCTGTTATTGGTGGTTTCTTTATATCCTTTTGTTATTTCCAAAGTATGAAGCTCACCCTTTGGATCCACATAATGAATAACCGTGCCAAAGCCTCCGGGCCCCGGATTCCCTCTTGAGGAACCATCGGAATAAACAGTAACCTTCATTTAAGCCTCCCAAACTCCCTTTTCTGTAAAGTCCTTGGCCATTTTATTGGCCTTATCGATAATTTCACCGGGAAATCCCATTAAAGACAATAACTTTATGGCATTTCTTGATGTGGCACTTCCTGACTTAATCAAATAATTAAAGAGCACATCATCTTCTATTATTTCTTCGTCAAAATGGTAGTTATCGTAATCATCTTTAAGGCTTTGTGTAAGCTCTATATCATGAGTTGCCGCAAAGCATAAAATATCGTTTTTCGGAAATGCCTTTAAAATCTGAGTGGCACAAGCTATTCTTTCTACAGTATTTGTGCCTCTTAAAACTTCATCAACAAAGCAAATTACCTTTTTATCGGGATAATTTAATCTATAGTCAAATATTCTCTTTAAAGCCTTTATTTCAACCATAAAGTAACTGTCATGACTGATTATATCATCTCTTAATGACATGGAAGAAAGAATCCTGTAATCATCCATAACAAGTTCTTTTGAAAGACATGTATAAATAGTCTTTGCAAATATGGCGTTTAAGCAAACAGCCTTTAAGAAGGTTGATTTACCCGATGCATTTGAGCCTGTTATAAGCACGCCCTTGTTTGTATCAATGCTGTTTAACACAGGATTTTCAATAAGAGGATGATAAAGGTCTATAGCCTTATATCCACTACCCTTTTTAGGAATCGAATAAAAGGGAAGGGCACATCTTAAAGAAGCCACGTTTAAATAGGTTTCAAGCTTACCTAGCGTTACATATGTTTCTTCAATAACCTGCTTTTTATCCTTTAATAAAGAAAGAAGCCTGTAAAAGCAAATAATATCTATGTGAAAAATTACTTTGATATAGTCAATTATAATATCAAAGGGCGAACCTGCACCTGTAGGTCCCGAACTTTTATTGACGGTTTTTGTTAAAGAAACCAGTTTCTTTTCTAAATTAAGGTTCTTTAAAAGGTTTTCTCTTTCATCTTTAAACTTATCGTCTAAGTCTTTTGCCAGTTCTTTTCCTTCGATTAAGAACCTGCTTATAAAAGAAAAAAATACAATGTACTTATCAATTTCGCCCCTGCCTTTATAGTAGGTGATAATATTTAGTACTATTGATAAAATCAAAAGAATCGCGCCAAATGAAGGTGCAAAAAAGACGCTTCCCAATGAAACAAAGAAAAATACATCAAGTAAAATATCTTTAACAAAAGATACCTTTTCAATCGAATCCATATAGTCAAGGCAGTCTAAGAAACTTACTCTTTTCATGCTTCCGATTGAAATAAAATGATTTAAAAATTTAAGGCGGACTGCCTCGTTTTCTTTTAAAAATTCAACCTTATCGTTAAAGTCTTTAAGCTTATCTTCCTCATAACAAGGTGTTCTTAAAAGGTAATAAAAGTATTCGCTTCCGCAGGATGATTTACAGTTGTTAAACCTTTGGTAGATTTCATCAAGGTCAACATCGTTTGCCGTAATGTCATCGATTGAATCAGGGCCTTCATACCTATAAAACAAACGCTTACAGGAATCAAGTTCATCAGAAGACAGACGTTCGGAATTAAATGTTCCGAACGCCTTTCTTGCTTTATCTAAAATTCTTTTTTTGTTTCTTTTGTAATCATATGACTCTTTGATTACAATCAATAAAAACAGGGAAACTAAAACTACACCCACAATCCAATAAGCATCATTCATTAAAGATTCTCCGGTCCAAATCCATAGGGTAAAAGTTCTTTTAAAAGGTTCTTTTGATAAATGTCTTCGTTTAACGCAGAAATAACCTCAAAGGTTTCAACGTCACAAAATTCACGCATTACCTGTCTGCAAACACCGCAAGGATAAGCATATTTTTCAATCTTTTCGCCGACTTTACCGCCGACAATGGCTATTTTTGAAAAATCCCTCTCTCCTTCGCTTACAGCCTTAAAGAAAGCTGTTCTTTCGGCACAGTTTGTAGGGGTATATCCGGCATTTTCAATGTTGCATCCTAAATATACTTTTCCGCTCTTAGTTAAAAGCGCTGCCCCAACCGCAAAATTTGAATAAGGTGAATAAGACATTTCACGAGCTTTTAAGGCCTGTACAACAAGTTCCTTATCAGTCATTAAATTACCTCCGTTTCCTTATTTAACAACTATCTTTCTAAAGTTTTTCTTTCCTCTTTTAATTATAAAATCTTTAGCGGCAATTTCGTCAAGAGTAAAGGCAAGTTTAATATCTGTTACCTTTTCTTCGTTGATTGTAACACCGCCTTGTTCGATGGCTCTTCTGCCTTCCGATCTGGTTGCAACCAAACCTGCTTTAACCAAAATGGCGATGGTATCGATTTTACCGTTAAACAAGTCTTCTTCGGAAACTTCCGTAGTAGGCATGTTTTCGCTTGAGCCTACGCTAAATACGGCTCTTGCGCTTTCCAAAGCTTTATTTGCTTCTTCTTCGCCGTGAACAAGCTTTGTAAGCTCGTAACCAAGAATTTCCTTAGCTTTGTTAAGTTCGCTTCCTTCCCAGCTTTCCATCTTTTCAATTTCTTCGATAGGAAGGAATGTAAGCATCTTAAGGCACTTGATAACATCAGCGTCGCCTACGTTTCTCCAGTACTGGAAGAAATCATAAGGTGATGTTTTGTTTGCATCAAGCCATACAGCGTTTCCTGCTGTCTTACCCATCTTCATACCCTGTGAGTCTGTAAGAAGAGTGATTGTCATGGCATGAGCATCTTTACCAAGCTTTCTTCTGATAAGTTCGGTACCGCCAAGCATGTTGCTCCACTGATCGTCACCGCCAAACTCCATGTTACAATTGTATTCTTTAAACATGTGATAGAAGTCGTATGACTGCATGATCATGTAGTTAAATTCAAGGAAGGTTAACCCTCTCTCCATTCTTTGCTTGTAGCATTCGGCTCTTAACATGTTGTTTACAGAGAAGCATGCACCAACTTCACGCAAAAGTTCAATGTAATTTAAATCAAGAAGCCAGTCTGCATTGTTAACAAGTAAAGCCTTACCGTCGGAAAAATCGATAAATCTTTCCATCTGCTTTTTAAAGCATTCTGCATTGTGATTGATATCATCAATAGTAAGCATCTTTCTCATATCAGACTTGCCTGAAGGGTCACCTATCATAGTGGTACCGCCACCGATTAAGGCGATAGGCTTATTTCCTGCTTCCTGAAGTCTCTTCATTAATGTAAGTGCCATAAAATGGCCTGCCGTTAAGCTGTCTGCTGTACAGTCAAATCCGATGTAGAAAGTAGCCTTTCCGTTATTAACCATTTCTCTTATGGCATCTTCATCGGTTACCTGGGCTATTAACCCTCTTCTTTTAAGTTCTTCGTAAATCTGCATTTCAAAACCTCCTAATAAATATATTGTTAATCCGTAACAGGAGTTTTGAGGATAAAAAAATCCCGTCCTGTTACCAGGGACGGGATATAATCTCGTGTTACCACCCTTATTCACAAACGACTCACATCGCTTGCCTCACAGAGTACAGCTTTCGCGATACCCTTCCCGCTTTAACGTGCGGTAAATCCGTCGCAGCCTATCCTTACGGCTTCGGTGCGAAGCTCCAAGATGTATTCCTTAAAAAGTAAATGGATGCGCCTCTCATCAACCGGCTACTTTCTGTTGATTTACTTAAAAAGTACTTTTTCTTTTCATCGCTTTTATGGATGTAATATAGCAAAACCAAAATCAAAAGTCAAGCAAACTAAATAACGCTCATCATTTCTTTTATCTTTTCAAAATCGTATACATCATAAGCCTTCTTGATTTCTTTAACCTTTGAAGAAACGCTTGGATCTATATCTTCACCCTTGAATTTTTCAAACAAAGTGTTGCATAAATTAAGGTCCATATTATCAAGAGCTTCCTTTAATTCAGACACAAGACCTTTAATCTTTGAATCCTTAATTTCTCCTGAATCTTCTTTAGGCTTTGCAGTTTCTTTTACGACAGGTGCACTCGGCTTATTGTCAACAACCTTTCTTTTAAGCATTCCGGGAGGTAAGAAGTCTAAAAGTATCTGAGTAAGGTATCTTGTTTTAATTGGCTTAGCTAGGTATTCCTGGAATCCTAATGAAAGAATATCTTCTCTGATATTTCCTCCTGTATTTGCGGTTAGGGCGACTACAGGAATTTCGGATACGGCTTTATTCTTACTTTCTCTTATCTTTTTAAGGGTCTCTTCTCCACTCATTTCAGGCATAACCATGTCCATAAGCACAAGATTATATTCATTTTCTTCAAGCTTTCTAAGAGACTCCGGTCCGCTCTTAGCCGTATCAATTTCAATGTTGTATCCTTTAAAGATTCCGGAAGCAACCTTTAAGTTAACGGCATTATCATCAACTACCAAAATCTTAGCTTCGCTTCCGTCATATTCAATCTTTTCATTCTTAGATTCATAATCGGAAGCCTTCCATGTATCGTTTAAAGCTTCTATAATCGACAAACTGCATATGGGCTGCCAAAGGATTCTGCACTTTCCAAAGTCACCGTACAATCTGTTCTTTGAACATACAACATACGTATTGTCTTCTTTTGCATTGGTAGAAATTATGCCCGCAACCGTTGCATAAGATTCTTCCAAAACAAATATATAGTCATAATCTCTTGTAGAAATAGCCTTATCAAATGCAAAGAAGGAGTTTGCATAATCAGGGCGAACATTAAAGCCGCTCATTACGCTCTTCCATGTTTCAAGTTCTCTGTTATCCTTAATGTAAATTAAAATATCACGCTTTTCTTTATCCTTAAGTTCAAGCATGGGACTACTGTCAACAACGTCACAATCAAAGGAGATTTCAGATTCAAGTCCCACACCTTCAATAGAACGAATAATCATATCTCCGTTCATCATTGAAAGAAGGTCTTTACAAATATTAAATTTAAGCCCTATTCCCTTTAAGTTAGAGCTTTGCCTTGAATCATAGGTATCATAGGCTCCAAAAATAGCATTACAATCAACCTGTGATAATCCGCATCCTGTATCAGAAACTTTAATCTTAAAGCGGGCCATTTTGCTTTCTTCGTCTGTATCACAGGATACAGAAAACATCAATCGACCGTTATCCGTAAGAGACAAAGAAATGAATACAAGTCTCATGATGACCTGCTTAATTCTTATATCATCTCCGTTAACAATTTTAGGTATATTATTATCGATAATTATTCTTACTTTTAAGTCTTTCTTTTCAATGTGGGAACTTATAATCTCTGTTACACTCTTTAATAATTCCTCAGTCTTAAAGTCAGCATTTAAAAGTTTCATCTTGCTTGAATCAAGCTTTGAATACATTAAAACGTCATCAATAATTTCAAGAAGATCGTAGGCGGATTTCTTTATAATAGTTACCTGGTCTCTGGTTCTGTCATCCATTTCATCCTTTAACACAATTTCGGATAGACCGATAATTGAGTTCATGGGAGTTCTGATTTCATGGGACATGTTTGCCAAAAACCTTGATTTTGCAAGGCCTGCGTTATGTTCCATCTCATGGCTCTTTTCAATTTCTTCTTCTGCCTTTTTAAAGGATTTATCCATTCTTACCATTATGTATAAAAGGGTAAAAGAAACCGCAAGGAAAGAAAATACAAAGCCTAAAAAGAATTCTGTTCTGTCACTTATAATGGATGACTTATTGCCTGCTATATAAGCATTTGTAAAAAAGTAAGTTCCGATGTATATGTTTATTAAAGACATCCACCAGATATCTCTTTTATCAAGGATAAAAATCATTACCATTATTCCTGCCGCATACCAGATAGGCGCAGAACTTCTTGCCTGGGATCCGTTAATAATAAGAATCGGCATAACAATGAATTGAGTATAGGCGCAAAAAATAATGGAAACGATTCTATAGTTATTTATTTTCTTATTTACCCGGTTTAAAGCAAGACAGAAAATAATTGTAATGACTAGGTTAAATATAACAATATTGTCAAAAGTATCCAATATAATCGCATAAATAAAAATGCAGACAAAGGAAATTAAGGCCAATAACTTTGTAAGTAAATTAATGGCTTCTTTATTTGACGTATATGTTATTCTTTGAATTACACTTTTCTTTTGTTCCATAAGTTTTAAACCTCTACCTTAATGAGATTTGAATCCAAATGTTCCATAAGTACCTTTTCTAAAGAATCTATTTCAATAGGCTTTGACAAATAATCAGTAAAGCCTTCTTTTAAGAACATCTCTCTCGCTCCGCTTACAACATTTGCGGTAAGCGAAATAATGGGAACTGTCTTAGCATATTCAATATCCAGATTTCTGATAGCTTTAAGAGTATCTATGCCATCCATTCCGGGCATCATGTAATCTAAGAAAATAATGTCAAACTTACCATACTCAACATTACTTACAGCATCCTCTCCGCTTGCAACAGTCGTTACACTTGCCTTATATCTTGAAAGGATTCCCGCTGCCACATCAAGGTTTACAAGGTTATCATCAACCACCAAAACCTTGGCATTTGGAATAGAGAATTTACCGTCAAATATTTGCTTTCTTAAAGCATAGCTTATGGTTTCGTTGATTAAATCAGACAAATTCAAACTGCTTATAGGCCTTGTTAGAACCGATTCAAAAGGTTCTCCCGAATAGCTATAGTTACAACCGCTTATAATAACTATCTTCTTCCAGTTAACCTTTGCATCCGCCAATTCCGCTTTAATTCTTTCATAAACCGAGGTTTCGATTAAGAAATAAGAAACCGACGAATCGCAAATACACTTAAACAGATCATCATCATTTGAAATTCTGATTCCTCTAACGCCCATTCCCTTAAGAATCTTAGAAAGAATGTTTACATCCGTAAGGGATTCTGAATAATAAGCAATACAAGCCTTCTCCTGGCTTACATAGCCAACCCTGTTTGTATTGTCAAATGAATCTACCTTCTGACAAACATCAAAGTAGAATGTCGAACCTTTTCCGTATTCACTTTGTGCATAAATCTTTCCGCCCATCGCGGAAGCAAGTTTTCTGCAAAGTGCAAGGCCTAAGCCGTTACCTTCAATTATTCTGTCGGTAGCTTCACCGGATCTGTTGTAAGGCTCAAAAATCTTTTCTATGGATTCTTTCTTTATACCTATACCGGTATCCTCGACTCTTATAAACAAATGAATCTTTTCATTATCAATCTTTTCATAATCCACATAGAAAGTCATATGACCTTCCTTAGTGTATTTAATGGCATTAGAAAGAATGTTAATAATAATCTGTCTAATCTTTCCGCTGTCGCCAATCATAAATCTTGGTAAGTCAGGATTAACATCAACAAAGAAATCAACATTTGAATCAAGCAAACGAACAGACATTAAGTTAATGATGTCATTAAGCATTAATGCAATATCATACTTTTCGGACTCAGGTACGATTGAATCTATGTTCATTCTTGAAAAGTCCAAAAGGTCTGTTGTGATTGATAAAAGAGCATGGCTTGAATTTGAAATGTTATAAGCCATTTCTTTAACGTGATTTGAAGCTTCTGAATCAAGCAAAAGATCAGTTGTACCCAATATGGCATTTAAAGGCGTTCTTATTTCATGGGATACGTTTACCAAAAACATATCTTTTGCATAACTTACCATTTCAGCCTTCTTGGTAGCTTCTTCTCTTAACTTCATTTCATCTTCAAGAAGGGAATTTCTGTAAAATACGATAATACCGCATATAAGACCTGTAACCACAACCGCAACCTCTATTCTTGCATATTCCGCAGGGGTTAAAGCTCCGTAAGCAGGCTGACCGGGATTTGCAATAACAAATTTATAGTACGCTGCAGCTACGTCTATTATTAACTGAGCAAAGAAATGAACATATTTTACCCAACCATCAAGTAAAATCATAGAAAAAGTAAGCCCTATACACATGTAAAGGGGCACTTCTACGGTAGTTTTTTCAGCTAAAATAAGTAATGCGGGAAATGCAACGAAGTTACAATAAGATAAATATATTAAAGCCAATAATTCCGGCTTTTGAATTCTTTTTTGCAAAAAGAAAAAAACAGCGCTCACAAGACATATGGTTGCATACATCGTAATGAAAGAAGCGCTGATTTTCATAATAAAAGCAATCGAAACAAACAGTAAAGTAAACACACTGCTTAGTAACGTTGCCATATTGAATAATCTTGTTTTTTTAGAAAGATGGCCTCCGAAATAGGCTTCATAAAAGTTTTTCATTAAAAATCTCGCTTACGTACCAATTATTTGATACTAACAAGATTATTCTAGATTTTTACTATTAACTTTGTATTACCCGTTATTTTGTCATAAGCTTCACCATGGCCTCATTTAAGCCATCGATTGTAAGCTTATACATAGGGAATATTTTCTTTATTGCTGTTTCAGCCTCACGCCAGGGAGCTTCACCGGGAGCCATTTTAGGGTTAAGCCATACAACCTTTTTATAATGCTGCTTTAAAAGAAGCAACCACTGTTCTCCCGAAAGACCACCATTAGGGCCTCTGTAGTTTCCCGATTCAGAATACAATTCTTCGGGAGCCATAGCGGCGTCGCCAACGATTATAACCTTATAATCTGAATCAATATTTCTAAACATCCAATCCGTATCTATCCAATCTCCGTTTTCACATTCCGGAGTTTTATACATTTTTGCATAGATACAATTGTGGAAATAATACGTCTTTACATCTTTATAGTGATTAGATTTATGAATGGCCCAAAAGAGCTCGTTTAAAAGCTTTGTAAAGGGAATCATGGTACCGCCCGAATCCATTAAAAGAAGCAATTTAACAGAATTCTTTCTGGGGCGCTCCCACTCTAATTTAAGGTATCCGCCATTATTGCAGGTAGAATCGATAGTATGATTAATATCAAGCTCAGTCTTTGGAATATCAAGCTTTGAAGAAAACTGGCGAAGCTTTCTGAATGCCATCTGAAACTGCCTGTTATCAAGCATTTTATCATTACGAAAGTCTCTGTATTTTCTTGCTCCCACAACAGCAAAAGCAGATTGATATCCGGTACTTCCGCCCACTCTTATACCACCGATATTACCGCCCATGTTACCAAATTGAGTCTTACCCATGGTACCAATCCAGTAATTACCGCCGTTATGCTCACTATCCTGGTCTTTTAAACGTTCTTTAAACTTAGTCTCAACATCGTCTTTATCCACATGCATATCTTCTGTCTGATTAAGCCAGTATCTTTCTTCCTCATGAAGAAGCTCTGTCATTTCAGACTTATCAAGCCACTCAAGCATTCTGTCCGTAATGTTAAGGTTATCGCTTTTGACACCTTTAAAGCATTCTTCGAAAGCCAGATCGAATTTATCAAAATCCGTCTCGCTTTTAACCAAAATAGCTCTCGCCATGTAATAAAAGCCTGTAAGGCTCGACCCGCAAAGATTCTTGTTTAGCGCATCATGAAGAGCAATCCATTCAGTTAAAGAAACATCAAGGCCCTTAGCCTTTAATGTATAAAAGAATGTGGAAAACACTAGTCAACTCTTCTCCTTACAATGTCAAGGTCTTCATCTTTCTTAATAAGTACACCAACAAAGGGAAGCTCAGCCTTAATCTTTGAAGGATCCACACCGCCTATCATCATCGCGTTAAGCCAGTCAATAAGTTCACTGGTGGCAGGTTTCTTTCTAAGCTGAGAATATGATCTGATTTCATAGAAAACATTCATTGCATTTTCCAAAAGATTCTCTTCGATTTTAGGGAAGTGAGTCTTTACGATTTCTTCCATAAGTTCTTTGGAAGGAAAATCAATGTAGTGGAAAATACAACGTCTTAAAAAAGCATCGGGAAGTTCTTTTTCAGCATTGGAAGTGATTATAACTATGGGACGATGCTTAGCTTTAATGGTCTTCTTTGTTTCATAGATATAGAATTCCATTCTATCAAGTTCCCACAAAAGGTCATTGGGGAATTCCAAATCAGCCTTATCAATTTCATCGATCAAAAGAACTACCTGCTTATCGGAATCAAAAGCTTCTCCAAGCTTACCAAGCTTTATGTAATGGGCAATATCATCAACGCCTTCGTTTCCGAACTGTCCGTCATAAAGTCTTTGAATGGTATCGTAGGTATATAAACCTTCCTGGGCCTTGGTGGTTGATTTAATGTTCCATACAATCAATTCTTTTCCCAAGGCATCCGCAACAGCTTTAGCAAGCATTGTTTTTCCGGTACCGGGTTCACCCTTAATTAAAAGGGGCTTTTCCAAAGCTACGGCAATGTTAACGCTTGCCATTAATTCTTCCGATGCGATGTATTCGCCTGTTGATGTAAAATTAGTCGTCAAATTCCACTCCAATCTCTGCCTTTTTGTCTCTTAACATTAAGCCCTTAACGGCTTCTTTGGCAGGTTTATTATTAAAAAGAATCTCATTAACCTGTTCTATAATCGGTAATTCAACATCATATTTCTTTGCAAGTTGCATTGCAGCCTTTGCGGAGTGAACGCCTTCTACAACCATCTTTACTTCGGCCATGGCTTCATCCATAGTCTTTCCTTGCCCTATAAGTATTCCCGCTCTTCTGTTTCTTGAATGCATGCTGGCACAGGTAACTATCAAATCGCCAATTCCCGTAAGCCCTGCAAATGTCTCGACTTTACCGCCCATCTTTATGCCAAGTCTGGTAATTTCAGCAATGCCTCTTGTTATAATCGCAGCCTTCGTGTTATCACCGTATCCAAGGCCGTCGGCAACACCTGCCGCAAGGGCAATTACATTCTTTAATGAAGAACCTATTTCAATGCCTATAATATCAGGTGATGTGTATACTCTGAATGTTTCGTTCATAAATACATTTTGAACGAATTCTGCAGTACTCTTTTCTTTTGCTCCCGCAACAATTGATGTGGGCATTCCTCTTCCCACTTCTTCAGCATGTGTGGGACCGCTTAAAATACAAACCTTACAGTTTGGAATTTCAGTTTCTATAATATCTGACATTGTCATTAAGGTATCTGCTTCGATTCCCTTTGTTACATTGACAATTATCTTACCTTCCGTCACAAAATCCTTAATCATTCTTGCAGTACTTCTCATGCCGGGGGATGGAACCGCAAGAACAATAAGTTCATTTTCTTTTACCGTTTTTTCAATATCTTTTGTAAAATCAACTTCCTTAGGAATCAATACTCCGGGAAGTTTTGATTTGTTTTCTCTTGTTTTAACTACTTCGTTAAATTCTTTTTCGTTGGTTCCTCTGCTCCAAATAGTTACTTTATGTCCGTTATTGTTAAGTAAAACACCCAAAGCAAGTCCGAAAGAACCTGCTCCGATAATGCCAATCTTCATCTAGTTAGTCCTCTTGTCGTTAGCGGATGCATTAGTGCTTGCATCCATCTTATTTTTCTTAAATAAATATGTTTTTCTCTCTTCGCCTTTCACCAAGCGCTTTATATTGTCTTTATGCTTATAAAAGGCCATAACGGTCATTACAAACACCACAATATAGCTCTCAATCAAAACAGACTGTGAGACTCCGAAAACACCAAGCTGTCCCATTATAATGGTCTGTACCAAGAAACCGGTGTATAAAAGAAGGGAACCTAAAGATACCCAGTGAGTGATTACAAAATTTCCGAAGAATAAAAGTAAGCCCACAGGAATATACATCCAGTTTGCGGCAATCATCATACCGCCTGTTGTGGCAATTCCTTTACCCCCTTTAAAGTTCATATAGAAAGGGAAATTATGGCCAAGCACACAACCAAGGCCTGTATAAAACACAAGTAAAGGTGCAATTTCAGGGTAATGCCCGCAAATAAGCAATCTTACAAGAATAATTGCAACAATAGATTTAAGCATATCTCCCGCAAAAACCACGAGGCCTGCCTTCGTGCCAAGAACTCTTAAAGTATTGGTGGTTCCGGCATTTCCGCTTCCATGCTCTCTAATGTCAATTCCATGCATCTTTCCATAGAAAAATGCTGTCTGAATAGCTCCGAACAAATATCCTATCAATACACACAAAACTCTTATCATATCTAGTCTTCCTTTCGCTCACGAATTATGAAATGTAAAGGTGTTCCTTTAAATCCGAAAGTTTCTCTTATCTGGTTCTCAATATATCTTGTGTAGGAAAAGTGCATCATTTCCTTATCATTTACAAAAATAACGAATGTAGGGGGCTTAACGCTTACCTGTGTGATATAGAAAAGCTTTAATCTCTTTCCTTTATCTGTAGGAGGCTGCTGCATTGCAACCGCTCTTGTCATAATTTCATTAAGAACGCCCGTAGCCACTCTCATGCAATGGTTTTCATTAACCATATCTATTGTTTCAAAAAGCTTAGGAATTCGCTGTCCTGTCTTAGCTGAAATAAACACTATTTCTGCATACTGCATGAAAGAAAGAACATTTTGAACATTTTCGGTAAATCTGTAAATGGTCTTATCATCCTTTTCAACAGCGTCCCACTTATTTACCACAACAATTATGGCTTTACCGTTATCATGGGCAATTCCTGCAATCTTAGCATCCTGCTCGGTTACGCCTTCCGTCGCATCGATAAGTAATAGAACCACATCGGCTCTTTCAACCGCACTTACGGTTCTTACTATCATGTAGTGTTCCAAATCTTCGTGAATACGGCTCTTTCTTCTGACACCTGCGGTATCGATAAAGATGTACTCTTTATCGTTATACTTAACGTTTGTGTCTATAGCGTCTCTTGTGGTACCTGCTATATCCGAAACAATAAGTCTGTTTTCACCTAAGATAGCGTTTATTAATGAGCTCTTACCAACGTTTGGCTTACCTACAACGGCAACCTTAATTCTGTCATCTTCTTCGTCATCATCGGGGATATCGTCAAAGTATTTAACAACTTCATCAAGCAAATCACCAAAGCCAAGCAAGTTAACGCTTGATACAGGGTATGGTTCACCTATTCCAAGGTTATAAAACTCATAAACATCGGCCATATACTTATCAAAGTTATCTACCTTATTTACAACAAGCAAAACAGGCTTATGAGAGCGTCTTAACATATCGCAGACCTTGCTGTCTGCATCCTGAAGGCCCTGCTTTACATCGGTCATAAACAAAATAACGTCTGCTGTCTCAATGGCAAGCTCTGCCTGTTCCCTCATCTGCTTTAAAATAATGTCTGAAGAATCAGGTTCAATACCGCCTGTATCAACCAAAGTAAAAGAATAATTAAGCCAGTTTACATCTACATAAATTCTGTCTCTTGTTACACCGGGAGTATCTTTAACAATAGATATTTTCTGACCCGCAAGAGCATTAAAAAAAGTGGATTTACCAACGTTTGGTCTTCCTACAACCGCAACGATAGGTTTTCTCTTTCTATCCATATAAATCTCCTATTTAAACCTTCCCATAAGCGAATTAAAAAGTTCAAGCCCGCCGGATCTTACCATATGAGCCTTAACACCGAGAGTTTCTTCAAGCTCCGTTAATTTAATATCATCAAGGAAGATGTCTTCATCTGCTTTAAGTACGTTTCTTGGAAGCAATATATCTTTCTTTGCTCCGTGCTCCTTTAACTGAGCAATTATATCCTGCCCCGTAAGAAGCCCCGCTACCGTAATCTTCTCTCCAAAAAAATCATTTCTTATTGGCACAACATCAATGTTAATCTTTGGATATTCCGCCATAACCATATCGGCAAAGCGTTTCATGTAAGGATATGCAAGCCTTGCGGTAACTAAAGTTGCCTCATACGGCTTCATGAAAAACTTTTTGATTTTACCATAACGATTCTTTTCAAACACTTCTTCAAATTCGTTTTGAAGTGACCTTATCATTCCAACGCCGTTTTCAATCTGAAGATAACCGTCATATCTGTCTTCCTCAGGCATTTCACGTCCTGCCAGAATATACCATTCGTCACTTGCATGAATAAAGTGAAGTCCGTGCTCTTTATAGCATATCTTCTGGAAACCTTCGATTAAGTCAATTACCTTAATGGCATCTTCTTTTGTAAAGGGCTCCAATGGATAAAGCCCTTCTCTAAACTTTGTAAGGCCTACAGGAACCACCGAAACACTTTGAAGAACAGGTAAATACTTCATCAAATCTTCAATGGAACGCTTTAATTCATCCCCGTCGTTAACACCCTTACAAAGAACAATCTGACCGTTCATGGTAATGTTTTCTTCAAAGAAACGATCTGCAATTTTCAAGGAATCTCCCGCAAAGCGGTTATTTAACATTTTGCATCTAAGTTCGGGATTGGTGGTCTGGAAAGATATATTTATAGGCTCCATCCTAAACTTAATGATTCTCTTAATATCCTTTTCACTCATATTGGTTAAGGTGACGTAATTTCCTTGCAAGAAAGAAAGTCTTTGATCGTCATCCTTAAAATAAAGTGTCTCTCTCATTCCGGGAGGCATCTGATCGATAAAGCAAAAGATACAATTATTTCTGCATCTTCTGTAATCATCCATTAGGCCGTTTTCAAACTCTAAGCCTAAATCATCGTCTTCATCTTTATCTATGGAAAAAGTTAACTCTTCGTCGTTTCTTAAAACCACCACATCAAGATGGCTTTCCAAAATACTGTATCTATAGTCAAAAATGTCTTCAACAACTTCGCCGTTAATACTTACAATAGTATCCCCGGCCATAATACCTGCTTCACTCGCCCAAGACCCCGCAATGACATTGCTAATCACATGAGATTTTGTCTTGTTCATATCTACTCCTTTATTTTACATACGAATTCATTTTATACGATATTAAGAAAAAAAGGAAGTGTAAAAGCACTTCCTTTAAGCTTTATGAACAGGTATCAAATGTAAGCGTTACTTTAAATAAATCACCGTCCAAGTAGATTTCAAAATCACCTTTCTGAGCGTTTGTTAAGCTCTTAGCAATTGAGAGTCCAAGTCCCGAACCTTCCGTGCTTCTTGAAACATCTCCTCTTATAAATCTTTCGGTAAGTTCATCCGCAGGAATGTTTAACTGCTGGCCCGAAATATTCTTTAAAGCAAATACAACTTTCTTCTTATCGTCTTCTTTTAATGTCACAAGATCTAAGTAAACTCTTGTTTCAGGCATTGCGTATTTATAAACGTTATTAAACAAGTTTTCAATAACTCTCCACATATGCCTTGGATCCGCCATGATATAAATAGGTTCTTTTGGCGCATTTACAACAAGGTTAAGACTCTTTTCGTTGAACTTATCTTCAAATTCACCTTTAGCCTGCTTAACAAATTCACAAAAATCAATCCTAATTAAATCAATTGAAATATTACCGGATGTAATTTTTGACGCTTCCACAAGGTCAAAAGTAAGCTGTTTTAATCTTTGAGACTTTTCATCCAAAACCCTTATGTATTTTCTTATTCTTTCATCTTCTATGTTTTCTCTTTTTAATAAATCAACATAGTTAATGATTGAAGTAAGAGGAGTCTTAATATCGTGGGATACGTTTGTAATCAAATCAGCCTTAAGCTTTTCGTCTTTAGTACTTATTTCAACGGCTTTACCAAGGCCTTTGCCTATGTCGTTTACGGCAGCCGCCAAATCTCTGTTATCTCCGTGTACCTTTATATCATCAATCTTATAATCGTATTCACCGCCGCTTATGGCTCTGATTCCGTCAATTATTTTCTTTCTTTCCCAGTTTCTGTTAAAGAGCATGATTCCGATTATTACATCAAATGCAAATAATATGGCAAAAGAAAGAAGCGGGTGTTCTCCGAAGAAAATCATGCATCCCCAGAATACGTTAAATAAAAGGTACAAAATGTATCCAAGCCAGGTTCTTATTGCAACACCGGCACTGTCATACACTCTCCATCCCCATCTTCTTATTCTGACGGTAGTCCTCTTTAAGAACGGGCTTAAAAGAGAATATATACTTCCTTCCAAAAGGTTTTTACATATAATACGTCTAATAAATCCATAGGTAAAAATAAGGGCTATAACTATATCAACAAACACAAGGAAGCCTGAACTGTAAAATGAAGCCCAGTAATCTTCGCTAAGCCTGTAATCAAGCTCATTTATGGTAATGGATTCACAGAAATATAAAAGCATTACTAAAAGAGCCACGGAAAGAACACCTATTTCAATTGGAATCTTTTCAAATCTTCCAAGTAGCTTCTTTCCTTCTTCGCCCACATACAGTTTCTTTTCGCCGGAAATTATCATAACTCCCAATGCTAAAAAGGCAACCATGGAAAATGCGCCCAAAGAAACTATCCAGGGTATCTGCTTTGCTGTATTTTCAAGTGCAAACTTGTTGGTAGAAAAAACATCGGTTACGGGAAGTTTTTCATCTACACCTATCCAAATCTGAGTATCTTCAGGATAAGCATAAGCATAGTTTTGTGTAACCAAATCTCCTATTTCACTGTATTTAAGAGGTGTTGTGTTTGCGTCTGAAGGGTAAGGGTCGTAAACGTTACCGGGAACCGCATAAATTCTTTGTTCAAACTCACTGAAAACAGACTTAATCTTTGTATCGGATGCACCTTTGTTTATCTTTGAAACATTGGTATATAAAGTACGGGCATTGTCTTTTGTCATTACAATTGCGTACTTTACGTTGGTGTTTCCTTCTTTGTAGATTTCAGAGTCCTTTACATATTCTATGTAGTTAATGTATAAGTCGCTGATAGTCTTTTGAACGTTTGAAACAATGGTCTGATAATCCGCTTCATTGTCAACGTATGCCTCGATATTTTTGCCGTCAATTGTCTTAAATTCGTTTGACAGTGTTTCAAATGAAGTATAAGGATCGTCAAAAGATTGGGCATCGGGAAATTTCTCCAGGTTTCTTTCCAACCCAAAAAAGTCACAATATTCACCTACTGTGTAAAACTTGTAACTTGAAGAAGCCCCTTTGTCATTATAGACACGCTGGCCCCAGCGAATTAAGTCATCAAGGTAATATGACACTTCCGGGCCATCGTATGAAGAGCGTGATAATCTGTTGGCAAATTCGCCAACATTTATAATTTTGTTTTTGGCATACTTACCGTCAATCTCCATCTGTTCACGAATTGTGACATAACGGATTATTGAAGTGGTGCTTGCCTTTAAATTCCTATGATATATCTCCGACTCAAAATATGGAGTCAGAATATCCTTAATAGAAGGGACAAATGATTCGGTATAAGTCCCTCCTACATCCACTTTTACCTGTACCTGAGCGCTTAAGTGGTATACAAAGAAACAAATACCGATAATCGTTCCGCACAAAGCTTGCAAAAAGATCAG
This sequence comes from Lachnospiraceae bacterium, assembly GCA_016291405.1. Taxonomy (GTDB): domain Bacteria; phylum Bacillota; class Clostridia; order Lachnospirales; family Lachnospiraceae; genus UBA1258. The sequence continues at coordinate 128,079 of JAEEXG010000001.1, forward strand.
AATGAATCTTTTGACAGACCATTTCTTCTTTTTAGCATGTAACTCATCATTCTCTTTTTTATTCTCTGCAAGTTCTTTGTCTTTTTTGCCCATTTATGCTCCGTTAGATTTTATCAACTTTGTAGCCGACACCCCAAACGACCTTTAAGTATTTAGGCTCTCTGGGGTTAATCTCTATTTTTTCTCTTATGTGTCTTATATGTACCGCAACTGTGTTGTCGGCACCGATTGCCTGTTCATTCCAGATCTTTTCATAAATCTGGTCGATAGAAAATACTCGTCCCTGGTTCTTAACAAGTAAAAGAAGGATGTTATATTCGATAGGTGTAAGCTTCACCAAAACATCATCTACAGTAACTTCTTTTGTATCGTCGTTCATAACAAGACCGCCTACCGAGAAAACCGACTGGCTTTGAGCAGGCATATTGCCAAGTTTTGTGTATCTTCTTAATTGAGACTTTACTCTGGCAACAAGTTCCAAAGGATTAAAAGGTTTGGAAAGGTAATCGTCCGCACCGATATTAAGTCCCAAAATCTTATCGGGATCTTCAGTCTTTGCCGAAAGAATAATGATGGGAATACTTGAAGTTTCTCTAATCTTTAAAATAGCATGAATACCGTCAAGTCTTGGCATCATTACGTCTATAATAAGCAACTGAATTTCATTTTTCTTTAAACACTCAAGTGCTTCAATACCGTCATAGGCTTTAAGCACATTGTAACCTTCCTGTAAAAGGTAAATCTCTATAGCGTCAACAATTTCGTGATCATCATCACATACTAAAATATTAGCCATTTTTATTCCCTCCGTCCTTATCAGATTATCAGTAATTTATTAATGTGCAAATTTATTTTTCTTAATGTTTCTTTAATAAGGCCTAGCACGAAAATGCGTTTTTGACCCATTGGATATCGTTTTCTGTTATTCCGATACAGTCAAACCTTACAAAAGTATCCTGTGGATATTTATATTTATACAAAAAGAAACGCGCCGCATTTATTATATTTCTTTGCTTTTTGTAATTAACTGCCTCCAAGGGACTTCCGTAGGCTTGAGTCTTTCTGTACTTAACCTCAAAGAAAACTATATATTCTTTATCTTTTCCTATAATATCAATCTCCCCGTGGGAAGAATAAAAGTTTCTTTGAAGGATTTTAACATTCTGCTTTTTTAGATATTCGCAGGCTAAATCTTCTTTTATTGAACCTTCACTTCTTTTGTTCATAACTAGCTTTTCATCTTACCTTTTAATTTATCCATAGCATCCACGAATACTAAGATTTCAGCCACAACTTCATAAAGTTCGGGAGGAATGTTCTCCCCAACGTCTAACTTTGAAAGCGTTGCCGCAAGCTTTTCATCTTCATGAACGGGAATGTTTTCTTTCTTTGCTTCATCAAGAATTCTTTCGGCAACATGACCGCTACCTGTGGCGATTACCTTAGGCGCTATGTCATTAGGATCGTATTCAAGGGCTATAGCCTGTTTTACTTTGTTTGTCTTTTTCTCCATACCTATACCCTGGCGTCGAATGATGTGTGTGCAAGCATCACTTTTGAATTGGTCATTGAAAGCATGGTTTCAATGGGGGTGTTACTCTCTTTGCTGATTTGAGATGAAAAGCTTAAATTATAGCCTTTATCGGATAATCTTTTATCAAGGAAAGATATGTTCTTTTCTATGAAATTTAAGCTCTCTTCATCTGCAAGGACAAAGTTTGTGGTAATATTTGAGCCCGATAATTTAACATAAATATCTGCAGGGCCCAAGTTATTGGTATCAAGGTGAATAAAGGCACTTACGGAAGAATCCGGTGAGCTCAAACCACGTTTATTACTAAATACATACAGTTCTCCCGCCTTATTTCCGTTTTCTCCTTTAAAAGGAATCTGCACATAAGGAATAAAGTGGTTTAAAGATTCAATAAAATCAAGGTTATGAGAAAGTGTATTTAACTGCGTAAGTACGGGACTTTCTTTAGGGAATATTTCCGCAAGCTCTCTTTGTAAGCTCTTTGTATCTTCAAAAAGCTTTTTATATAGTTCAGTTACGCTTTCTTTTTCCGAAATGGTTTCTTTGTTTAAAATCCAGTTTTTTTGAATAGCCTTATCAACAGAGTTTTTAAGAATAGGCTTTAAAATATCATTAAGTTTTTCAGCCACTTCTTTTTTATCAAATGAAAGGGGATTTTTAGTTTGTAAAGCACTATCCTTTTCTTCGCTTTCAGGTAAACCTGACAAAAGCTTATCCGCCGAATCTTTAATTTCTTTCGTTAACTTAGGAATAAAAGAACCTACGCTCTCTTCACTGTTTTCAGCCTCAAAATTAGAAACAGCCTTACTTATAACAGCTTCCAATTCTTTTAAATCAGCCACATTTCCCTTTTCGAAGTTAGTTAAAATATGCTCAGATATTTCCTTTGAAAACTCAGAAGACATGGTAGTTGATATTTCCGAAAAACTGTTTGTAACGGATTGCTTTGTGTTTAAATAGTTTTCGTATTGTTTAAGGTTTTCAGGCGTTCTTTCAATACCCATTTTCTGTAAATCAACAATATATTTAATGGGAACGCCCGGATTATTGTAAACATCCTTAAAAGAAGCAAGCAGGGATTTTTTATCTATGGGATTACCATATTCCATGTTTCTAACAGTTAATTCCAGGGTTTCTGAATTAACCTGAAGTCCCGCCTGCTTAATGGCCATTTCGGCCGTTTGAGATGAGTTTGTATTTACATTTAATGGTCTTAGGGAAATATGTGAATCGGATGTTTTGGCAACTTCAAATAGAACAGTCTTTCCTACTTCAAGCATTACGCCGTTCTCTGCCTTGGCGCTTACCAAAACGTTATCACCGGTCTTAAATGAATACATTTTTTCATCGGATGAAACAATCTTTCCCAAGATGGTTTCTCCGTTTGAGAGGCCGTCAAGCAGCTCAAGAAGAGCCAAGTCGTTGGCGTCCTTGGCTTGAGCAAGCACATCGATACGTGTATCAACGCTTTGAATCTGATTTGTTAAAAAAGAAAGTGGAAAGCCTGCCATTTATCTGCCTCTTTTTTATACGAAATTGCCTATAAAAGAATTTCTGTGAATCGGTGTTTTACCATATTTTTTAAGGGCTTCAATATGGTCCGCACTTCCGTATCCTTTATTTGATTTAAAGTTATATTCAGGATAAATCGCGTCATATTCAACCATTAATCTATCCCTTGTAACTTTTGCCACTATACTGGCGGCTGCAATGGAAACGCTCTTTGCATCTCCCTTAATTATGGGAACCTGCTTCATGGGAAGCCCCGGAATTGTAACAGCATCGTTTAACAATACATCAGGGACCACGCTTAATTTAGATACCGCATCTCTCATTGCTTCGTAGGTAGCATTTAAAATATTAATTTCATCAATTCTTTCAGGCCCAACAAAACCAAGGCCTACACTTACGGCGTTTTCCATTATTACATCATAAAGTTCTTCTCGTTTCTTTGCCGTAAGCTTTTTAGAATCGTTTAAATAAAGTATCTTAGAGTCTTTTGGTAAAATAACCGCGCCTGCAACCACAGGGCCGGCAAGAGGGCCTCTGCCCACTTCATCTATGCCACAAACATACCCAAGGCTTTCATACTTTTTTTCATACTCTTTTAAAGCTTCTATTCTAAGAAGCTCTTTTTCATATGCATCAATTTTCTTTTTAGCGGAAAGTACATACTTCTTTACGCCGTCTCTGTCATCGGATGAGTATTCTTCTATTAATTTATTAAGTGTATCTACATCTTCTGTTTTAAAGAGATTTCCGATTTCTTTGATGGATGCAGCCATAGCCCTTAATTACCTTTCTCAACTTTTCCAAAAGATGAAAGCGGCCATATTCTAAGCCATGCTTTTCCAAGTATTTCTTTTCTGTTTACAATACTTACTTCATCAAATCTTGAATCGGAGGAATTGTTTCTGTTATCTCCAAGGACAAAGTACTGTCCCTCGCCAAGCTTAATAGGTTCGGCAGCATTTCCGGGATCTTTTATAATTTCTCTTCCGTAACCTTCTTCCAAAATTTCACCGTTAATATAAATATTTCCGTCATAATCAATCTGAACGGTTTCACCGGGAAGTCCGATTACTCTCTTAATATAGTTTTTACCTGATTTATCTCTGAAAGGAAAAACTACAACGTCAAATCTTTCAGGATCATGGAAGCTATATGAAATCTTATTTAAAATAAGATTGTCTCCGTCATATAAGGTATTCATCATGGAAGGACCGTTAACGCGGGTTCTTTGACCCACGAACTTGATTATCAAAAACGAAATAACCAATACCCCAAGTAAATATAAACTCATACTAAGTATTTCTTTTAATTTTTCATTCATGGTCTCTCTAATGTAATTTTACCGATTTTACCGCTTCTAAAATCGTCTAAAATTATACCCCCTACTTTAAAATAATCCGTTGATGCTCCTTGTTTTAAGCATCCTCTTTTTTTAGCTATATAGTCCATCATAACGGACTGAGCGGTTGCGAACTGTTCATATTCATCAAGATTTTGAGTGTTACAGGTTTCTTCCGACAAATCGTAACGCTCTTTTAATAGATTTGGATAATTGTCTTTTAAGAACAATAAAAGTTCTCCTGCCAGTTCTTCGGTTACCAATATTTCATCATTGATAGAACCAAGAAAAGCAAGATTAAGTCCAACATTTTTATCTTCAAACTTAGGCCACAAAATACCGGGTGTATCCAAAAGTTCCAAGTTTGAATCAATCTTTATCCATTGTTTGCCTACGGTTACACCTGGCTTATTGCCGGCCTTTGCCACATTTCTTCCTGAATAGGCATTTATAAATGTGGATTTTCCAACATTTGGAATGCCCACAACCATGGCTCTTATGGGCTGATTTTTAATGCCTTTTGATAAATTACGCTCTATTTTTTCTTTGCAAACTTCTTTAACGGCGGGCAAAACCGACCTTAAACCTTCTTTGTTTTTGGAGTTTACAAAGATAGCTTTAATACCTTTGCTTAAAAAGTATTCTTTCCATTCTTCGTTTATATTTTTATCGGCCAAATCTGCCTTATTCATCACCACAAGACGTGATTTGTTTTGAGCCATTTTATCGATATCGGGATTTCTGCTTGAAAGTGGAGCTCTTGCATCAAGGATCTCTATAACAAGATCGATTAACTTCATCTCGCTCTCCATCATCTTTCTAGCTTTATTCATATGTCCCGGATACCAGTTAATTACTTTTCTCTGGAAATCGTTTTTTGAATTTTCTATTTGAATCACCTACTTTACAAAGCCAATATACTCTAAGTTTTTGGAAAGCTTAAACCAAACTTTCCCGATAATATACTCCTTTTTTACAACGCCAATATTACCAAATCTAGAGTCTTCACTAAAGTTTCTGTTATCGCCCAAAACAAAGTATTCATCGTCTTTTAAAACTACTTCATTTTCAGCTATACCGGGATCTGCTATCTTATCATACAAATCCCCTTCGTCAAGTTTCTCGCCGTTTATATAGACATAGCCGTCTCTTATAAGGACCTTATCTTCCGGCATTCCTATAACTCTTTTAACATAATAATGGGAGTTTTCATTTCCGTTAGGGACAAAAGAAATAACATCCCCGTATTTTGGAGACGATACCTGATATATAAATCTATCAATCAGTATGTGCTGGCCCGCATATAATCCCGGCGCCATTGAGTTTCCGATAACATTGGTTCTTAACCCGAAAACATAAATCAAAACCACCGCCATAAGTGCCGAAATTCCCATCCAGAATGCCCAGCTGAAAATCTCTTTAAACACTTCGGCATCAATCTTTTTTCTTCTTTTTCTGTTAAAATCAAGTCCGCCTCTTCTTCTATTCATAACTAGTTTATTATAACAGAATAAAAGAAAACAAAAAAGGAACAATTACTTAATTGTTCCTTTCTGCACGAATTATTTAACGATTTCTTTAACCTTAGCTGCTTTACCTACGCGGCTTCTTAAGTAGTTAAGTTTAGCTCTTCTTACTTTACCCTTTCTGACAACTTCAATCTTGTCAACATTAGGGCTGTGTAAAGGCCAGGTCTTTTCAACGCCAACACCATTGGAGCTCTTTCTTACTGTAAAGGTTTCACGGTTGCTACCGCCCTGTCTCTTAAGAACAGTACCTTCAAATACCTGAATTCTTTCCTTGTCGCCTTCTTTGATCTTAGCGTATACCTTAACAGTATCACCAACTTCGAACTGGGCAACGTTTTCTTTTAACTGAGCAGCTTCAATGTTCTTAATAATGTCGTTCATTTTGTTCCTCCTTATATAGCAGATGTTCTTAATACACTTCGTAACAGAGGACCATCCGTATTGACAACGTTCGTATTTTATCACAAATGCCTAACTATTGCAAGACTTTTGCTTTCTTCTTTTTTTCTTTTCTTCCACGGGATGATCCTGAATATATTTTTCATAAAGATCGGGGCGAATTCTTTTAGTCTTTAAAAGTGATTGCTCCAATCTCCATTTTTCAACATTTGCATGATGACCGCTTAACAGTATTTCAGGCACTTTCTTTCCATGCCACTCTTCAGGCCTTGAATATTGTGGATATTCAAGCAGTCCGTCCGAAAACGACTCTGTAACGGATGATTCGCTGTTACTTAAAACGCCCGGTACAAGCCTTGAAATACAGTCAATCATAACCATTGCGGGAAGTTCACCACCTGTAAGAACATAGTCACCTATGGAAACATAATCGGTAACCACTTCTTCCAAAACTCTTTCATCTATTCCTTCATAATGACCGCAAAGGAAAATTAAATCTTCCTCTTTTGAAAAGTCACTTGCCATAGATTGGTTAAAGGTGTAACCGCCGGGAGTAACGTATATTACTCTAGAGCGTTTTCTTCCTGCTTCTTCAATTTTCTTTTGTACGGCTTCACAGGCATCATATACGGGTTGAGCCTGCATAAGCATTCCTGCTCCTCCGCCGTAAGTATAATCATCAACCTTATTATGCTTATCCAAAGTATAATCTCTTATCTGAACAGCATCCAAGGTTATGTAGTTTTTTGAAATCGCTCTTCCTATAATGCTGGTATTTAAACCGTCAAGCACCATTTCCGGGAAAAGCGTAAGTATGTGAAAATTCATTCAAACAATCCTTCCATAACATGAATTGTCATTTTACCTGCTTTGATATCCACATCTTTAATGCAATCCTTGATTGCAGGAACCAAGACTTTCTTTGAGTCTTCTTTTTCTATTTCATAAACATCGTTCGCACCCGTTTGATAAACTTCGGATACAACACCGATTAAATTGTTTTCTTCGTCATAAACCTTAAGGCCGATAAGATCAGCTATAAAATACTCATCTTTCTCGCATTTAACAGCCATATCTCTTGTTACAAGAAGTGATGCATTCTTTAATTTAAGAGCATCATCCATTGTATCTATGCCTTCAAATTTGATGATGACAAACTGCTTAAAGAACTTTACGGAAAGAAGCTTAACTTTTCTTTGGTTTTTGCCGTCATCAAGTATCAGTTCTTTACACTTTTTAAAGCGCTTAACATCATCGGTTGTAGGATATACCTTAACTTCACCATGTACGCCGTGTGCTGTTGTAATAATACCTACCGTTAATAAGTCTTCCATAAATCCTCTTTACAAAGATAGGGGTACCCAATCGGATACCCCTATTTCTTTTTAAATGATTTCCACATCTACTCTTGAGTTATCTTTAGAGCTTGCTGCCTTAACAACCGCACGAATCGCTTTAGCGATACGTCCCTGCTTTCCGATAACTTTACCCATATCAGACTGAGCAACGTGTAATTCAATAACCACGCTTCTGCCTTCAGTACGTTCTGTAACTACAACTTCATCGGGGTTTTCCACAAGAGCTTTTGCGATAACTTCGACCAATTCTCTCATATCCGCCTCCATAAGTTTTTAGCAAACCTGATTATTGAATATTACTTTGTAATATTGGCATTCTTGAAGAGTCTGCTAACAACTTCTGTAGGCTGAGCACCATTTGCAAGCCACTTCTTTGCTGCTTCTTCATCAACCTTAACTGCTGCGGGTTCAACGTTGGGATCGTATGTTCCGATTTCTGCGATGAACTTACCGTCTCTGGGGGATCTTGAATCTGCTACAATAATTCTATAAAAAGGAGCTTTCTTCTGACCCATTCTTCTTAATCTGATTTTAACTGCCATTTTATTCACCTCCGGCTAAATGTAAAAAAAATTTATTAGAAAGGAAATCTTCCTTTTCTGCCACCAAATTTACCCATCATTGACGGGAACTGTTTCATCATTTTCTGAGACTGTTCAAACTGTTTGATGAAACGGTTGACTTCTGCAATATCAACTCCCGCACCCTTTGCAATTCTGAACTTTCTTTGAGGGTTCATAAGCTTGGGATTGGATCTTTCCTTAGGAGTCATACTAAGTACTATTGCTTCGGTCTTTTTAAGTTTCTTTTCGGATTCATCGGAATCGATGTCTCCTACTTTCATTCCCATTCCGGGCATCATTGACATAATGGATGCCAACCCGCCCATCTTTTTCATGGCCTGCATACTTTCAAGGTAATCGTTAAAGTCGAATTTACCTTTCTTTAAGCGGGATACCATTTCTTTATCTTTCGAAACGTCTCTGTCTGCGTTTGCAGCTTCGGCCTTTTCGATTAAAGAAAGCACATCTCCCATGCCAAGTATTCTGTTGGCCATACGGTCAGGGTAGAAAGGCTCGATTTCATCAAGCTTTTCACCGTTTGATACAAATAAAATCGGTTTTCCTGTAACGGCCTTTACTGAAAGTGCCGCACCGCCTCTGGTATCGCCGTCAGCCTTGGAAAGAATAACACCGTCCAAACCGACCTTTTCGTTAAACTCGTTTGCAACATTGACAGCATCCTGACCAAGCATTGCATCGATAACCAAAAGAGTTTTAAAAACATCTACATTTGACTTTATTTCCACAAGTTCGCTCATCATGTCTTCATCAACATGAAGTCGACCTGCTGTATCCAAAATTACTACGTTAAATCCGTTTTTAACGGCGTAGTCGTAAGCGTTTTTAGCAATAACGGAAGGCTTTGTGTCGGTGCCCATTTCGAACACTTCACATCCTATTTTTTCACCGTTACGCTTTAACTGATCGATTGCCGCAGGTCTGTAAATATCACAGGCCGCAAGCAATGTCTTTTTGCTTTTAAGCTTTAATCTTCCTGCAATCTTTGCGGCAGCCGTTGTTTTACCTGCACCTTGTAAACCGCAAAGCATGAAAACCGTAACTTCTTTACCGGGCTTAAATGTTAACTCTGTAACTTCGCTTCCCATAAGAGAAGTCATTTCTTCGTTAACGATTTTAATTACCATTTGTCCGGGGTTAATGCCTTCCAAAACATCCTGGCCAACCGCACGCTCGGTAACCGCATTTATAAACTGTTTAACAACCTTAAAGTTAACATCCGCTTCGAGCAATGCCATCTTAACATCTTTAAGAGCTGCTCTTACATCATCTTCGGAAAGTCGACCTTTGCCTTTAAGGTTTTTGAAAACGTTTTGAAGTTTTTCTGTCAAACTTTCAAAGGCCATCTATTATAAATCCTCGACAATACTTGTTAATCTGCTTTTTAAATCTTTCTTGGATGATTCATCCAAGTCGGTGTTGGATTCGATAATCGCTTCTATATTTTCGATTTCTGTTTTAATCTGCTGAAAACGCTTTATAAGCCCAAGCTTTTCTTCGTATTCCTGTAATGACTTATCACAACGCTTTATCAAATCATGAATGCCTTGTCTTGAGATTCCCTCTTCTTCGGAAAGCTCTGACAATGACAAATCGTTAAACACTGCTTCTGAGTATATTTTTTGCTGATGATCTGTAAGTAATTCACCATAAAAATCAAATAACAACCCACGTTCAATTATCTTGTCCATTGTGCACCTCTTTTAAAGCACCTTGAACATAGTAACTCATTGAATAAGGGTTGTCAAGTGTTTTTACTTTACAGTTATTAAATTATTCTAAATCCTGCATAAATCTTGAATTAAGTCTTTTTCTCGCCCTTATATAGGTGGAATAATCCTTAAATCCGGCAGCAACACAGGCAAACGTTGCTTTCTCACCGCTTTCAATCAATTGTTTTGTGTAAAGAAGCCTCTTTTCCAAAATGTAATGATGAAGGGTAAGACCGGTATATTCTTTAAACTTATGCATAAAGTAGTATTTACTTATAAAAAACTTTTCGGATAAAGATTCGATTGATAAGTCTTCTTTTAAATGATTGTTTATGTACTCACAAACATCCAGCATTTTTTTATCGTAAGAAACCTTACCTTCAAACCTAAGTCCATTCTCTTCTACAGATTCATTAATTAAAAGAAGGGCTTGCGTGGCATATGTGTGCAAATAAAGGCTTCCAAACTTATCATCGTTCTTTATCTTATAAACTGCCTTATCAAGAAGCTCTGAGAGTTTTGAGTAATCAATATTTGATACCCTCATAACATTCGTATGCTTCTCTTTTGCTTTTAAAAAGCAATTAAGCAAAACAGGATACTCTTTTAAAAAAGCACCGGAAATATACATGACATATCTGTCATACTCCACATCCTTATTGATGATAGGCTTATGGATTTCATTTTGTGATACAAGCACAATATCATAAGGATTTAGCTCATAGTTTTTTCCTTCGATGCAATATGTGACATTTCCCGAAACAAAAACTATGATTTTATAAAAGTCATGATAGTGAAAAGAAAACTCTTTATCCGTATAATCTTTTATTTTAAATACTTTTAGCTCTTCTTTTAAATACCCTTGTTTTTTTACCATCCCTAGATAACCGTACGAACAACCTTAGGATTGTAGCCGTTTTTCTCTAAAGCTTTAATAATCTTTTCTTTATGCTCTGTACCAAATGCTTCAAGAGTAATAGTCAATTCAACGGCTGCGTTCCTGTTTATGGAAACAAACTGATTGTGTTCAAGTTTAATTACATTACCGTTTTGCTTTGCGATTACGGAAGAAACCTTTGTAAGTTCACCGGGCTTATCGGGAAGAAGAACAGAAACTGTAAAGATTCTGTCTCTTAAAATAAGTCCCTGGGTTACAACGGATGACATTGTTATTACATCCATGTTACCGCCGGAAAGAATACAAACAATCTTTTTATCTTTAACATTAAGGTTCTTTAATGCCGCTACCGTAAGTAATCCTGAGTTTTCAACCACCATTTTATGGTTTTCAACCATATCAAGGAAGGCTACAACCAAGTCTTCATCATCTACAGTAATAACGGAATCAAGATTTTTCTGAAGATAAGGGAAAAGCTTTAATCCGGGAGTCTTAACCGCTGTACCGTCGGCAATGGTATTTACCTTGGGAAGTGTCACCACTTTACCTGCCTTTAATGATTCTTGAAGGCAATTAGCACCCTTAGGTTCAACTCCTATAACCTTAATATTGGGATTTAACATCTTTGCCAAAGTGGATACGCCTGTTGCGAGTCCGCCTCCGCCTACGGGAACCAATATATAATCAACCAATGGAAGTTCTTTTATGATTTCCATGGCTATAGAGCCCTGTCCCGTAGCAACCAGATAGTCATCAAAGGGATGAATAAATGTAAGGCCCTCTTCTTTTGCTATTTCATAAGCTTTATTGCAGGCTTCATCGTATACATCTCCGTAAAGCACAACCTCTGCACCATAGCTCTTTGTTCTGTTTACTTTAATTAAAGGTGTCGTGGTGGGCATTACGATAACCGCTCTTACGCCATAACACTTAGCGGCATATGCAACGCCCTGTGCATGGTTCCCTGCTGATGCGGTAATAATACCTTTCTGTCTTTCTTCAGGAGACAAAGTGCTCATTTTATAATAAGCCCCTCTAACCTTGTAGGCACCTGTAAACTGCATGTTTTCAGGCTTTAAGTAGACTTTGTTTCCCGTCTTTTTACTAAAGTAATCACTAAATACAAGTTTAGTGTCAAGGGTGACTTCCTTTACTTTTTCGGAAGCTTCCTCAAACTGTTCCAACGATAATTCCTGCATGTCTTTTCTCCTACTCTTTTTCCGGAGTAAATAAAGCTTCTATAAATTCATCCGGATTAAATTTTTGAAGGTCGTCGATACCTTCTCCGACTCCGATATATTTTACAGGGATGTTTAATTCATTAGAAATTGCAATGGCAATTCCACCCTTAGCCGTTCCGTCCATCTTCGTTAACACTATTCCGCTAAGCGAAGCTACTTCATTAAACTCTTTAGCCTGATTTAAAGCATTCTGGCCTGTTGTGGCATCAAGCACCACCCATGTTTCTCTTTTGGCATCAGAAAGCTCTTTATCAACGATACGGTTCATTTTCTTAAGTTCTTCCATAAGGTTTTTCTTATTATGAAGTCTTCCTGCCGTATCACAAATAAGGACATCGGTCTTTCTGGCCTTTGCTGCACATAAAGCATCAAAGACAACACTTGCGGGGTCTGCACCTTCTTTAGAAGATATAATATCAACTTCTGCCCTTTTTGCCCAGCCCGTAAGCTGTTCATTTGCCGCTGCTCTGAATGTATCTGCGGATGCTATCAGAACTTTTTTGCCTGATTCTTTCATTCTACCGGCAAGTTTACCCACCGTTGTGGTCTTTCCCACACCGTTTACGCCAACAACCATGATTACGCAATTGCCTTTTTCAAAGTCATAAGCATCTTCGGGAAGTTTCATTATGTCTTTAATGATTTCAACAAACAAGTCTCTTGCTTCTGAGGGTTCTTTAATTCTTTTTTCTTTTACGCCTTGTCTTAATCTTTCAAGCAAAGTCTGTGTGGTGTTTACTCCCACATCGCCCATAATTAGCATTTCTTCAAGTTCTTCGTAAAAATCTTCATCAATAGATGAAAACCCATGAAAAACCGAATCCATACTTTTAACAAATCCGTTACGGGTCTTTTCAAGACCGCTTTTAAGTTTTCCAAAAAAGCCTTTGTTTTCAGCCATTAATCGTCTAAATCCTTATCTATCAAATTTACGCTTACCAAAGCAGAAACACCCTTTTCCTGCATAGTGATACCGTAGAGTCTGTCGGCTCTTTCCATGGTACCTCTTCTGTGAGTGATAACAATGAACTGAGTATGCTTTGTAAGCTTATGCAAGTACTTTGCAAATCTGTCAACGTTGCTTTCATCCAAGGCCGCTTCAATTTCGTCAAGAAGACAGAAAGGTGAAGGCTTTAAGTTCTGAATTGCAAACAATAATGCTATTGCGGTTAATGCTTTTTCACCACCGGATAACTGCATCATGTTCTGAAGTTTCTTTCCGGGTGGCTGCGCAATAATACGTATGCCTGCTTCAAGAATATCTTCCTCTTCAATAAGTTCAAGGGTACCTTTACCGCCTCCGAAGAGTTCCTTAAATACTTTGTCAAATTCTGAGTTTATATCCTTAAAGCTTTCCGCAAACTGCTTTCTCATTGCATCATCAAGTTCTTGGATAATGCCTTCCAATGTAGCCTTAGCTTCAACCAGGTCATCATGCTGAGTCTTTAAGAATGTATAACGTTCCATCAAGTTTCTGTAATCCTCGATGGCATTTACGTTTACATCGCCGAGTTTCTTGATTTGATCTTTTACAGAAGAAATCTGTTTCTTCATGGAAGATAAATCGTTCATTTCGGGATCTCTTAATGTAGCCGCATCGGAAAGGGTGATTTCATACTCTTCCCACATGTAGTTAATCTGACCGGAAATTGATTCTTCAAGCTTTTCCTTCTGAGAATTAAGCCTGTAGATTTCTTTATCCAAAGCATTGATTCTTTCGGAAATTTCTTCTCTTGTTTTAAAGAATGATTTCTGCTTTTCAGTCAAAGAGTCACGGGTATTAATATCCTCAACAAGTTCCGACTGCTTTTTATCCTGAGAAGTGTGGCTTTCAAGAATAGTCTTTTCAATCTCTGAAATATTGTTAAGCTTAATCTTGATTTCTTCTTCTCCTGCGGAAATGCTGTCAATGATTTCCTTTGCATCGATTTCATAACGCTTGATTTCATCTTCAATACGATGAAGGTTCTGGTTAACGAAATCCTGCTTCTGAATCATCTTGTTAACTTCAATATCCCACTTTGAAAGTTCAACGGAGAATTCATTTTCTTTTTCTTTTGTAAGATCAAGGCTCTCTGTATCTTTTGCGATTTCTTTTGAAATCTTATCTTCCAATACTTCTGAGTCTTTTAAAGACTTAAGGATATTTTCTTTTCCTTCTTCAATATCCTTAATCTGCTGTTCAATTTCAACGCCTTCATTTTCAAGGTTCTTAGATCCAAGCAACGCTTCGTTCTTTTTAGCCTTGGCGTTATCGATGTTAAGGGCGATGGTGTTTTGGTCAATGTACTTTTTCTGAATCTGTACCTTTAATTCCTCAACCTGCATTCTTAACTTATTTCTGTCGGCCTTAAGCTTTTCGATTTCTTTTTCCAAAGAAGCGATTTCTTTAAGCTCATCATCCGTCTTTTTCTTTAATTCTTCGATTTCACGACGTCTGCCCAAAAGGTTTGAGTTATTCTTAAAGGCACCACCTGAAATAGCACCTCCCGGAACAAACAATTCACCTTCAACGGTAACCATTCTGATTCCGTAGTTATATTTCTTTGCAATGGCGATGGCGTTATCAACATTATCGATTACTACGATTCTTCCAAGCATTGCCTTAGCAACGTCTGAATACTTTTTATCTGTAGAAACCAATGTATCTGCCATACCAAGAACACCCTTTTCATCCAAAACTTCGGGTGTTTTAAATTCCTGAGTATTTGAAATACCTGTCAAAGGAAGGAAGGTTGCACGTCCAAGTTTGTTGCTCTTTAAGAAGTTAATCATCTTCTTTGCGGTATTTTCATTGTCTGTAACAATGTTTTGAATGTTACCGCCAAGAGCTGTTTCAATAGCGGTTTCATACTTTTCTTCTACTTTGATGATATCCGCTACAACACCGATGATTCCTTTATTGGAATCCTTTTGCTCCATAACCTTCTTAACGCTTCCGCCGTATCCGTCATAACGTTCGGTAAGGTTTGATAAAGAATCAAGTTTAGACTTATCTTTGGCATATTCTGTCTGTGTGTCTCTAAGCTTTTTATCCTTATCGGCAATAAGGCTTCTGGTCTTTTCAACCTCTTCTTCGCCGTTAGAAAGCGTTTTGTTCATTTCTTCTATTTCTTTATCAACATCTTCGCTTTCTTTAAGCAAACGCTTAATATCTTCATCCTGCTTTACTTCATCTGACTTTGCAGCCAAAATCTTTGAATTAAGCTCTGCTTTTCTGATATTAATCTGCTCTTTCATCGTGTCGAAACGACCGATTTCAGCCTTAATTGTGGCACGACGATTAAGCTCTTCAATAATGGTATTTTTACCTGTTTCGATTCGCTTAGTGATTTCTTCGAGTTCTTTTTGAACATTTTCCAAAAGCTTTGATGCTTCGCTCTTGCTTTCTTCCAAAGAAGCCGTCTTTAAGTCGTTTTCTTTCTTTTCCAAAGAAACCGCTTCTAAGCTCTTTTCTCTTATTTCTTTATCTTTGTTTATTCCTTCAAGACGTTTATTTAAGTTTTCTTCATTTAACTTTCCGGACTTAATCTGTTCTTTTAAAACAAGTATTTCACCTTCGAGTTTTTCACGCATGATGCTTGATGAAGAAAGATCGTTTCTAGCGTTTTCAATCTTTTCGTTTAAAAGAGTAATCTTACCCTCTATTTCATCGTATTCTTCTTTAATAGAGTCATACTTTGCGTTTGTTTCATTGTAATCGTTATCCGCAATTTCAGCCTTCTTTTCTACAGCATCAAGCTGCTCTTTCAAGCGATTGTTTTCAAGCAAAAATACGTTAACGTCCAAAGACTTTAACTCTTCTTTTTTCTTTAAGTATACTTTTGCTACTTCTGCCTGCTTTTCTAAGGGGCCGACCTGCTTTTCAAGTTCGGATAAAATGTCTTTAATACGAACAAGGTTTGCTTCTTCCGATTCAAGCTTCTTCTGAGCGGTTTCTTTACGTCTTTTAAACTTAACGATACCTGCGGCTTCATCAAAAAGTTCACGTCTTTCTTCAGGCTTACCGGAAAGAATCTTATCAATCTGACCCTGTCCGATAATTGAGTAACCTTCTTTACCGATACCTGTATCGTAGAAAAGCTCGTTAACATCCTTAAGACGGCAAACTGTTCCGTTAATCATGTATTCACTTTCACCGGAACGATAAATACGTCTTGCAACGGTTACTTCATCATAGTCAATGGCAAGCTGATGGTCGGTATTATCCAATGTAATGGCAACAAAAGCGTAACTTAAAGGCTTACGCATTTCAGTACCTGAAAAGATAACGTCCTGCATTGATGCACCACGAAGCTGCTTAATACGCTGTTCACCAAGCACCCATCTTACCGCGTCCGCAACGTTACTCTTACCTGAACCGTTAGGACCTACAATACCTGTAATACCCTCTTCAAACTTAAAATTTATCTTATTTGCAAAGGATTTAAATCCATGCACCTCAATACTTTTTAAATACATACTATCCTCATACGAAATTACTTTTTGATTTTTTTAATGGCTTCGAAAGCAGCTTTTTGCTGCGCGGCTTTCTTGGTGCGTCCCGTTCCTGTCGCAAGCTCTTTGTCCTGCAGGCTTACCCTTACGGTAAAGGTCTTGTCATGCTCGGGGCCTTCTTCTTTAATGACATCATATTTTAAAACTTCATTATGGTCGATTTGCTGTATCATTTCCTGAAGAATAGTCTTTGAATCCACAAAGAGTTCATCTTCCGTAAGCTCACCCATAATATGATCGTCGACGTATTTTCTAGCTTCTTCCAAGCCGCCGTCTAAGTAGATAGCACCAAGTATGGCTTCCGTAACATCCGCCAAAATGGAGTCTCTCTCTCTTCCTCCGGCACTTTCTTCGCCCTTGCCAAAGAAAATATACTTTCCTAAATTCATTCCCCTTGCGCATATAGCCAGGGAAGGTTCGCAAACCATGGAAGCACGTTTCTTTGAAAGGCCGCCTTCGGGAACGTTCGGATATTTATCATATAAATACTCGCTTGAAATAAGCTCTAAAACCGAATCTCCCAAAAACTCCAGGCGTTCATAATGTGCTCGCCTGTTAATCTTCATTTCGTTTGTATAAGAGCTGTGGGTAACAGCTTCAAGAAGCAGCTGGGTGTTTTTGAATTTATATCCAATCTCTTCTTCAAGTTGTTCAACCGTTTCCTCAAGATTCATCTTCGATTCCTCTTCGTAAAATAAAGAAAGCTTACGCTTTCTTTATTTTCTTTATCTTTTCTATAATGTCACCTACGGTAGAAACCGCATAAATACTGTCTTTAGGAAGGATAACACAGAATTTTTCTTCAACATTCATAATGATTCTGCAAATATCCAAAGAATCAGCACCAAGGTCTTCAACAAATGTGGTGGTATCTTCCACTTCATTGGGATCTAGCTTCATAACCTCGGCAACGATATTTTTTATAATTTCTGTTTCCATTTAACTAAAACTCCTAGTCGGCTGATTTAAGCTTTTCACTTATAAGGCCGTTGATATTCTGTTCTTTAAAGGTAATTGCCTGTAAAACAGAATTCTTTATTTCTATATGTTTGGAACTTCCGTGGGTCTTGATAACAAGTCCGTTAAGTCCAAGAAGGGGAGCTCCGCCGTGATCTTCAAGAGAAAATCCCTTTAAAGTATTCTTTAAAGTAGACTTCACAAGCAAAGCACCTATTTTACTCTTTAATGAAGACATAAGGCCTTTCTTAATCACCTTTACAAGTGACATTGCAACGCCTTCATACATTTTTACAATTACGTTACCCGTAAATGCTTCACAAACAATAACATCGGCCTGGCCCGCAGGAATGTCTCTTGCTTCAATACTTCCTATGAAATTAATATCAGGACAGTTTTTAAGCAAAGGATAAGTCTCTTTAACCAAAGCATTACCCTTTTCTTCTTCAGCTCCTATATTAACAATGGCAACTCTGGGATTCTTAACTCCGACTACATTTTCCATGTAAACGGAACCCATCTTTGCAAACTGTACAAGGTGGCTGGGACGAGCATCAACATTCGCACCGCAGTCTATAAGTAAAGAAACACCTTCGGTTGTTGGAATAAGGGGCGCAAGAGGTGGTCTTTCTACACCTTTTAATCTTCCGACGATAACCTGTCCTCCAACCAATACCGCACCGGTACTTCCTGCAGAAAGAAACGCATCGCATTTTCCGTCTCTTGTAAGTTCTAAGCCTTTTACAATAGAAGAATCTTTCTTTTTCCTGATTGCTAAAACAGGAGGTTCATTGGGATCGATTACTTCCTCTGCATTTATAACTTCAACTCTTGATTTATCATATTCATATTTTTTTAATTCATTCTCAATAGCGGTTTCAATACCCACTAAAATAACCTTTACCGCATCGGATTCATTTACAGCTTCAATTGCTCCCTTAACTATCTCAAGGGGAGCGTTATCTCCGCCCATTGCATCCACGCAAACCGTGACCATTTCTTTCATTAAGGTACCTCTGTGATTAAATTTGAATAAATATTTTGGCAAAATCGCCTCTTTTAACTATACATATAAACAGCCAAAAAAGCAAGAAAAAAGGACTTTCGAATACTCGAAAGTCCTAATGATTCTAAGAAGAATTAATCTACTGCTACGATTTCTTTCTTGTTGTAAGAACCGCAAGCTTTGCAAACTCTGTGAGGCATCATTAAAGCGCCACACTTTGAGCACTTTACCAATGTAGGTGCGCTCATCTTCCAATTTGCTCTTCTCTTATCTCTTCTACCTTTTGAAGATTTATTCTTGGGACAAATAGACATCGTTACACCTCCTTATACGCGTTAAAGATATCACTTATAGCTGCCATGCGGGGGTCAGGGACAAACGTGTCGCAACCACACTCACCATCATTTAGGTTTTTGCCGCAGACGGGACACAATCCCTTGCATGTCTCCTTACACAAAACCTTCATAGGCAGGCTCATAATCAATTCATTGTTTATAAGAGTTTCTGAGTTAAGTTCATACCCTTCCATGAAATCCTGAAAATCATCATCTTCATCTTCTTCATGGAAACCATCGGGCTTAACTACTGAATAATCAAAGGACATAGGTACCGTAACCTTTACAGGTTTTAAGCATCTGTCACAAGGACTCTCAATCACTACTTTCATGTCCCCTTTAAGCACAAGCTTTCCGCCACCGACATTCTCAATATGTAAATTGAGATCGTCTTTTTCAAGAATCGGAAGCTCATTTATTCCGTCATTAAAGACTTCTGCTTCATAAGGAACCTTGATTTCAGCCCTTTTACCATCAACTTCAAAATAGTCGGTAAGATTAATCAGCATACTCTCACTCCTATCCACACTCAAGTGATTATATAGGGGTACGCACAGTTTGTCAAGAGAATTCTGATTAAAAATCCTACAGAAACACTACCCTAAAATCTTATTAAACGAGCTGTGCCTGAACAGCTGTTAAAGCAACAACGCCTACGATGTCTTCCCAAGAACATCCTCTGGATAAATCGTTAACGGGTTTAGCGATACCCTGAAGCATAGGTCCGTAAGCTTCAGCCTTGCCAAGTCTCTGTACAAGCTTGTATCCGATGTTACCTGCATCAAGGTTAGGGAACACCAAAACATTTGCATGACCGGCAACTTCTGAACCAGGTGCTTTTGACTTTGCTACCGAAGGAACCAAGGCTGCATCAAGCTGGAGTTCACCGTCGATGCAAAGACCGGGATATTCTTCATGAGCAATTCTTGTAGCTTCAACTACCTTATCAACCAAAGCATGCTTTGCGCTTCCCTTTGTTGAATGAGAAAGCATTGCGATGATAGGCTTTGCTCCGATTAAATTTTTAAAGCTCTTTGCGCTTGTATCTGCTATAGCTGCAAGTTCTTCTGAATTGGGATCCTGGTTAAGTCCGCAATCTGCGAAAAGGAAGGTTCCGTTTTCACCGTACTGACAATCCGGTACATCAAGGATAAAGAAACCTGAAACAAGTTTAACACCTGGTGCTGTATGAAGAATCTGAAGTGCAGGTCTTAAAGTATCCGCTGTAGCGTGGCAGCATCCTGCAACCATTCCGTCTGCATCGTTTGCCTTAACCATCATAACGCCAAAGGTTAAATAATCGCTTAAAAGGATTTCTCTTGCCTTTTCAGGTGTCATTCCTTTTGCTTTTCTTGTTTCATATAAAAGGTCAACATATTCATCAAGCTTATCTGTGGTCTTAGGATTAATAACCTTAACCTTTGAAAGGTCAACCTCAAGCCAGTTTGCTCCGTCCATAATCTTTTCTTCATCGCCTACCATAATGATATCGGCGATGTTCTCTTCAATAATATGTGCCGCAGCAATCAACACTCTCTTATCATTTGATTCGGGAAGAACGATTGTCTTTTTGTCTATTCTTGCCTTCTTTTTAATGCCGTCAATAAAAGCCATTTGTTTGCCTCCAAAAAATTATTTAATAAAAGAAAGTACGTAATTTCACAGTCAAACATTGTTTATAATTTAACAAATTATTAATGTGATAAAAATAAAATAAATCTGTGTATGGTCTTCTCTTTTATAGTACATTATGAATTATAACGGAATGTAAGCACTTTCACAATACCAACTTATGTACTAAATCAAATACAATTTTGATTGTTTAATATCTCACAATGTGTTAAAATTTTGTCAAAACATAATTAGGAGACAATGTATGACTATTGCTGCTGTTATATGCGAATACAATCCCTTTCATAACGGGCACAAATATCAGCTTGATATGATAAGAAAGAAATTAAATGTCGATTACATCATCTGCATTATGAGCGGTGACTATGTGCAGCGTGGAGAACCTGCTATTTTTTCAAAAGAAATACGTACACGCTTCGCTCTTGAAAACGGAGCTGACCTTGTGTTACAGCTTCCCATTGCTTATGCCACCGGAAGTGCTGATTTATTTGCAACGGGCGCCGTTACATTATTAAACAGACTAGGATGCGTTGATTATCTTTGCTTTGGCTCTGAATGCGGAGACATCGATACCTTATGCATATGTGCAGAAAAGCTTTTAACGGAAGGTCAGGTTGGATCGGAAGGCATGAGAGCCCTTATGAAACAAGGAAATACCTTTGCAAAGTCACGTTATCTTCTTTTCCCTGAATTCGAAATGCTTCTTGCTCATTCAAACAATGTCCTTGCTTTAGAATACATAATGGCTTTAATGAGAACAAAAAGCAGCATAAAGCCTTATACCATAAAGCGCGAAGGTCAGGATTATGACGATGATACGATTACCGGTAACGAAACATTTTTAAGTGCCTCTGCTCTTCGTACTGCTTTTAAAAAAGGCGAAATAGATAAAATAAGAAAATACGTGCCATATGATCCTGAAACCATTGAGCAAAAGCCCATATTTGTAAATGACTATTCAAGCGAAGTATTTTACGCTCTTTTGACTAAGCAGAATACGATTCATGAACATCTTGAAACAAGTGAAGATTTAACAAAAAGAATGCTTTCAGAACTTTATTCTTTTACGGACTTTACTTCATATGTAGATTTAATTAAGGCCAAAAACTATACCTTTACAAGAATTTCAAGAACGCTTTTTCATATTCTTTTGGGCATTAAAGGAAGCAATACAATGTATAAAGAAATGATTGCCCACATATCCCATATTAAGGTGCTTGGATTTAAAGAATCGTCAAAAGACCTTCTAACCATAATATCCGATAAAAGTTCAATCACTTTAATGACCAAAGTCCCTGCGGTATACGACAGCCTTAACAGTTTAACAAAAAGCGTCGTAGATGATGAGCTTTTTGCATCTTCTTTATATAATCAAAAATGCAAAAACGGAATGCATGAATTTTCAAAGCAAATTGTTTTGGTTAAATAACTTATATTTGACGGATTAATAATGTTTTGATACTTTTATTTAAATGAATATTTTTAAAGAGGTGAAGAAAATGAAAAAATTATCATTAAGAAGATTATCTTATCTTCTCTTGGTTGTTTTAGTGTTGGCAACAACTGTATTTACAGGTTGCGGAAAGAAAGAAGCCACCGCTGAAACAAAGACTGAAGCAAACGGTGCTACCGTAGTCGGCGAAGGAAACACAGAGTTTACTTTTAAAGTAGTCGATATGGACGGAAATGAAACTGTTTTCACAGTAAAGACAGACGAAACAACCGTTGGAGCCGCATTACTTAACGCAGGCCTTATCGCAGGCGATGATACAGAATACGGTCTCTATGTAAAGACAGTAAACGGCGTTGTTGCTGATTATGATGTTGACCAGACTTTCTGGGGATTCTACATTGACGATGAATTTGCTTCAACAGGTGTTGACTCTACCAATATTAATCCCGGTAGCGTTTATACTTTCAAAAAGCAGAAATAGTTAAAACAAAAATGGCGTATTCCGATTTTGGAATACGCCTTTTTATTTTAGTTTTTAAATGAATGGATGGGCGCAGGTATGCGTCCTTTTCTGTTTATAAAGTCATCACAGGAAAACTTGTTTACAGGCATTACGGGAGCATATCCGAAAAGGCCTCCGAATTCAACCACATCTCCCACATCTTTTCCGAGAGCCGGAATTAATCTTACTGCGGTTGTCTTTTGGTTTACCATACCTATAGCCATTTCATCTGCAATAATACCTGAAATCGAAGTAGCTTTTGTATCTCCGGGAATTGCAATCATATCAAGACCTACGGAACATACACAAGTCATTGCTTCAAGTTTTTCAAGTGTAAGGGCTCCGGCTGTAACTGCATTTATCATTCCCTGGTCTTCTGATACAGGAATAAATGCACCGCTTAAACCACCTACATAAGAAGAAGCCATTACTCCTCCCTTTTTAACCTGATCGTTTAAGAGTGCCAAAGCAGCTGTTGTTCCGGGAGCTCCTGCATATTCAAGACCAATTTCACAAAGAATATCTGCTACTGAATCTCCGATTGCCGGTGTGGGTGCCAATGAAAGGTCCACAATACCAAAAGGAACATCCAATGCCTTTGAAGCTTCTCTTGCAACAAGCTGTCCTACTCTTGTTACTTTGAATGCTGTCTTTTTAATGGTCTCACATAATTCTTCAAAGTTTTTACCACGAACCTTTTCAAGAGCTGTTTTAACTACGCCCGGTCCGCTTACACCAACGTTAATTACGCAATCTGCTTCCGTAACACCGTGGAAAGCGCCTGCCATAAAGGGGTTATCGTCGGGAGCATTGCAAAATACCACAAGCTTCATGCATCCCGCACAGTCATTGTCTTTTGTAAGCTCTGCGGTTTCTTTTATAATTTCACCCATAAGCCTAACGGCATCCATGTTGATTCCTGTCTTTGTGGAACCTACATTAACGGATGAACAAACTCTTTCGGTTTCTGCCAAAGCCTTTGGAATAGATCTAATAAGAAGTTCTTCCTTAGGAGTCATACCTTTAGAAACAAGGGCTGAAAAACCGCCAAGAAGGTTAACTCCTACTTCTTTTGCCGCCTTATCCAAAGTCTTTGCAATCTTTACATAGTCATCAATACTTTCGCAGGAAGCGGCTCCGATAAGTGAAATCGGAGTTACGGAAATTCTTTTGTTTACAATGGGAATACCATATTCTCTTGAAATTTCTTCTCCGACTTTAACAAGGTTCTTAGCCTTGCCTGTTATCTTTTTATAGATGTTATCGCAAACCTTGTTTATGTCAGAATCGATACAATCAAGAAGGCTGATTCCCATTGTTATTGTTCTTACATCAAGGTTTTCTTTTTCAATCATTTCATTGGTCTCATTGACCTCGAACATATTTATCATTTAAGCCACCTCTAAATTCTGTGCATTGAATTAAAAATATCTTCTTGCTGGCACTTAATGATAACGCCGATTTCTTCTCCAAGCTTTTCAAGCTTCTCGGCAATTTCCCCGAACTTTTCAGATGCATTGTTCATATCAACAATCATCATCATGTTGAAATACCCCTGTACGATTGTCTGGGAGATGTCCAGGATGTTAATGTTGTGCTCTGCCAAGAATGTACAAGTCTTGGCAATGATGCCTACGGTGTCTTTTCCCACAACCGTAATGATGGTTTTATTCATAAATCGTCCTCCGATCTTAAAATTCAATAGCCGTCATAGGGCAATCTCTCTTTGCCACATACAAAGGAAAATCATTTCCGTGATACTTATTGTCGGAAGCTTCTATTTCAAGCCTTACGGTTTCATAGGCAAGCTCCGGCAAGTTGTTTTCTTTGCTTAAATGTCCAAGGAAAATAGCCTTTAAATTATCATGCAAAATTCCCGACAAAAGTCTTCCCGAATTCTCGTTTGACAAGTGTCCTCTGTCAGAAAGGATTCTTTGCTTAAGATAGTAAGGGTAAGGACCAACCTGAAGCATACGTATATCATGATTGGCTTCAGCCATGATTATATCAGAATCTTTGATGCAATCAATGGTATATTCGTTAAAAGTTCCAAGGTCAGTTATAACAGAAACTTTCTTTTTTTCACAACTTACTCTGTAAGCAACAGGTTCATTTGCATCGTGAGATATTTCCATGGGATTAATAATCAAATCTTTAATGGAAACTTTAACATCTTTTTTTACTTCATTAAAAAGCGCATCATCTATTTTTCCTAAAGAAGATGCGCTTTTAATCCCGCAAATTGTACCTTTGGTTGCATATATGGGGATAGAATATTTTCTTGATAATACTCCCAGTCCCTGTACGTGATCCGCATGCTCATGCGTTATTAAAATAGCGTCAAGCTCTTCGGGCTTAATATCAAGCCCTGCCAAGCCTTCCACCGTTCTTTTCGCACTTATGCCTGCGTCAATAAGTATATGCGTGGTATCGGATCCAACGTAAATACAATTTCCGCTTGATCCGCTTGCTATACTTGAAAACCTCATTTTAAACCCATTATTCCTTCCAATAAATTTCCAGGATGTCTCCGCTCTTTAAACCATCCATGTACTTAGCATTCTTACCGTTATGAAGGGTAACAATGCTACGTCCCTTAGGATCGTTTAAATCAAAGTCAATGTAATCAAATACATCGATATAAATGTAATAGTGTTTACCCGTTAAAGTAATTTCACGGCCGTTAACAAAAACCGTAATGCTCTCTCCCTTAGGCTGAGCGGGAGCTTCTTCCTTTACTTCAACATCTTCACTTACAACAACTTCTTCCTCTTTGGCTTTTTCTTCTATATCTTCGCTTTTAACCAAAGCTTCTTTAAGCTGTTCCTTTGTACATGTATCAAGAATCTCGATATGATCGCCTTCAGCGATTTCATAGCCTACGGATGCAGCCTTACCGTTTACAAATACAGGTCTTGTAAGCTCCACAATCTGACCGTCCACAAGGATTTTAAGACCTTCCTTAAATTCGGGCAAATCGGAAATCTTCACACTGGCCTTAGCACCTGCTGTAGATTCTATGATTTCAACCTTATCGTTTGAATTAACCTTTGTGGTGATATCCGCAGTTTTACCGTTAACTTTAATTACGGCAGCTTCTCCCGGCGCACCTTTAACAATCTTTGTCTTTCCGTTTACTATAAAGCTTAATGCTTTACCGCGCTTAGGGAATAATCCGTCATTGGGGAATCCTGCCTGCATGGCAACATCCACAACAGCCACATTACCGTTATCGTATAATTTCATGCGGTTTCCGTTGAAAGAAACGTATACAAAGTTATTGTTGTTTTCGTAGTAATTTAAACAGATTCCGATAGGAGTAACCATCAAAGGCGATTTTGAAAAATCTTCTTCGCAAAAATC
The DNA here is from genome assembly GCA_016291405.1 of Lachnospiraceae bacterium. Lineage (GTDB taxonomy): Bacteria > Bacillota > Clostridia > Lachnospirales > Lachnospiraceae > UBA1258. Next base: position 153,927 of record JAEEXG010000001.1, read on the forward strand.
GATTTTTCCGGAAACATCACTTCCTCTTAAAGCTACTCTTTCTTTAATAAGACCTAACTTATTTGCCAACGCATCGGTAAATCCGACAGCCAAACCACCGCCACCGACAACGAATACGGCACTTACGGATTTATCTCCGTTAAGACGCTTAATTTCTTCTGCAACGTAGTTAGTAATTTCATCTACTTTATTTGATAAAGCTTTTTCAACATCATTCTTTGTGACCTTTTGCTTGATGCCCATAATATCTTCGTATTCAAATTCATCAAGCTCTGTGGCAGCACGTTTCATGCGCTCAGCTTCATAAAAGTCTGCAAGAAAATGTCTTGCCAGATCGTCAGTAAGAGCATCACCTGCCATGGGAATCATGCCATAACCTATAATGCTTCCGTTATCAGTTATGGAAATATCGCTTGTTCCTGCGCCCACATCCACAAGGGCTAAGTTTAACATTCTAAATCTTTCGGGAATTGCAACAGAGATAGCCGCAATAGGTTCCAAAGTAAGATTTGCTACTTCAAGTTCTGCCAAATCACAGGCTTTATAAAGGCCGTCAACAACATCATCAGGCAAAAATGTAGCTATCATATCAGCCGAAATATGCCTTGCTTTATGTCCCACAAGGTTTAAAATCGGCAAAGTGTTTAAATAGTATCTGATTACGGAATAACCGACACAATAAAACTTTGTTTCGGAAGAATTCTGATCTCCGAACTCTTTATATGCTTTTTCAATACCCAAAAGCAAAAGATTTGAAACGTCTTCCGCTTTGGCTTCTCTTTCTTCTTCAAAAACCATCTCAATCTTTGTGGTGACGGTTTTTAACACACGACCTGCGGCCGCAATACAAACATGAGTAAGCTTTTCCCCTATAGCTTCCTCACACTCTTCCTTGATTTCTTTGATGGTAAGCGCCACTCTTGGAATGTCGTGGATTTGTCCGTCCATCATGGCACGTGTTTCATGCTCTTTTGAACGCTGACACACTACCTGGAAACGGTCATTCTTTAAATAACCTACAGTACCCACAACGCTTCTTGTTCCGATATCAAGGCCAAATACATATTGATTCTTTGCAAGTTCACTCATGAATTTTCCCCTAACCTTTCGCGTATTTGTTCAAAACTGTCCTCGCATAAACCCGAATTATCAATCTCAAAATCTGAATTTTTCCGGTATTCTTCTTCGGAAAGCTGGCTTTTTAATATGGAATCGATTTTGGCATCCGAGTAACCTCTTGATTCCTTAAGCCGTTTTCTTCTAACATCAATATTAGTATAAATATACCACATTTCATCCACAATTTCTTTATATCCGCACTCTATAAGTAAAGCCGCTTCGATAAAAAGATAATCTAATGTGTTCTCTTTTCTTAAAGTTTTTATTCTATCTTCAATAAAAACTCGTACAGCCGGATGAATAATCCCATTTACTTTTTCAAGTAAATTTTTATCGGCAAAAATTTTTGAAGCCATTTTGCTGTTATCGATTTCACCGTTTAAAGAAAGAACATCTTTTCCAAGAAGGTCTGTCAACGGTTCAAAGCAAGGCTTCCCGCTTTTACATAAATCCTTTGCCAATTCATCGGAAACTATTACTTCACATTTATAGTTTTCTTTTAGAAAGTCAAGTATCTTTGTTTTACCGGAGCCTACGCCGCCGGTGATTCCAATTACTTTCACGTTGCCTCCGTTAGTGGGCATCAAACCATGTGTCTCCCACGTTTACTTCAGATTCAAGTTCAACAGATAAAGAAGCAGCATTTGTCATTTCATCCGAAACGATTTCTTTAACCTTTTCTATCTCAGATTCCTTTACCTCAAGCAAAACTTCGTCGTGTACCTGGATAAGCAGTTTTGACTCAAGCTTTTCTTCTTTTAATCTGTTAAAAATATTAATCATGGCTATTTTCATGATATCCGCTGCGGTTCCCTGAATAGGCGCATTCATTGCCACTCTTTCTCCGAAGGAACGAAGCATAAAGTTTGAAGATGAAAGCTCGGGGATAGGACGCACTCTTTTATAAAGAGTTGTTACAAATCCGTCCTTCTTTGCCTTTTCAACAGTACTGTCAATGTATTCTTTAATCTTTGAATACTTTGAAAAGTAGTCTTCTTTATGTTTTTTTGCAACATAAAAATCAAGACCTGTGTCTTCGCTTAAGCCATAGTCACTGATACCGTAAATAATACCGAAATTAACGGCCTTAGCCTGGCGTCTTAATTCACTTGTGACTTCATCGTAAGGCACTTCAAATACAATTGATGCGGTACTTCTGTGAATGTCTTTCTTTTCTTTGAAAGCACCGATCATCTTTTCATCCCCTGACATATGAGCCATGAGTCTAAGTTCAATCTGAGAATAGTCGGCATCAATAAACTTAAAGCCCGGCTTAGGAAGGAAAACTTTTCTAAGTTCTCTTCCAAGTTCCCTTCTTATGGGAATGTTTTGTAAGTTAGGTTCAGTTGAGCTTATTCGGCCCGTAGCGGTTATTGTCTGGTTAAAGTGAGTATGAATGCGTCCGTCTTCTTTAATACATGCCGTTAAGCCTTCTACGTAGGTAGAATTAAGCTTTGTAAGCATTCTGTACTCTAATATGTCACTGACAATGGGATACTCTCCCGATAATCTCTCCAAAATATCCGCAGATGTTGAATATCCCGTCTTTGTTTTCTTTCCGTGAGGAAGATTCATTTTTTCAAAAAGAATCACTCCAAGCTGTTTTGGAGAATTTATATTAAACTCTTCTCCTGCTGCTTCATATATACTCTTTTCAAGCTCAGATATCTTTACGGTAAGCTTTTCTCCGAATGCCTTTAATGCTTTTTTATCAACGTAAACTCCGTCTTTTTCCATTGAGTAAAGCACGAAAGACAAGGGCATTTCAATTTTCCTGTAAAGCTCTTCTTCACCCATTTTCTTAACTTCTTCTTTAATGGTTGAAACAAGCTCTCCTGCATACTTTGTGATTAAAGAAGCTCTCTTTTTTGGCTCCTTTAATAAAGCTTTGTCATCATCAAAGTATTTGGATAAATATTTATCACACAAATATGAAATGTTATATTCACCCTTTAGAGGATCTGCAAGATATGCCAGTATTTCCGCATCATCAAAGCTATCCTTATACTCTCCGACATAGTCATAGATTGTCTTTATGTTTAGCGTATTGACATTTGTGTCAGATTCTAAGTTGTTTCTTACTTCCTCAGTAAGAAAATCCTTTGAGATTACACTGTTAAACTCTATAAAATAAGTTTCATCGCTAACGGTAACAGAAAGGCCTTCATCGCATCCGTACAAAGAAACCGATTTTTTACCTTTAATGAGACTAAGGGCTTTCTTAGCTTCTTCTTTTGAAGAAACAACTGTAAAATCGATATCATCCTTAGCTTCATTAACTTCCTTTGCACCGGAAAATGAAGATAATTTTTCAATTACCTTTCTAAGTGAATACTTTAATAAAACCTCCATCGAATTGTCATTTAAAAGGTTCTTGCATTCACTGTTATTTAAGTCTAAATCAACAGGAGCATTAATCTCTATTCTTGATAAAGTTCTTGAAAAGAAAGCATTTTCTTTGTTTTCAGAAAGGTTTGCATACAAAGCTTTCTTTCCCTTTAAATCATCCAAATGCTCATAAAGATTTTCAAGGTTATGATAGGTCTTAATCAAACCTTCCGCAGTCTTTGGACCAACGCCCGGGACTCCAGGAATATTGTCACTTGTATCGCCCTGAAGAGCTTTAACGTCAATAAACTCTAAGGGAGTAACGCCTTTTTCTTCCATCACGTCTTTTGCGTAATAGTAAAAGGTTTGTGTGACGCCTTTGGAAGTTTTTGGAATTGCAATTTTTATCTTATCGGAAGCAATCTGAAGTAAGTCTCTGTCTCCCGAAAGAAGGGTTACATCAAGGCCTTCTTTTTCTGATTTCTTTGCAAGAGTACCAAGAAGGTCGTCTGCTTCAAAACCTGCCTGCTTTACAATTCTTACTCCCATTGAAGTTAACACTTCTTCCATAATGGGAAACTGAGAAATAAGCTCTGTGGGAGCGGCGCTTCTTGTACCTTTATATTCTTTAAACATTTCATGTCTGAATGTGGGAGCATGAACGTCAAAAGCAACCGTCAGATATTCAGGCTTCTCTTCCTCAATTGTTTTAATCAATATATTTAAAAAGCCGAGGACTGCATTGGTATAAACGCCGTTTTTATCAAGAAGCGGCAATGCATAAAATCCTCGGTTCATCATAGAATTTCCGTCGATAAGTAATATTTTCAAGTGAAAAACCCCTTAACCTATAGAATAATTGTAACCACGGAGCCGATAACAAGGCACACTATGGCTATAATACAAAAAACGAATCCAAAATAAAGAAAATCGTGAGACTTAATCTGCTTATACGAATCATTTATTTTGTTTTCAAGACTTTGAAGCAAATTGTAATCGTTCTCAATTTCGGCCTTGTTAAGACCTTCCGAAACCATGTACTGAATAGTCAGCTCTTCCTTGCAGTTTTTGCATTCCCTCATGTGGTCAAGCATAGCCTGCATTTCATAAACAGAAAGCTTATTTTCCAAGTATCTTGGTATCATTCGTTCGATTTTTTTACAATCTACTTTTCTTTCGTCCTTCATTCTTACATCATATCACAGTAGACGTTTCAAAAAAAGCGGTGAATAAAATTCACCGCCTCTTTGTTAATCGCGTTCGTAAGACAAATATTTAAACAACGCATATTCATCTTCTTTTGATTCTGTATCAACTGCATAAAGACCAAGGGTACATCCTACAAAGCCTCCCGCAACCTCTGTAGACAAAGCAGAAAGACCGATATTTTCTTTTATAATCTTGGTACCCTGCTCGGTTTTAACCATGGCAGAAGCCGTAAGGTCTGAAACTATAAAGCACAAAGAAACCATATTGCCCCATATAGGATACGTATCAATTTCTTTCTCCTGACCGTCGGTTACCAGAATAATGTTAACTTCCTTTTGAGTTGCTTCAAATCTTAACTGGAACTTACTGTTTTGATAAATGCAAATTCCGGCGCGCTTTCCGTTGTTTAGATTCGAAACATCCAGCTTACTTCTGAAACGGAATTTTTTGGTATCCTGTCTGATTCCAAGGAAGGTAGGATGATTCGTATCTGTAAGTTCATCCTTTCCAAACTTTAAAAGCAAACCGTCTTTTGTAAGCTTGTATGAGTCTTTAACAGGGTTTCTGATTTGAAGGAAATCGGAAGTAAGCTCATCCATCTCATCAAAATCATAGTTTTTGGTGATGTTTGGAACAGGGTTCTTTCCGCTTTCAGGTCTGAAAACATCAAGATTAACGTCTACCGTATCTGTCAAAATTCCCACACCGCAATTTACAACCGGCCAATTATCTTCAAAATCAACCTTAGCAAGGAATGTTTCTCTTCCCATTGTGGTGTAACCGTGAGTAGGTCTTACGCCAAGGCAAACAATATACCATTCATCGTTTATTGTTTTAACCAAGTCACCGTGACCTACGTATTTTATAGGACATTCCTTACCCAAATGTCTGTGAGTAAAGATAGGATTCTTAAAGTTGTTTTCATAGGGTCCGAAAACATTTTCAGAACGTGCCACGCTGATTGCATGATCGGGGCCTGTTCCGCCTTCTGCATGAAGAATATAGTAATATTCACCTATCTTATAAAGGTGAGGGCCTTCGGGCCAATGTACGCCCTTCATGGCTCCGTTCCATACATTCTTAGGCTCGCCAATAAGTTTAAAATTCTTTATATCCACTTCCTGAATGTAAATATACCAGTCTCCGTCATACTTACATCCTTCGGGATTTGGATGTGTGCCGATGTAATAGCACTTACCGTCTTCATCAAAGAAAAGGCTTGGATCTATTCCGTCAGCGCCTTCCAAATAGTGAGGTTCACTGTAAGGGCCTTCAGGCTTATCGGAAGTCACTATAAAGTTTCCGCCTTTTGTTACGTTAGTGCAAATAACATAAAATACACCGTTATTGTATCTTATTGTAGGTGCAAAAAGGCCTCTTGAGATTTCTTCCGTACCTAACGGAAGCTGTGATTCTCTTGTAAGAACATTTCCTATTTGCTCCCAATGAGCAAGATCTTTACTATGCATTATTGGAAGACCGGGAAAATAAGAAAAGCTTGAATTAACAATGTAGAAATCTTCTCCGACTGCACAAATTGACGGATCGGGATAAAACCCTGCCAAAATAGGATTAACTGCTTTGTTCATACTTTACCTCCGTTTTAATCAATGTTTGCAAAAACATAAAAACAAGGCTTTGGCTCATATTTATCATCAAAAAGCAAAGGAATATGCTTTAAGCCCTCTGTGCTTCCGCCTCCGGCACCGTTAAAGTGCTGAAGCCATGAATAATGATCAACAGTTCCCCAAAATGTAATGCCCTCAATGCTTTCAGGACTTTCTGCCTGCTTTTCACATAACGCTTTATAAAAGAGTTCGTATCTGTTTTTAAGCTTTTCGTTTTCTTTATTTAAACCGTCTTCAACTTTTGAAAAATCGGTTGTGGACTTTATATCAAACTCGGTAATCTGAATCTTTCCGACTGCGGAAACATACTCATCCAAAGACTTCTTAAATTCGCCTTCCGAAGGATATGTCATATCATAATGACCCTGCATGCCAAAAGCATCTATTCTGGCGCCCTCAGTTTCTTTGACGCTTTCTATAAGCTTTACTATCTGTTCTCTTTTATTTGGAGTACATTCGTTATAATCATTATAATACAATTCAAGGTCGGAAGGGGCATATTTATTTGCATAAACAAATGCATTCATAATAAACTCTTCGCTTTGGTATACTTTCCACCACTCAGAGTTTTCTGTATCCTTCCTGTAACCGGAATTATCACTTACCGCTTCGTTTACCACATCCCAGCCGTAAAACAAGTCCTTATATTTACTCTCTTCACCCACAAAATGGTTTAAAACTGTCTTAATGTACCATTCAAGGCGCTTGTCCATCTCTTCTTTTGTGACGTAATCTTTGCTCTCATCATAATCAACGTGGAAAAACCAGTTTGGAATCTGTGAATGCCACACTAACACGTGGCCTCTAACCTTAATCTGATGGTCTGGATTTTCCTCATTGAATTTAAGTATTTTATTTAAAATCTTTTCAGGCCTTGAATAATTTAAAACAGGAACTAAAAGTTCTTCTCCGTTTAATTCAACGGTTTCGGTACCGGGAACTCTCGCATTACTATAATTAAACAGTGAATCGGGCTTTAACTCATTTCCTAAGGTAATGGCATTAAAATGGGTGGTGGCAATATCCATGACCCTTTTATCGTCTGCTTCAAATCCTGTTACTTCGCAGCCAAAGAAAGCGCCAAGCTTTTCTTCAACGCATTTATACAAAACAATATCAGAAGGTGCATCTTCACCTGCTTCTTCAATGTTTTCTGTTACTTCTTCCATAGGCTTTGATTCTTCCACGCTTTCTGTGGCAGTTTCTTCTTTTGCCTCTTCTTGAGTTATTGAAGATTCATTTTTACATGCTGTAAGTAAGAATAAAGAAACCAGTACTAAAGCACATATTTTTAAATATTTTTTCATCTTTATTGTCTTTCTTTATTTACAGATTCCGAATCCTAAAATAGTGAAGTTCTTTGTAGGGTCATCTACCTTTACTTCGATATGTCTTTTCTTTAGCTCACTGTTTCTAAAAACAATAGTGGGATTACAATGTGTCCAGCCAACAATCTTAGGATCTAAGGTAAGGACCTTTTTGCCATCTACAAAGACTGAGGCACTGCCGTCAGCATTTTCGCAGGAATCTTTAAATATGATCAATAAAGCAGTTGCTTCCACGTCAAGTTTAAAGGGTTCACACTCTCCGGTTTCTTTGCCCTTATAATACCAGTTATAAGGAAACATAGGTGTCTGAGTAAGGTTCATATCCTGTTCAACGGATTGTAAAGTCGTGTCTGTATCCGTAAAGCTTCCGGGATTTACAACACCTAAATCTGTGTGATCTTTTTTATCAAACAGGATTACATTTTCAAATTCGCCGCCAATCGGAGGTGTGATTTCTTTAATTGATTTTTCTTCAGTATCAGGGCTCTTAACAGCTTCATTAATTAAGTTAAGAACACTGTCTGCCATTATTCTGTGGCCTGTATTGTTAGGATGATATCTGTCGTAAAAATACTGATTCTTAGAAAGAACTCTTCCTTCTTTTTTATAAAACTCGGGAACAACAGCATCCTTAACACTTACCATAGGAATATCGTAAGCGTATCCTACGGGAGAGAGTCTGTCCTGCAAATTGTTATCATCTGAAAATACCGAATAAAGCAGGATTACTGCAGGGTTTCCGGGACCGTTATAAATCTTTCTTGTAAGAGAGTCAAAGCATTCTCCGTGAGTCTCATCGCCCTCATCGTTTACAGCAAATTCAATTACAACTAAATCAGGGGTTTCTTTTCCGTTCTTTAAAACATCTCTTTCATATCTAAGCATGCCAAGTTCGGAAGGTGTGCCGCCCACTCCTGCCTTAACATAATGAACATTTGAATCGTATGAAATATTTAAAGAGTCGCAAAAGCCTTCAAAAATCTTTCTGGCATAACACTCTTTGTTAATGGGAATAGCTCCTGCTCCCTGTGTAATAGAGCCTCCGATAAAGGCTAAAGTAACGTCTTTTCCTTCCTTTGCCTTCTTATATACTCTGTTTATTCTGGCAGTATTTCCTTTAAGCATTAATGACTTTGAAATCATTTCTTTATATGCATCAGAATTGCAATCTACGGGATTTTCCTCTTCCTCTTTGGGAACGTTAAAACCGTCTCTTACATAAAATCTGACTGTTGCTTTTCCAAGGTCGCCGCCTTTTTTCATATGAAATCTTATCTGTCCCGGCTCATTATCGTCATCAGACCAATCAACGCTGTCTAACTCCAAAATATACTCCATGCCGTCTCCCGGAACCTGCATTTTTAAAGTGGTTCCGCTTCCGTAGATATCTTTATGTCCATACATTTGAAATGCAAATAAAACGTCCTCTCTATCGTCTGTTTCAACACTAACGCCGATAGAATGAACAAGCTTTTTAAAACTGTCGGTCTTTTTAAGCATCTCAATGATGTTTTCATCGGTAATGTTGCCCACAAGTTTTGCGGCATCAAGCATTCTTCCGTCATTTTCGTAAATGAACTGAATACCGCTACCGTCCTTTTGAGGAGAACCGCAGATTGATTTGTTTTTCATAATACAAAATCCGGGGCGTTTTTTTGTGGGGTCTTTCGGTGCTTTAGCACCCTTTAAAACTTCATTCATTTTTCTATCCTCTTACCACATTCTATAGTTTCCGCTTAATGCCAAAAAAGCAAAGAAGTAAAGGCAATTGTCATAATATCTTCTTTCACCTTTTCTCATTGGCGTATTAAAAAACTTCATAACCCATTCTTTTGACACATCATCAAGCTCCGTAGCAAGTGAGCCCTGGGCAACGGTAGCCAATAGGCCTACAGGATGAAGTGCAGGCTCAGAAGTTGCCTTTCCAGTAACTTCATAAGCAAAAAATGTTTCACGTCTTTGATCTATAAGTAAAAATCTTTGTATGTTCTTTGATGCCGCACATTGGCCCACATCAATTCCGTTCCATTCATAATCAAGAGCAATATTTGCAACAGTTCTGTAAGCATCGGAATAAAACCAGTCATGCCTGTCTGTTGTCCAAGGTAATGGCCTTGACATGGGCGAACCGTCAAACTCAGCATATTCTGCAGAAAAGCCTGTGGTTTTATCGCAAGAATCGTAAAGATATTTTCTGCTTACCTCAGTAGCTTTTTCCCAAAATTCTCTATCTTCCAAAGGTCCCCATTTTGAAAAAAGATTATAAAAATGAGGCAAATGGTATGATGGATCCGTAAAATCAATTCCCGGCACAAACAAAATCTGGTAATTATCATGATTTACCATTGGTGCCCCTTTTCGACCATCGTAACCCTTATGAACCATAGCTGTCAAAATGGCGTCTGCTTCCTTTGAATAGGCGAAAATTCCTTCTTTATCTCCCCATCTGTGAGATGCAAAGTAAAGCGCCATTGCAAAGAATTCTTCTCCGTCGGGAGCAGGGCCGTTTGCGTTTTTCTCTCCGTCAGTCTTACATGACCAGGCAAAATATCCTTCATTTTCCCCCTCTGTCATGTACATATAAGTCTTTGCCCAACGCCAGATTCTGTCAAAATCTTCCTGCATGTTTAACTGCACGCAAAGCATCATGGCATAAGACATTCCTTCTGTTCTTACATCGATATTTCCGGTATCCACAACATAACCCATGTTATCTGCTGTTGTAAAATACACTCTGTCTTTACCAAAGAAGAACTCTTCTTTTATTTCTTTCAAGCGATTTTCAATCTGTTCATCAGTAAAACCGCACTCTTTAAATACGTTTCTATAATTTGTTTTCATCGCTTCCCCTTTTTCCAACCTTTTTCTTTATTTTACAAAAAAGGAAAAACAAATTAATCATAGTTATTGCCATTGTGTTATCAAATATTGCTTCCGCAAAATAAAAAAATCGACATATTCATAATAGAATATGTCGATTAAAATTTAATGCCGGCGGCGGGACTTGAACCCGCACGTTGTTGCCAACAACAGATTTTGAGTCTGCCTCGTCTGCCATTCCGACACGCCGGCTTGCCTTGCAACGAAGTAAATATTAACATATATTTTCGTTGCTGTCTAGCATAAAATGTAACTTTCAGATGTTTTCTATTTGCCAGTCTATAGGCTCAATTCCATGCTCTTTTAAAAACTCATTTGCCTTTTTAAAATGGCCGCATCCAAAGAAACCGTTATAGGCAGAAAGGGGACTCGGATGTACACTTTCAAGCACTAAATGCTTCTTATTTGTAATAAGAGATTTCTTTGACCTTGCATTGGAACCCCAAAGGAAATAAACTATGGGTCTGTCCTGCTCGTTAACAGCTTTTATAATCGCATCCGTAAACTGCTCCCAGCCTTTTCCCTTATGAGAATTGGCAGCACCGCTTCTAACTGTTAGGCAGGTGTTTAGTAAAAGCACGCCCTGATTTGCCCACTTTTCAAGATAACCGTTATTCGGAATATATAATCCAAGCTCCTCATGAAGTTCCTTATACATATTCTGTAATGAAGGTGGAATTTTAATTCCGGGTCTAACAGAAAAGCTCATGCCATGAGCCTGTCCTTCTTCATGGTAAGGGTCCTGACCAAGCAAGACTATTTTTACATCTTTAATAGATGTATGGTCAAGCGCCGAAAAAATATCCCCCGACGGAGGATATATTACTTTCGTGGCATACTCGTTTTTAACAAATTCGAATAATTCCTTGTAATAAGGCTTTGAAAATTCAGGTTTTAAGTATTCAAGCCATTCGTTTTCTATCATTAAGTTATCTCCTGACACTTATATTGTTTTCATATAAATAGTCTTTTAAGTCTTTTATGGCAAGTTCTTTAAAATGAAATAGGCTTGCAGCCAAAGCAGCATCCGCTTTACCTTTAGTAAATACATCTAAGAAATCTTCCTTAGAACCTGCTCCGCCCGAAGCAATTACAGGAATATCTACAGCTTCCGAAATCATTGCCGTTATGTCATTGGCAAAGCCTTTCTTTGTGCCGTCTGCATCCATACTGGTAATAAGAAGTTCCCCGGCTCCCAGTCTGCAGGCTTCTTTTGCCCATTCAAAAGCATCAATGCCCACATCCACTCTTCCGCCGTTTTTATATACATTCCAGCCTGAACCGTCGCTTCGCTTCTTTAAATCGATTGCAACAACAACACATTGAGAGCCAAATTTATATGCAGCTTCGCTTATAAGCTTAGGATTCATGATTGCAGCCGAATTAATGGCAACTTTATCAGCTCCCGCTCTTAAAATCTTTTTAACATCATCGACGGTTCGAATGCCGCCGCCAACAGTGAAGGGGATAAAGAGATTTGCCGCAACTCTTTCAACCATATCAACTACTGTATCTCTGTTATCGCTTGAAGCTGTAATATCCAAAAAAACAAGCTCATCCGCACCTTCTTTGTTATACAAAACAGCCTGTTCAACGGGGTCTCCGGCATCAACCAGATTAACAAAATTAACGCCTTTTACGACCCTTGAATTACATATATCCAAGCAAGGAATAATACGCTTTGTGTACATTTAAATACCTCAAATCTATAGCTTTATAGTGATGTAAAGTTCTTTATTATTGTTAATCCTACATCAGAACTTTTTTCCGGATGAAACTGACAAGCAAAAACATTATCATGCTCTATGGCAGAATGGATTGTTACGCCATAATCCGTGCACGCAGCCACATCTTCTTTATTTGTAGCTTCCAGATAATAGGAATGAACGAAATATACGTAGGAATTATCCGGGATTCCTTTAAAAAGCTTCGATTCTTTTTGAAGGCTTATGGAATTCCATCCAACATGAGGTACTTTGATATCTTTTGAAGCGGGAATCTTTTTACAAACTCCGGGCAAAACAGAAAGCCCTTTAACACCCGGGCTTTCTTCACTTTCATCAAATAACAATTGTAATCCAAGACAGATTCCCAAAAATGGTTTCTTTGATGCGATAAATGTTTTTATCACATCCTCAAGTTCATACTTTCTGATATTATCAAGTGCATCTTTAAAGCTGCCGACACCGGGTAAAATTGCTTTATCCGCATTTAAGATTTCCTGCTTATCTCTGGTTAAAACCCACTTTTCCCCAAGATAATCAAGCGCTCTTATTACGCTTGCAATATTCCCTGCATCATAATCAATAATGGCAATCATCTAGTTCCCTTCTTCCGGCAAATAATCTTCATAAACGGGATCCACATAATCCTCTGTTACAGGAGGAACGAAAGGACCCGGAAGAGGTTGTGTCGGATCTATATAATCTGTATGATTTGCAATTGATTCACACATAAGCGAATATTCCAAATCTGTAGGAAGAGAAAGAACCTTTTTAGCATCTTCCTCTGTCAAACCAAATGTCATGGACAAAGCGCCAACAACCTTAGTATATGCCTGATTAAACTCTTCTGTTGCACCGGTTGATTCGGCTACAAACAACCATTCTTCATAATTTGACACGCCCTGAAGCAACTGGTCTAATGCTTCCACTCTCATGTTCATATTCATATAAGCCTGAAATGCATCATACTTATGAAGCATCTTTAATATAATGGTTGATCTGTCAAAAAGAATCTGGTCGCTCTCGCTTAACTTTTCACCAAAGAAAGTATTATAAGTGGTTTCATAATCTCCCACATAATAAGCTTTTCTTGCAGATGAATTAATGAGCATTCCAGGAATAAACTTACAAATAAGCAAAATGCAAACAAGCAAAGTAGCCGCAAGCACTCCGATAAGCTTAACGTTTCTCTTTGATAAAGGTTTTCCTGTATCAATATCAAGGACTAAAGGCTTACGTTCTTTCTTTTCCTTCTTGGGCTTTTTCTCTTTCGCGGCACCTTCTTCGCCTTCTTCGCCCTCTTCACCTTCGGCTTCTTTACCTTTATCGCCTTTTCCTTTTTTCTTCTTTTTCTTCTTCTTTTTCTTGCCGCCTTCTTCTTCGCCCTCTTTGTCCATTTCTTCAAGGATTTCCTTGTTTTCTCCGGGCACATCTTCAAATCCTTCGGATGAAGCGCCTGCTCCCTCTGTAGGATTTAAATCGGTGGCATTTAATAAGCCGTCATCTTCACTTTCAGGTTCTTCCTCTTCGGCTGTAAGGAAAGCAAGAATCTTTGCAAGCTTGGACTCTTTTTTAGGAGTTTCCTCAGCGTTTTCTTCCTTCTTTTTCTTAAAGAATGAGAAAATAGATTTCTTGTTCTTAGACTCTTCTTCTTTTGCTTTCTTTTCCTTAAATTCGTTATATTCTGCCTGTGCCTCTTCTCTGGCCTTTTCCATTGCAGCCTGATTTTCAATTTCTTCCTGCTTTGTGACAGCTTCGTTTAAAAGATTAAGCACATCCGTATCATCGGCCTGCTCAACTTCATTACTGTCAATGGACTTTAAAAGATCGGATATTTCATCAAGTTCCGCACTGTCTTCCGGAGTTTCAACCGCTTCGTCCGCTACAATGTCGTTCTTATCATGAACGCCAAACTCGGTTTCAAGAGAGGATAAATCGGATAAATCGATTTCCACTTCTCCAACCTGCTGTTCACCCGAAACATCGGATGCGTCATTTATTAAGTCTGTAATCTCGGATTCAGACATATCAAGACCTTCAGCCGCATTTTCGTCTACCATCTTTTCAACATCTGTAGGCTCAATTAATCCGGAAAGGTCTCCAAGAATGTTATCGTAGTTTTCTCCTTCGCCTTCAAAGGAAATATCGGAAAGAGCATCACCGTCTGAAGCACCTTCTATAGGTGCATCTTCAAGCAATGTTTCTCCGTCTGCAGCACCTTCTTCAGAACTTGCAAATGAATCGGCATCATCCAAAAGATTGGAAATATCCGATAAATCTACTTCTCCCGCAAAATCACTGTCAAGAAGTGAATCAAGATTTGACCCATCCGCATTTGCTTCAGGAGAATCCGCAGTTTCTTCTGAAACTGTTTCTTCTAATGTAGAGTCTTCTAAAGGAATTTCTTCTATTGGAGCTTCTTCGCGAGTTTCTTCCAAAGGAATCTCTTCTATAGGTGTTTCTTCTATAGAAGCTTCTTCTACAGGGTTTTCTTCTACAGAGGGTTCTTCTAAAATACCATCTAATGAAACTTCTTCTGTAGGTGTCTCATCTAAGATACCTTCTAATGAAACATCCTCTGCAGGTGCTTCATCTATAATACCTTCTAATGAAGCTTCTTCTACGGGCGTTTCTTCCAAAATGCCATCTAAAGAAACCTCTTCTATAGGAGCTTCATCCAATATTCCATCTAAAGAAACCTCTTCTGTAGGTGTTTCATCTAAAATACCATCTAATGATACTTCTTCTGTAGGTGTTTCTTCTTTCAAAACATCTTCAGAAGAAAGACTGTCCAAATCGATACCATCAAGATTTACATCTTCAGAAGGAGATAAATCTGCAAATATGTCACCGGATTCAACACTATCTGTTAAAGAATCCTCCGAAATCGGTTCAAGATTTGTGAGGCTGTCAAAATCGATTCCATCCAAAGAAGGCTCAAGTTCTTCAGCTTGTGCCTTTTCTTCAGCCTCTCTCTTCCCCAATTCGCGAACTTTATTTATCGCAGAGTTAGGATCATCCTGTTCTGCGGCTGCTTTTAGTAAACTATCAAGATAATCTTCATTGTTAGTCATATATATCCCCCAAAGAAATATATTACTTTGTTTTTATTTTAGCATACATATTTAAATGCCAACAACCCATTCAACACTATTTTCTTTTATGCTTGTCCCTTTACCCGATACTTCTTCGCTAAGCTGAGGCAAAGTCTCATTCACTCTGATTATCTCAGCCTTATTATTTAAAGAAACAATCTTTTCAAAAGGCCATCTTACAATCTGAGGGAATTTAAAGGAAACGCCAAGTTCAAGTGCTAAGAGTTTTTTATTTAAAGTAAGGGAAACCCATTTTTTATGCTTTTCCCACATTGGAATATAATCATCTTCAATGTAGTTATCTGCTAAATAGTTATTATATACAAGTTCCTTTTTGCATATTGGACAAACAGTCTCGTTAACATCATAAAGTTTTCCTTCGCAGGCATCCGGACACTGTTTCTTTCTCTTTCCTCCAAGAGGCGCAACTATTTTTTCTTTGTCCAAATCGCTTTCAAATATCACATCATCCAAACAAAGAGAGACAATGAAATAGTTCTTTTTATCAAGCATCTTTGCTAGCTTATTATATGCATCCAATGCCTTTTCATTTTGATCAAATTCTTCACCGATTCCAATTAAAATGCAATCGTAATCCTTAAAATCCATATTTCTCCTTACAAAAAGAAAAGGCCGAAAGCTTCGGCCTTTCTATCTTTATTTTTATTTATTAAGTACAAGTGAATCAACTGTCTTAACAAGATTTCCGATTTCAGGTTTTGACAACTGAGCGTTAGCTCCGAGTGCTTCACCTTTACGTCTCATTTCTTCGTTAACCAAAGATGAGAAAATAACAATCGGGATATCCTTAAGATCATCATCGTCTCTTACTAACTTTGTAAGTCTGTGACCATCCATGATGGGCATTTCAATATCGGTGATGATACATTTAACATTCTCATCAAGAGTGCCTTTTGCTTTACAATCCATAATGATATTGTAAGCTTCCTGACCGTTCTCTGTATGAGTGATATTATCGTAACCTGCCTTCTTAAGTGAATCACAGATAAGCTTGTTAAGAAGAACAGAATCTTCTGCGATAAGAATCGGGATATTGTTTCTTGATCTTTCACCAAGTGATTCAATTTCCAAAGTCTTTAAGCCTGTTTCAGGGTTAATGTCTGAAACAATCTTTTCAAAGTCAAGAATAATGATGAGCTTTTCATTCATCTTAATAATACCGGTTGAGATACCATCTTCAGATGTGGAAATTGTTGAACCGGGTTTAATAATGTCGTTCCAAGAAACTCTGTGAATACCTACAACAGAATCAACGTGGAATGCAATATCAAGCTTATTAAAGTTTGTTACTATGAAAAGTCCGGTAGGTTCAGACTTACCTCTCTGCAAGCAATTCTTTAAATCAATTGCGGTAATCATCGTATCACGCGGCATAAAAATACCTTCGATACTGGGATGAGCATTTGGTACCGGTGTGACCTCCGCGTAAGGAATAATCTCTCTGATCTTAGCAACGTTGATACCATAAGAATGATCATCAAGTATAAATTCAAGTACTTCTAGTTCGTTGGTACCATTCTCCAATAGAATTTTAGTGTCCATTATATACTCCTTCCGTGCCTTGGCACTTTAACCTTCCAAATATATGAAAATTATAACATATTGTACTTAAAAATCAAACAATATAAAAAATTTGTCATATAATATTTGGTTAATATCCCCTAAAGAATAAGGTAATTCGATATATCGATTCATATTATATATATATGGAATAAAAGAATTATTAAAAGGGGGATGTTCTCTCCCAAAAGAGTAAAAAGAATAAAAAAAAGACGCTTTCGCGTCTGTAAGGTGGGAAGTAAAATCCCAATGAACAAAAGTTTGAAAACTGAACACAAAACAGAAGATTTATCCGAGTTCACACTCTGGAATAACAACCTACTAGGTAAAGCTCTCGACCTATTAGTAACCATCAGCTGAGTACATTACTGCACTTACACCTTGGCCCTATCTACCTCGTCGTCTTCAAGGGGTCTTATGTATTGCTACAGGGATATCTCATCTTGAGGGGGGCTTCACGCTTAGATGCCTTCAGCGTTTATCCCTGCCGGACACGGCTACTCAGCTATGGGATTGGTTCCCAACTGATGCACCGGAGGTCCGTCCACCCCGGTCCTCTCGTACTAAGGGCAGCTCCTCTCAAATATCCTTCGCCTACGCCGGATAGGGACCGAACTGTCTCACGACGTTCTGAACCCAGCTCGCGTACCGCTTTAATGGGCGA
>JAEEXG010000055.1 GCA_016291405.1 Lachnospiraceae bacterium
TTCAGAATCCGTTTCATAAAGGTTTTTAAATTCGGGATTCATTTCAAGTGCTTTATCAAGGGTAATGTTTAATTCATTCGGAACCATCTTTGCAATCTGGTCCGCTCTTTGATAAGGCATATCAAGAACTCTTGCCACATCTCTTATAACACCTTTTGCCGCAAGGGTACCAAATGTAACAATCTGAACTACCTTTTCGGAACCGTACTTTTTTCGTACGTATTCAATTACTTCCTGTCTTCTTTCATAACAAAAGTCAACGTCTATATCGGGCATGGATACACGCTCGGGATTTAAGAATCTTTCAAAAAGAAGACTGAATCTGATAGGGTCTATATTTGTGATTTTTAGGCAATAAGAAACTATTGAGCCTGCCGCAGATCCTCTTCCGGGGCCTACGGGAATGCCGTGTTCTTTTGCGTAGTTAATAAAGTCCCAAACAATAAGAAAGTAGTCAACGTAGCCCATTCTTTTAATAATGGAAAGCTCGTATTCAAGCCTTTCTTCGTGTTTCTTTGCTTCTTCCCCGTATCTTTCCTTTAAGCCGTCTGTGCAAAGCTTATTAAGATATGTCCAGGAATCGTAGCCCTCCGGCACTTCAAAATGAGGAAGTTTTGTCTTTCCGAATTCTATTTCAACGTTACATCTGTCAGCAATCTTTTGGGTGTTCTCCAAGGCTTCCAGAGCATAAGGAAACAAAGCGCGCATTTCCTGCTCGCTCTTTACATAGAACTGTCCGCCTTCGTAGCGTAAGCGGTTTTCATCATGAACGGTCTTTCCGGTCTGTAAGCACAAAAGAAGATCATGGGGCTCTGCGTCTTCTGCGTAAGTGTAGTGAACGTCGTTTGTTGCAACAAGGGGAATGTTTAATTCCTGGCTTATTGTAAGTAAAGCAGAGTTAACCGTTCTTTGCTCTTCCATGCCGTGGTCTTGAAGCTCAAGATAGTAGTTACCGTCTCCAAAACAGTTTCTGTACTTTTCTGCGGTTTTCTTTGCTTCATCCATCATGCCTTTTAAGATGTATCTTGGTACTTCACCTGCAAGGCAGGCAGAGCATGCAATCAAGCCTTCATGATATTTTTCAAGGACTTCAAAATCCACTCTCGGTCTATAATAATAACCTTCCGTAAATCCGATACTGACGATTTTACAAAGGTTTTGATAACCTGTGTTATTCTCGGCCAAAAGCACAAGGTGATGATACCTTTCTTCGCTGTGTCCGGGCTCTTTATCGAATCGGGAATTGGGCGCAACATACACTTCGCAGCCAAGTATAGGCTTAATGCCTGCTTCTCTAGCCGCCTTGTAAAAGTCAATGCAACCATACATGACACCATGGTCAGTAATTGCCGCAGAGTCCATTCCAAGCTCTTTTACGCGCTTTACATATTCTTTTATCTTGTTGGAACCATCAAGGAGCGAAAACTCCGTGTGGACATGCAAATGCACAAAAGACATTTAGGTGATTACCCCTTCCCATTTTTCTGATTAGAAAAATTATAACACAAGTTTAAACATTAAAATATAATTTCTGAGCCGTATTTTACATAAAGAAAAGCCTCCGAGTATACCTCGAAGGCTTTGATTTTATAAGTACTTTTTAAGTGCTTCAGCTTTATCTGTCTTTTCCCAGGGAACATCGATATCTGTTCTGCCAAAGTGACCGTATGCTGCAGTCTGCTTGTAGATGGGTCTTCTTAAATCAAGCATCTTGATGATTCCTGCGGGGCGAAGGTCAAAGTTATCACGAACGATTTCAGTAATCTTTGTATCTGATAACTTACCTGTTCCAAAGGTATCAACCTGAATTGAAGTGGGCTTAGCTACGCCGATAGCGTATGAAAGCTGAATTTCACACTTCTCTGCAAGACCGGCGGCAACAATGTTCTTTGCAACATATCTTGCTGCATAAGCTGCTGAACGGTCAACCTTTGTGCAGTCCTTACCTGAGAAAGCACCGCCGCCGTGACGAGCATATCCGCCGTAAGTATCAACGATAATCTTACGTCCTGTAAGACCTGCGTCACCGTGAGGTCCGCCTACTACGAAACGTCCTGTAGGGTTAATGAAGAACTTTGTGTTACCATCGATCATTTCCTTAGGTAAGATTGGATCGAATACATACTTCTTAATGTCTTTATGAATCTGTTCCTGTGTAACGTCATCATCATGCTGAGTGGAAAGTACAACCGCTTCAAGTCTGAAGGGCTTTCCGTTTTCATCGTACTCAACAGAAACCTGTGTCTTTCCGTCGGGACGAAGGTACTTTAATGTGCCGTCTTTTCTAACCTTTGTAAGCTGTAAAGAAAGCTTGTGTGCAAGTGAAATAGGATAAGGCATAAGCTCGGGTGTTTCGTTGGTTGCATAACCAAACATCATACCCTGGTCGCCGGCACCTGTATCAAGGTTATCTGTTAATTCGCCTTCTTTTGCTTCCAAAGCTTTATCTACACCCATAGCGATGTCGCCTGACTGTTCATCAATAGCAACAAATACAGCACATGTATTTCCGTCAAAACCATATTCGGATTTATCATATCCGATTTCTTTTACTGTATTACGTACAACAGACTGAATGTCTACGTAAGCGTTTGTGGTAATTTCACCTGTTACAAGCACAAAACCTGTGCAGGCAGCTGTTTCGCATGCTACTCGGCTCATGGGGTCCTGTTCCATGCATGCATCAAGAATGGCATCAGAAATCGCATCACAAACTTTGTCGGGATGTCCTTCTGTTACCGATTCAGAAGTAAAAAGTCTTTTTTCCATATTTTTGTCCTTTCTTTTGCGGACTGAAATAAAAGGCATAATAAAACCGCTAATGATAACTTATCATAAGCGGATTAAAAATACGTTTACCTATTTCAATCCTCTTATTGTTCGAATTTGGCGTAGTTACGCCATCTCGCTCAGGTTGGCACCTTCCTTTATGGGGGTTGCCGTGGCTTCCTAGATCCTTTGTATCTCCACCACTCTGAATAAGAGACATTTGTACTTTACACTCATATTTAAATCTTGTCAAGATTTATTGAATTAATCACAAAAAGAAAGTATAATATTTAATGAAGAGGCAAAAATCTTATTAATTGGGGAATTAATATGAAAAGACTTAATACAAGTGAACTCACTCCCGGAATGGTTACAGCTGAAGATGTCTACACTTACACCAATCAGTTGCTTGTTCCGAAGGGAAGCGTACTAAACGACAAGTCAATCACAAAACTCGAATTCTATTCCATTATTAATGTTCGTGTCGAAGACGAACTTTCTAAGGAATTTCTTTCTGAGCCTCAAATGCCGGAAGATGTTTCTTATTCCGAGAAAATCAAAAAGAGCCCAGAATTCATTGCGTTTAAAGCTAAATTTGATGAAGAGGTTCCCAAATTTCAGCATATGCTTGATTCGGTAGCTCAAAATAAAAAGACATTAAATGTCGACGAACTTCTTAACTTTACCCTTAACTTACTAAAATCAGACAGCGGATATTTAAGCGTATTTGATATGCTTCACAATATGCGTCAGTACGATGACATGACTTACGTTCATTCAATCAACGTAGCCCTAATGTGTAATGTTTTTGCAAGATGGCTACGTATGACTGACGAAGAAACTAAGATGGCTACCATCTGCGGTTTGCTCCATGATATAGGAAAGGTTGCGGTTCCCGAAGACATTATCAAAAAGCCCGGTAAGCTTACAGAGGGCGAATATACAATAGTTAAAAAGCATACTTTGGAAGGATACAATGCCCTAAAAGCTCAAAACGTTCCCGAGCCCATTATGAATGCAGCTTTGATGCATCATGAAAGATGTGACGGATCAGGATATCCTTTCGGAATCAGAAATTCAAAGATTGATATGTACGCAAAGATGGTTGCAATCGTAGACGTTTACGATGCCATGACCAGCGCGCGTATTTACCGTGGTCCCATGTGTCCGTTTAAAGTAGTTGATATCTTTGAAAGTGAAGGTCTTCAGAAATACGATACAAGATTCATTATGACCTTCCTTGAAAACATCGTTAACACTTATATGCTTCACAGAGTTAAGCTTAACGACGGAAGAGTGGGGGATGTGGTATTTATAAACCGTTCCTCTTTGGCAAATCCCACCATTAAGTGCGGAAACGAATTTGTGGATTTATCCGCAGAGCCAAACCTATTTATCGAAGCGATTATTTAACATATATAATAAGAAAACCGCTCCAGCGCAACCGGAGCGGTTTTCTTATTTTTATGGTACTATATTTAAACCTTCTCAGCCGACCCTCAGTCTAAACTTCTGAAGCTCAAGCTCGTTTTCAACGACCTCTATCTGAGCACCAAGGCTTCTTAATTTTTCAGGGAAATCTTCATATCCTCTTTCTACATAGTGGATATCATCAATCACTGTCACGCCTTCAGCAGCAAGGCCTGCAACGATTAAAGCCGCTCCTGCTCTTAAGTCGGGAGCACTGATCTTACTTCCCGTATATTTTTTAACACCTTCTATAATTGCGGTGTTACCTTCAACACGAATGTTTGCGCCGATTCTTACAAGCTCGTCAACATACTTAAATCTGTTTTCAAATATGCTTTCCGTAACAATGCTTGTGCCTTCGGCAAGTCCCAATGCAACAACAATCTGAGGTTGCATATCAGTGGGAAATCCCGGATATGGAAGGGTCTTAACCTGTGTGTGTCTGAAAGGCTTGGCCGCTACCACTCTGACGGAATCATCAAATTCTTCTATTTCGCATCCGATTTCCAATAACTTTGAAGAAATGGATTCTAAGTGCTTGGGAATTACGTTCTTAATAAGCACATCACCCTTTGTTGCAGCAGCTGCCATCATAAAGGTACCTGCTTCAATCTGATCGGGAATGATGGTGTAATGGGTGGCATGAAGCTTTTCAACTCCGCGGATACGAATAACATCGGTACCTGCGCCCTTAATGGATGCTCCCATGCTGTTTAAGAAGTTTGCCACGTCAACGACGTGAGGTTCTTTAGCAGCGTTTTCAATGTAAGTCTGACCTTCTGCAAGAACTGACGCAAGCATAAGGTTTATTGTGGCACCTACAGATACCACATCAAGGAAGATATGACTTCCGATAAGCTTTTCAGCTTCGCAAACGATGCAGGCCTCCGCGATGTCCGCATTTGCACCGAGTGCTCTGAATCCCTTTAAGTGCTGGTCAACCGGTCTTGAACCGATGCTGCATCCGCCGGGAAGACTTACTTTTGCACTATTATATTTTCCAAGTAAAGCACCTACAAAATAGTAGGAACCTCTGATTGTCTTAATTGCTTCTGTATCGAGTGTAGTGGTATGAACTGTAGAGCCGTTAATTCTAACGGTATGTCTGTCAACCTTTTCAACATAGGCGCCCATTGCCTTGATGGCATCAAGCATTACGGTGATGTCTGAAAGGTCCGGAACATTTTCAATTTCAACAGTTTCATCGGCCATTATTGCTGCTGCCAAGATGCCCAAAGCGGCATTTTTAGCGCCTCCGATTTCCACTTCACCCACAAGAGGAGAGCCTCCTCTTACTGCGTACTGTCTCATATATTTACCATCCCAGATTATCGGGTTTTATTCGCTTACAACCTCTTGAGAGTAACACAAATAAGACCCTTTGTCAAAACTGCCGCATTAGTACGACAGGTAGTTAAGCGGGTTAACCGCTTTACCGTTAATACGCATTTCAAAGTGAATATGAGGTCCTGTTGATACACCTGTGTTACCTGAAAGCGCAATCTTCTGGCCCTGAGAAACGTAATCGCCCTTGCTTACCAATACCTTACTTAAGTGAGCGTAACGTGTTTCTTTTCCGTCAGGGTGCTTGATAAAGATACAATAACCGTAACTACTCATCCATCCTGCATGTGTAACTGTACCACCGCAAGAAGCCATAACCGCTGTACCGACAGGTGTTGCCCAGTCGATAGCACCGTGGTAAGATGTCATACCTCTTATGGTAGCTGTACGTGAGCCAAATCCGGAAGTCATACGACCACCTGAAATAGGCTTAATGTATGTAGGAGGAATCTTTGTTCCTTTTTCAACTATTCTCGGAATTGCTTCCGCAACAATTTCTTCTTTTACAACTTCCGTTGAAACTACATCGTTGTTAAGGTATGTAAGTTTCTGAACGGCTTTGTGATATCCCGATGAAGGGTCCTGAAGTGTAACTTCGGTTGTGGTGTACCATTCATCGTTGTATTTATAAATCGTCTCTGCCTCGTAGGTTCCTTCATAGTAAACAAGCTCTTCTCTGTTTACTGAAAGCTCGGGCTGAGGAATTGTAACCGTAATTTCATCGCCCACACGAATGGTGGAATTGGCGCTTGTGATACTTTCGTTCATCGCGATAATATCATCGATGCTTATGCCTGTCTTTCCGGCAATTGCTGAAAGTGTGTCGCCGGGCTTAACTTCATAAATTGTCTTTTCTTCTTTATCTTTTGTAACTTCATCGATGGCGGATTCGATATCCGTAACCTGTGATGAAGGAAGGTAAGATTCAACCACTTCTACGCTATTTGCAAAAGAAACATTTGTGATACCGTAATCAAAGCTGTCAAAGCCCTGCTCATCGCTTGCCTTAACATCTTTAAAAAGCTCGTCAAACTGCTGGAAGATTCCGTCGCCGTCCAAGTACTCGGTGGCTCTGTGATTTTTTACTTCTTCCGTGTTTACGTTTTTATAAATCTTTGGAATAAATACGGGAAGCTCTCTTGCTCCGTCATTTGCAAGGGCTGTATAGAAAGTGCCTTCACCCGCATATCTTGAAATGGAAGCATCCAAAAGCTCCGTTACCTGTCCTGCGGAAGAAAGGTTTACCATATAGTCATCAATCTTAACCGTGTATGCATGCTGCATGGTTTCTTTTACAGAAGACTTAAATTCCTTTGCAAGCTTTTGAACCATTACATCTTCTTTATCCGTTGCAGCCACCAAAACTTCGGCGCCCACAACTTTACAATCGGCCTCAATCAACACGATGTCGTCGTTTTCGCCAACGACCTGTCTTCTTGCTTCGCTGATAAGTCTGTCGGCAGTATCTTCATCTTCCACTTTACCGATAATGTTTCCGTTAACGTAGATAGTGAAGATATTATTTCCCACACTCTTTACCATCTTAAGTGAGGGTATAAAAAGAGCGCTTAAGGCGATTGCAAGAAGCCCTACGCGCAAATATGCTACTCTGCATTTTTTATGATAACGAGATAATAATACCATTTTCTAACCCTGTATATGTAAATGACGCTAGGCGTCACCATTCATCAATAGCTACTTAAAAATACCCTTGTATTTTACCAATATATTGAAGGATTGTAAAGTCGTGCGGGGTGTGCTATATTAATATCAGTACATATGTTCGAGGTTTAAATGAGCTCAATTTTCTTCCATATCGACGTAAATTCAGCCTTTTTAAGCTGGACTGCGGTAGAAGAACTTAATAACGGCGGAACTGTAGATTTAAGAACTGTTCCATCCATTATAGGCGGTGATCAGGATACAAGACACGGTATCGTTACGGCCCGTTCTATCCCTGCCAAAAAATATGGCATTAAGACAGCTGAGCCCGTTGCCTCCGCCTTCAGTAAATGCCCTAACCTCATTATGAGAGCCCCGAACTTTTCTTTATACTCAAGAATGAGTCATGACTTTGTAAATTACCTTCATACCTTAACGGATGATGTGGAGCAGGCAAGTGTCGATGAATGTTACCTTGACTTTGGCCCCATTGCCCATATGTATGAATCTCCCGTTGCCTGCGCCGATATGATAAGGCGTGAGATTTTTACCCGCTTCGGTTTTACAGTTAACGTTGGTATTTCAGATAAAAAGGTCCTTGCCAAAATGGCATCCGACTTTTTAAAGCCCGATAAGACTCACACTTTATTTTCATATGAAATAAAAGAAAAAATGTGGCCTCTTCCTGTAGGGGATTTGTTCTTATGCGGAAAGTCCGCCCAGGCCACTTTGCAAAAGCTTGGAATAAACACTATCGGAGAGCTTGCAAACTCCGATATTTCAATCATTACATCTAATTTAAAAAGCTTAGGCCAGACTCTTTGGGAATTTGCAAACGGAATCGATGATTCTAAGATTGTTACGATTCCACCGGAAGCTAAGGGAATCGGCAATTCCACTACCGTTGCTAAGGATATTACCGATAGAGAAGAAGCTTCAAAGGTTCTTTATTCTTTAAGCGAATCTGTTTCAAGACGCTTGCACCGCGCTAATTTCTTGGCAAAGCAGGTTACGGTTGAAATAAAATACTATGACTTTAAATCCTTTTCTCATCAGACTTGTTTTGAGACTCCCATTGAAACTGCCGATGCCATCCATGCGGTAGCTTTAAGCCTCTTTGACAGGCTCTGGGATGAGCGGCCTGTAAGGCTACTTGGAATCAGAGCTTCAAAGCTTGTAACTCCCGATGAGCCTTATCAGTTAAGCCTTTTTTCTGAAGACTTTTTAGGCGCAAAAAAGCAGGGCGCAGGCCCTGCCTTAGAAGAATCTTCTTATGTGGATTCTGAAAAAAAGAAAAAGCTTGATGAAGCCATGCGCACCATCCGAGATAAATTCGGAAGAGAGTCAATACACAAGGGTCTTTAATCAAGCCTGATTTACTATTTCTTTTTCTTTGAAGATTTTTTCTTGGTTGCTTTTTTAACGGAGTAGCCAAACTTTCCGATGTTTTCGCCAAGGGTGTAATACTGTCCGTGAGAGTATGCCAGGGGATTTGTATCTTCAAAATGAAATCTTCCTGTTTCATCCATATACTCATCATCCACGTGCACTGCCACCACTTTTCCGTAAAAGATGGTGTGTGTGCCAAGCTCTTCACTTTTTATAACCTTGCACTCGATATTTACGGGGCTTTCCTTTATCATGGGTGCCTTAATGACACTTGAAGGAATGGGGGTAATGTTTGCTTCTTTCCACTTATCTGTATCTCTTCCGCTTTTTACTCCACAAAAATCTGTGGCCTTTGCAAGCTCCTTATTTGTAAGGTTAACGCAAAACTCGCCCGATTCCTTAATCATGTCGTAAGAGAAACGAGACTTACGAACCGAAATCGAAATCATGGCGGGATCTGAATTGATGGTGCCTGCCCAGGCAACCGTCACAATATTTGTGCGCCCCTCGTTATCTGCCACTGAGACCATAACAACGGGAAGGGGATAAAGCATGTTCCCCGGTTTAAAATCTATTTTAGCCATTATTTAAAATCCTATTTTTAAATAGTAAAGAATTGAAAGGGCAATCATCATAGCCATTGTAATTCCGGAGAAAACAATTCCGATAATAGCACAGGGCTTGATGCCTTTAATCTTCTTTTCAATGTGAAGATGCTGAATGGCAATTGCTTCAGACTGCTGCTTTAACTCTTCAATTAAAGAAGCCTGTACGTTTCTGTAAACACGTACGTTTTCTTTGTGTGCTTCGTCTTCAGCTGCTTTAAAAGAAGCCTCAACGGATGCCTTAAGATCATTTAAATCAGTAACGATCTTTGATAATTCTTCAGAATCAAGGCCACCTTCGTTTCCTCTCATTTCTTCGATTTTTTCGATGGCGCCCTGCACAAGCTGAGTGGTGGCTTCATTGGTTTCCACACATTTAAAGCTAAGTCTTCTCATGTCGGAAACTGCTTTTTCAAGTTCTTCAACTCTTTGCTTATATTCTTCAAGCTTCTTTGCTTCCGCTTCCGAATTTGCTTTGATTACATCTGCGGAGTTTGCAAATCTACCTGCAATTTTGTCCATAAAACTATCCATTTTCTTCCTCCCAATAACCTCAAGGTAAAACTTTAAATTTCGCTTTGCTCAAGCTTTTGAACTTCTTCATTTAACAATAACATACGATCGTCCAATTTGGAAACCATCTGAGCACATTCCACAAGTTCATTTTGAATATATTCAGGAACGTTTCCTTCAAACTTATAGTTAATCTTATGTTCAAGGCTTGCCCAGAAGTCCATGGCAACAGTTCGAATCTGTATTTCAACCTTGGTATCAACAATCTTATCGGAAAGATAAATGGGGATTGTCACAAGCATGTGATAGCTTGTGTATCCGCTGGGCTTAGGGTTTTTAATATAGTCCCTTACCTCAATTACCTTAATGTCGGACTGACTTGAAATCATATTTGCAATTTCATAAATGTCACTTGTGAAAGAACAAATAACTCTGATTCCCGCTATATCGTTTACATATGCCACCATGTTTTCGATGGTGGATTCCTGTCCGTATTTCTTTAATTTTTTAACGATGCTTTCAGGGGTTTTAAGTCTTGATTTAATGTGCTCTATAGGGTTGTACTGATGCACGTGCTGAAACTCATCGTTTAAGATTTCAAGTTTGGTGTTAATCTGCTTAAGTGCCGACGAATAAACGAGTGTGACTTCGTTCCATGTCTGCACTTCGCTGTTTCTTTCTTTATTGCTTACGTCCATTTTATTCCTCTTAAATTACCCTTAAAATTTCCCAACAATATCCTCTAACAATATTGTGGTGTGGCGGTATCGCTGCCTCCACACCAATATAAGTATATCATAGTTTTATTTACCAATAGCCCATTTCACAATTAATTAACAAAATCTTTACAATAATTCACTGGTGATTTCCTTTACTGAAATATCGAATTCATCGTCGCTTTCTTGCTTGATTTCGTTAACTGTTTCGGTAAGCTTCTTAAGATCTCGTTTAAACAAAACGCACAGGCTTCTAAAGCTTGTATACTCAATCAAAAGGTCATACCTTTCAAGATGCCTTGAAACGGAAGACGCAAGTTTTTCCTTTGCTCTCTCCGTATCTGCCTTGCTTATTTCTTTTAAATCTTTCCTGCTTACTTCGATAAAGAAAATGTCTGCCTTGTCGTCAAACTTTTCGGCAAGTTTAAGCAAATAGCAAACCATTCTTATGTAAGAAGGCTTTGTAACTTCTTTTTCCATAGCTATGCTTTTTCTAAGCACAGCTTCCAAAATCGAAGAATGTGAAATCTCGCCCTTCTTGTTTACTTCCAGGCCTCCTACGGTAACGGGAGTTACCTCTCCTTCGTCAATAAGCTTTGAAAAAACGGAAGCAAGATATGGGTCAAACTGAGAGCCCGCACATCTTTCTATCTCGGCTCTTACTTCACTGTCATCAAGCCTTGTCCTGTACACACGGTTTGAAGTCATGGCATCATATGCATCGGCTATTCCCAGTATCCTTGCAATTAAAGGAATGGAATCTCCCTTTAATCCATCGGGATATCCCGTTCCGTCATATCTTTCATGGTGGAATCTGATACCGTCTAAAAGGCCTTCAAAATCATCCATTGCAGCAAGAAGCCTGTAACCGATTATTGGATGTGCCTTCATTAAAGAAAACTCTTCTTTTGTAAGCCTGCCGGTTTTATTTAATATTTCATCCGCCACGCCGATTTTTCCGATATCGTGAAGAAGGCCTATGTAGCGAATTCTCATTATATCTTCTTCTTTAAATCCGTAAAGGTCCGATACTTCCCTTGCCAAAGCCATAGCGTATTTACCCACTCTGTAAGAGTGACCGCCTGTATATTCGTCTTTGGCATCGATGGCACTTGAAATTGTCTCGATTGTGGAAATGGTCATTTCTTCTCTTCGCTTTTCATGTTCTCTAAGCAAAGAAACCGCATTCTGTATGCTCTGAAAACAAGTTAAAAGAAGCAACCCTATAAGGCCTATGCACATGTACAATCCCATGGCATAGGTGCCACGCTTTTGATAAAAGACGAATAGTTCAACAGCACAAAAGATTGTAAAGAATAACATTCCAAAGCCTGTAATCTTGTAGTCTTTTGTCTTTTTATCCACAACGTCCTTTGAAACAGTGGCTATAACAAAGGCAATTGCTATAAGCATCCATATATGCTGAAATCTAAGAAGGGCGTAAAGCTCTGCTACCTTTGTAAAGTACAAGGAAAAATTAACTATAATCTGTAAGATCATTCCCGCCTCTATAAAGAGGTAGTATTTTTTAAAGCGCTTTCCCTGTACTTCATTTATAAATCTTACAGCAAACACACCCACAAGGCCGATTGCTATGTAGGTAAAATAGTTTGTTAAAGAAGGACGCTTAAATATTATCTGTCTAAGCTTAGATTCGGAAATTATCCATATTCCTATGGACATTATGGTAAAGCCTAAGTTGTTTAAGGTTTTAGATTTATCATATTTTTTAAATACAAATTCATATGCGATTATGGGAATAAAGCCGATGAGGCACATAAATACAGCCGCTATCGTAACCACGATATTGTTTTTTATAACAGGAAACCATGCATCGGCGCCGCATCCTATAGACACTTCATTTAAAAGGCCTGTAGCTTTTACTTTTACGATTACCTTTATGGGCCTTCCCGCATCTTCTTGTGTTAACGGGCAGGCTAAATAGGCGCTTGGAAGATAATAGTTAACCGCACGCATGTACTTTGACGCATATGATTGCCTTAATTCTCCGTCAATGTATACGTACACATCCTCTACGGAAGCTCTAAACAAAATATTCATTCCGTCAGTAATATAATCAGGAAGAACATTTCGCATAATAAGATCTTTTCCCGTAGAATTGTCTATGGTGACAGGAAGAGTGACGGGATATTTGACCCCTTCTTTTTCAATGGTCCAATTCTCATTAAAAGTATAGGGTTCAAAATTACCTATGTATGCTTCATCATAATTATCCCCATCAAAAACAGCCACGAAAGACCATGCTATCGTGACAAAGAAAAGAATAATCGCAAGTATTGTTAAGATTTTTTCTAAGACCTTAAAAAATTTGGCCATATGTGCCGCTCCAATCTGCTTTCACATATAGCCAATATATCATGTGCCTATTAACAATTATAAAAATTATTAATCCTCTTCAATTACATGGAATTCCATGTAATCAAAGGGCACGTCTTCTATGAAACTGTCTTTTGTAAACCGTGTTTTTGCGTTTCTTTTAAAGTCTCGCACGTTGCTTTCAAGCCATATTGGCTTTTCAAGGTCAAAGTATACGCAAGCCTTTTCAAGCGCATCAAACACCTTATGCGTTCTGGTTTCTTTGGAATAATCTTCTACGGTTATATCGTTTATCAGATGATTATCCCTAAAAATCTTTGCCCAAATTCTCATTAGTCCTCGTATCCGTTGGGATTGTTCTTCTGCCAGTTCCAAGAATCGGCGCACATTTCCTTAATGCCGTATTCTGCCTTCCAGCCAAGTTCATCGTAAGCTTTCTTTGCTGAAGCGTAGCATGTAGCGATATCGCCGGGGCGACGGGGTCCGATTTCATAGGGAACCTTTACGCCTGTTGCTTCTTCAAAGTTCTTTACGATATCAAGTACGCTGTAGCCTGTACCTGTTCCAAGGTTGTAAATCTTAAGGCCTGCTTTTTCTTTAATCTTTGCAAGTGCCTTTACGTGGCCTCTGGCAAGGTCAACTACGTGGATGTAGTCTCTTACACCTGTACCGTCGTGTGTGTCGTAGTCGTTACCAAAGATTGTAAGGTGGTCTCTCTTACCAACCGCTGTCTGTGTGATGTAAGGCATAAGGTTGTTGGGGATACCGTTGGGGTTTTCACCGATTGTTCCCGACTTATGAGCTCCGATGGGGTTAAAGTATCTAAGTAAGATTACATTCCATTCTGGATCTGCCTTCTGAATGTCTGTAAGCACCTGCTCAAGCATGGACTTTGTCCAGCCGTAGGGGTTGGTGCAAACGCCCTTGGGGCATTCTTCGGTAATCGGGATAAATGCAGGGTCTCCGTAGATTGTTGCACTTGATGAAAAGATGATGTTCTTTACATTGTGCTTTCTCATTACATCTACCAATGTAAGTGTGCCTGCAATGTTGTTTTCATAGTATTCCCAGGGCTTCTGAACAGACTCTCCAACTGCCTTAAGTCCTGCGAAGTGGATGCATGCGTCAAAGTTTTCTTTGTCCATGATCTCTGAAAGTTTCTCTCTGTCTAAAATGTCGCACTTATAGAAAGGAACCTTCTTACCGGTAATCTTTTCAACTCTTTCAAGTGACTTCTCACATGAGTTTGAAAGGTTATCGATAACCACTACATCGTATCCTTCGTTCTGAAGTTCCACAACTGTGTGTGAACCGATGTAGCCCGCACCGCCTGTAACCAAAATCTTCATATAGTTTCTCCTCCGTAAACATCTCTCTAAATGTTTTTTTGTCTTTCTAAAAGAAAGTATAATCACGTATGTCTTTTAAATACATACTTTGATGTTTGAATTAATTGTCAAAATGTTAGATTGACATTTCTTCCCCGGGCTCAATCTTATAGGGCTTATCTCTGTAAGTAAACCAGATTGTCCTTGCTGTGGGGTTATAAACCTTCGTAAAATCTACATTTGTTCTTAAGCGCTTAAAGTCTTCGGTATATTCACAGATTTCAATGTTTGTAGCATACCAGACATCTTCTTTACCGGAAATTATTTCGGCAAATTTTTCAATTCTGTCCCAGTTATTGTTTGCTTCAAACTCGTAAGCATGTCCCCATAAATAAAACATCATGGGATATCCGTAGTCATCTTTCGCATTTATAAATTTATCTGCAAGTTCAAATAATTGTTCATCGTCATGATGACAAGTGGGGTCTAAAAGAAGCCAGTTCTGAGGCATTTTAAAATTCCTTGTGGAATGTACGGTTCTTGCATATGCGATTCCGCACTCTTTTAAAATGTTAACCACTTCATCATTAAAGGTTCCGAAAGGATAAGCAAAGCCTCTTACTATAGTGTCAAACTGACTTTCTAACTTTTCTCTGTCTTTAAGAATCTCTGTTGCAACCTGATATGTAGGGATTCTTTCTAAGAAAGGATGTGTGAATGCATGTGAAGCAACCTCAAATCCATCCTCTTTGTAAAGTTTTGAAACTTCATCTTCATCCATTCTTCTGTGGATGGTTCCCGGTGCATAAACCGTGCCTTTTTTTGCGTAGATACCGCTGTTTAAGTTAAAGGTACCTTTAAGCCCGTGCATTTTCATGATTGAAACAAGCTTTTTGTCCTGCTCTACCCCGTCGTCGTAGCTCATGGTAAATGATTTTGCCAAGCCACCGGGGAATCTCATTTTTAGTTCTGCCATATTTCCTCCATAATTAAAACAGGTCTTTTAAGTTTAAAGAAGCCTGATATATTTCCTTTTTTCCCGCTTCCACATTTTTATCATTTGAAAGGGTGCTTATTGCATCTTTTAAAGAGCAGCCTGTTTTAATCATTACATCCACAAGCATGGCTTCAAGTGAGAGTGCATTTTCATCCTTTTCTTTTTCTTTTTTCTCTACATACATGCAAAAGGCATACTCGCCTTTTTCAGCATTGGGATTGGCATTTAAGTCTGCCAGTATTTCTGCTGCCGTTCCTCTGTAGATTTTTTCATGAAGTTTTGTTAAGTCGTTGCAAAGAGCAATCCTTGCATCGGGAAAGCTCTCTGATAAGAGCGAAAACGTATCCTTTACTCTTCTTGGAGATTCATAGAAGATATAGGTTTCTGTCTTATTGTTTTCTATATAATCAAAGAGTTTAAGGGCATCTTTCTTTTCTCTTGGGAAGAAACCCATAAACAAAAACGAATCCGAAGGAAGGCCCGATACGGAAATTGCCGTAGCTGCGGCGCAGCATCCCGGCACCCCTACCACTTCTATGCCCGCATCAGCACATGCTTTCACTAAAATAAAGCCGGGATCGTTTATACAGGGAGTGCCCGCATCCGAAATGACAGCGATGCTTTTCCCTGAAAGAATGTCTTGAACCAATCGGTCCACGGCTTTAAACTCGTTAAATTTATGATTCGCGGTTAAGGGAGTGTGAATGTCAAACTGCTTACAAAGAATACTTGAATTTCTTGTATCCTCAGCAGCTATCAAATCAACTTCTTTTAACACATCAACCGCTCTTT
The DNA here is from genome assembly GCA_016291405.1 of Lachnospiraceae bacterium. GTDB lineage: Bacteria > Bacillota > Clostridia > Lachnospirales > Lachnospiraceae > UBA1258. Next base: position 15,923 of record JAEEXG010000055.1, read on the forward strand.
TTGAAAAATCGGAAAGGTTTCCTATCGGTGTTGCCACCACATACAATTTACCGCTCATTAAAGATTAAGCCCCTTATCTTCGCTGCATCCAAGGACAATATTTAAACACTGAACAGCTGCGCCTGAAGCGCCTTTTCCAAGGTTATCAAAACGTGTCATGATTAAAGCTCTTTCATCATTTCCCGTTACATATATTTCAATTCCGTCCCAGCCTGATTTAGCATCTGAAAAAAGAACGTTTCCTTCTTTTTCTTCTTCCTTAAAAGGCATTACGCGTACAAACTTTTCATCTTTATAATAATCAGCCAAAAAGTCTCTTAATTCTTCGGGCGTTTTCTTTTTGTTTAAAAGCTTTGTGTAAACAGGAATTTCAACTATCATTCCCGAATAGTAATTTGTGGTTAAAGGAGCAAACAAAGGGTCAGCGTCAAGCCCTGTTATAGCCTTCATTTCCTTTAAATGCTTATGGCTTTGGGTAAGGCCGTAAACTCTTGCACTGTCAAACTTTTTGTCTCTTCCCTCTTCTTCGTAGGCGCCTATAAGCTTCTTGCCGCCTCCGCTGTAACCTGAAATTGCAAAAATGCTTACGGGATAATCTTTAGGCATGATGCCTTCATTTACCAAAGGGTAAGCAGCCATAATAAAGCCTGTTGCGTAGCATCCGGGCACTGCGATTCTTTTTGATGTCTTTATCTTTTCTCTATGTTCTTTTGAAAGTTCGGGGCATCCGTAAGCCCAGCCTTCCAAGGTTCTGTGAGCCGTGGATGTATCGATGATAACCGTGTTGTCGTTTTCAACCATTTCTGCTGCCTCAATAGCCGCAGCATCGGGAAGGCAAAGAAACGTAATGTCGGATTGGTTAATCATTTTCTTTATTTCCGCAGGGTCTTTTCTAAGTTCGGGATCGATTTTAATAAGCTCTATGTCGTCCCTTCCTTCAAATCTTTCGTTTATTCTAAGTCCTGTAGTTCCTTCACTTCCGTCAATAAATACTTTTTTCTTCATCTTTGTCTCCAACAGTTTTC
>JAEEXG010000056.1 GCA_016291405.1 Lachnospiraceae bacterium
GAACATTTAAAGTTAACGGTCAAAAGGTAATGATTCCTTTTATTTATAAGTCTACGGATAACTACATGATCCAGATGCTTAAGCAAATGGGGGCAGGCTACTCTGATACCGATGGAAATATTGAAATCTTTAATGATGATACAAAGAACTTCTTGTTTGAAATAAGTAAGCATGCAAAGACCGGGGCTTTTTCAACCTTTAAGATTTCAAGCTACCCCGGAAACTTTTTAAATGCAAACCAGTGTATCTTTGCAATCGATTCAACCGCAGGCGCCACATGGATGGGCCCTCATGCTGTGCATCATGACATAAGCGAAGATAAACTTACAGAGTTTAACTTACTTGTTCGCCCCATTCCTCAGATTGACCCTACAAGTCCTAAAATGATTTCTCAGGGTCCTTCGATTTGTATATTTAATAAAAAAGACCAAGGGGAAGTGCTTGCTTCCTGGCTCTTTACTCAGTATTTATTGTCAAATGAAACTCAGATTGCCTACTCACAGACCGAAGGGTATCTGCCCGTTACATCAAAGGCATTTGACTCGGAAGAATATCAAGACTACTTGAGCCGTGAAGGCGAGGATAACGACCTATACTACGCTCCTAAGATTCAAGCTTCAAAGCTTTTGCTTGAAAACATTGACAACACTTTCATTACCCCTGTCTTTAACGGCTCCGCTTCTTTAAGAGATGCTGCCGGACAAATGATTGAAAACGTCACTAAGTCTGAAAGAAGAAAAGAAACCGTTAATGATGAGTACATTGAAAAGATGTATAAAGATATACAGAGCCTTTATCACCTAGATCAGGTTCAAAAAGCAAATACTGAAACCTTTGAAAAGAAAGAGTTTGGTAAGCTTCCCACTGCTTCAAAAGTGCTTCTTTATACCTTAGTGCTTGTGTGGATAGCAATAATCGGATATTGGCTTTTTTCAAAGAAAATGTCCAAAAGTGTTAAAAATAACGATAAATAGGTTATTTTATTAACAAACTTTCGGCATATAATCATTTGCTTAATTAAATTTTTTAATTATAATCAAATTGTTCGGGAGGAAAACTCCCCAATTAGGAGGAAAATCTAATGAAGAGAATTTTAGCACTTGTATTGGCTGCTACTATGGTTCTTGCATTTGCAGGATGCGGAGCAGAAAAGAAGGGCGAAGGCGTATTAACATATGCTGAATACGACGCAGCTGCCCTTGACACTCAGGTTACAGTTGAAACTTACGTACAGGCTAAGCAGTCTTGGTGGGACAACAAAGCAACCGTTTACACACAGGATAAGGACGGCGGTTACTTCCTTTACAACATGACATGCTCAGAAGCTGATTATGAAAAGCTTACACCCGGCGCAAAGATCAAAGTTACAGGTTACAAATCAGAATGGTCAGGCGAAGTTGAAATCGTTGATGCTACTTTCGAAGTAGAAAACGGTAACTACGTTGCAAAGCCCGAAGATGTTACTTCTTTACTTGGTAAAGACGAGCTCATCAAGAAGCAGAACAAGCTTGTTTCTTTCAAGGACATGACAGTTGTTAACGTATCTTACAAGAACGATGAACCCGGCGATGATATCTATGTTACATTATCAAAGGATGGAAATAACTACGACTTCTGCCTTGAATATTATTTAAATGGTTCAGACGAAGCTTTCTACAACACAGTTGGTGGTTTAACAGCAGGTACTGTTGTTGACGTTGAAGGTTTCCTTTACTGGTATGAAGGTGCAAACCCTCACATCACAAAAGTTACTGTAAAGTAATTTAAAATTATAAAAGCTCTGCCGAATTCGGCAGAGCTTTTTTTGTTACTATTCTTCTTTCTTGTCTCTTACATAGTAGTGTCTTCCAAGCCATTTAGATAAGCCGTCAAGACCGCTATAGAGAATTCTTTCGGATATATTTTGCTGATCAAGCATATCTCTTATACGCCATCTTAAATCTTTGTTGATAATATAGCGAACTGTGTTGTTTGTATATTTATCAAAGAATTCTTCAATGTTATCAACCGCATCGGGAACGATAGCAAAGAAAGAATACTGATTAACGATTCGAGGATCGATTGAGGGAGGCTCAACAACAACCATTGCCTTGTCCTGCATGTCTTCATCGTACTGGTCCAAGTTTGCCGCTACTTCATTTAACATGTTAACGGTAAACACTGAAGTCTGGTTATCATGAAGCACCTTTTTATATCTTCCCGGAAGCATAGCGTGAAGCTCTTTAATATCGATTCTCCAGATTACGCAATCATGGTCATCCATCTGGTCTAGGTTGTGCTCACTTGTAGAAAAGTGTAACGCAATCAAGGGTGACTGTGACCAGTCTAAAAGTCTTGTGGGAAGTCCGTGGTGCTGACCTAAAATCATCTGTCTCCATACAGACTTTTCAATCAAGGGATCTTCCAATGCTCCGTACTTTGTAAAGTTATTTAAAATACAGGGCTCTAAAACCTTCTTTGCATCCTTACAATTTCTGAATAAACTTGTCTCGATTTTAAAGTTAACATCCGTCATACCTCTGTAAAGGTATAAGCTTCTGTTTCTTCCAAGATCCGGTCTATACTCCTGCTCTGTTATCAAAGGAAGTACATCTTCAATGGTATCTACTCTTACTGTTTTAATCATTCTCCTGCCTCCATACCTCACTTACAAACCAATTAAGGGCCGCATACGTAAATATCGGATAAAAGTGACCCTTATCATCTCTTCCGTCCTTTAAAAGCTTAAGGGCTTTTTCTTTATCAACAAGTAAAAATCCGTTAAAGGCTTCTCCACCTACGGCACCTTCTTCAGACAAAGAAACCGCGTCGCTATTTACAACGGCGCCAACAAGGGCGTTACATTCATCCGTAAATCCGGGAGAAGAAAATACACAGTGGTTTACTTCAAACACTCTGTCCGCATCTTTAATGTCAAGGCCGGTTTCTTCTTTGATTTCACGCTTTGCAGTTAGAATAAGGGCGTCTTTTTTATCTTTATCGCATTCATCGATAAGGCCTGCGGGAGGGCTTAAAAGATACTCTCCTATAGCAAACCTGTATTCGTAATGCAAAAGAAGCTTCGGTGCCTCACCGTCTATAACCACAAAACATGTTACTGCATCGGGTAACATTTCATCTCTGTCTTTTTCATTCATTAATGCCACAAGCTTTTCTTCAGTTCTTCTTGTTGCATTATAAAAAACTCTGCCACCCTCGTAGTCATGCTCATAGACTTTAATATACTTTGTGTTTAGAAGCTGCTTTGTTTCAAGCATTTTCATAAGCGGATCCTCGTTTTCTAACATTTAAAGGGCACCGGCTAAAGACGGTGCCCGATTATTATTTGGCTTAAATCTAGTCAGTTACTGTCATGTGCATCATTCGCTTATTATTATACATTGATGTATCGGCGCGTTTCAAGACATCACCCACTGTTTTATCCTTTTTAGGATTATATTCTGCCATTCCCGCAGCAATGGAAATACGTCCGTGAAGAGCATCCTTCTTTTTAACGGAAGCATCAACAAGCTGTCTTAATGATTCCATCAATTCTTTTCTTGCTTCATAGTCTTCATCTTCCAAGACTACCACAAACTCATCGCCGCCGATTCTGTAAACGGGACTATGCTTAAATACTGAGCAAATTCCGCGACAGCTGTTTACGATGTAAACATCTCCTATTTCATGTCCGTAAGTATCGTTAATATTTTTAAGGCCGTTAATGTCGCATTCAACCAAAGCAAACCTTGTGTTTTTATTGGTCTTCATGTTTTCTTTTAATTCTTCAACCTTGTCAGTATATGCCGCAAGGCTTCTAACACCCGTAAGCACGTCTCTGTTTGCAAGGCGCTTAGTCTTAGTAAGCTTATGCTGAAGCTCGATTGTACGGTTTCTTATACTGCTAATCAAAGCCTTTGATAATTTCTGGCCCGTTACAGGCTTAAAGATAAAGGAGCTCATGCCGACTTCCGTGGCTGTAGCTATATCAATATCTCTTCTGCTTGTGGAAACCGCAATAATGGGAATTGTTTCAGCTCCCGCAAAGCTTGATCTTCTGATTGCTTTTGTGGTTTCAAATCCGTCCATTCCCGGCATATAAATATCCATAAGCACGGCATCAAATACTCCGTAGTCTCCCTTCTCAAGCATATCTACGGCCTTTTCTCCGCTGTTTGCAACGGTTACTATTGCCCCTGATGAAGAGAGGGAATCGGAGATTATCATTGAGGATATTTCATCATCATCAACCACTAAGATTCTAAATCCTGCCAAAGGATTGTCATCTGCGTTAATGGCCGAATTATTCTTAAAGTCACTGCTTTTATCCTGAGCGTGGGCTCTTAACTTTTCTTTGCACTTAATAAATGCCCTTAAAAGCTTATCTGAGAACGCACCGCACTCTCCACCAAGAATCATGTTGTAAGCATCGTCAAATGCGTATGCGGGCTTATAGCACCTTACATTGATTAGAGCATCAAGACAGTCAACGATTGAAACTATCTGAGCAGAAATGGGTATATCGTCTCCAAGGAGTCCCAAAGGATAGCCTTTTCCGTCGTACTTTTCATGGTGATACTTACATATTTCAAGACTTGTAAGAAGATATTCATCGCTCCAGTCCTTAGGCGCAAATTTTAAAATTTCACAGCCCTTTTCAGAGTGGGTCTTCATGGTCTCGAATTCATTTTCACTTAAAGAACCCGCCTTTAATAAAATGGAGTCGGGAATCATGATTTTACCTATATCATGAAGGGCACTTGCGGAAGAAATAAGCTCTACCTTCTTAGGAGTAAGGCCGTATTCAGGGTAATCCTGCATCATTTGCTCTGCCAAAATGTAAGTAAAGCCTCTTACTCTTCTTACATGCTCACCGCTTTCCACATCTCTTGCTTCAACGATGTTTCCAAGGAAGCCGATGATTTCTTCGTTAATACGGTTAAGCCTGTCATTCTTTTCACTTAATTCATGGGTACGCTGCTTTACGGAGTTTTCCAAAAGTTCTCTCACTCTATGCTCATGAGAAAAAGCATAGTCAACCAGCAAGGTAATAATAAATACCTTCTTTTCTGTTTTCCAATCTCCGTATTTATAAACTTTTGTGACATATTGATGGGACTCTTTGTCCGAGCCCGCAGAATAAAGAACATAATAATAGTCTTGTTTCTTTAAGCGTTTCTCAATGTAAGAAGGCTGAAACATTTCTCCCACGTGGACTTTTGAGTCCATGGAAACGCTGAAATCAACAAAAAGATTTGCAAATGTGGTAAAGTCCCCTTTTGAGGCTTTGCATAAATAAGGCGGAAGCTTATCTTTCCCGCTTACTATCTCAAAAGAGTTTTCTTTAAGATCCGCAATCAATGCGTTTACACTGTTTTTTAAAGCTACCTTTAAAATCTTTTCTGCATCTACCGATATCTTTGTCTCTTTTCCCATTGTTTCTCCTCATATTTACACAATTAAACGTTACTATAAGTCTAACAAACGGGAATTAAAAATATGGCATCTTAAAAAAGTATGTCTTTTGCCACCGATGTATAGAAAAGCGAGCGAATTTCTTTTTGCTTCTTTGTGCATCCCAAAATCCACATAAGCTTAGTGACAATGGCTTCCGTAGTCATGTCAAAAGCTTCAATCAAAGAAAGCTCCTGCTTTATAGACTGGCCTACCGCATAAACCTCCATATCGCTTCCTTCGTGAGCTACCTGAGTGGTGACAACCACAGTCTTTCCTTCGGAAACAAAGGCTTCTATAGCCTTCTTAAAATCATCGTTTCCGTAGGATGGCACTCCTCCCACCCCAAAACTCTCTATTATTATGGCATCGTAGTAAGCCTTTAAATAATCAAAGATTTCAGGCTTGATGCCGGGAATCATCTTAAGCACAAAAACATGCTCATTCATTTTATTGTAAAATACAGGGCCGTCCTTGGACTTTTGTTCATCAATATAAAAAATAAGGAAATGGTCTTTAAATACCGCAATTTCGGGATAGTCAACACTTGAAAAAGCATTATAGCTTTTTGTGCGTGACTTTCTTGCTCTGGTGCCAAGGATTACCTTATTATCAAACACAATGTGAACACCTGTAGCTTTGTGATTTGACGCATAAATAAAAGCATTTAAAAGGTTGTCCCTTGCATCAGTATTTTCGTTTGCAATGGAAATCTGTGAACCTGTTATAACTATGGGCTTTGGAGACTTTTGAATTAAATACGATAAAGCCGCTGCAGTATATGCCATGGTGTCCGTTCCGTGAGTCACCACAAAGCCATCGTATTTATCGTAGTTTTCTTTGATGCAATCCTTTATTTTAAGCCAGTGCTTGCAATAAAGATTGGTGCTGTCTATGTTAAAAAGCTGAATGGTCTCAATCTTACAATACTTTTTTACATCAGGAATATAGTTTAAAATCTCTTCCGAAGTAATCTTTGGTGTAAGACCGCCCTTTTCCTGCACTGATGCAATTGTTCCGCCTGTGGCTATCATTAAAATCTTCTTCATAAAAATCCTCTTATTCTTAAAATCCTCACGAAAATATCTTGCCACATGTCCTTTTTAGTTTCAAGAAAATGCGCTATTTTTAGCAATATTTAAACGCTTAATTTAATTGACAAACAGTTCTTGCCGTAACAGAATTAAGTTATGCTAAATAATTCGGAGGTTACCATGACTATTAAAGAAATAATGAAAGATGCTGTTGATTCAAAGGCTGTTGCGGGCCTTAACCTTTTGGTTATTAAGGACTCAAAAGAGCTTATATACGAAGAAACCGGATTTGCAAATATCGAAAACAATAAGCCCTACACAAGAGATACCATTGCACGTCTTTACTCAATGACAAAGCCTATCACAGGCGCCGCTTGCATGCTTCTTGTTGAGAGAGGAATGCTTGACTTAAATGCATCTTTAGATAGATACTTACCCTTCTTTAAAGACGTAAAGGTTTATAACGGAGATTTTTCACACACCGCCAAAAGAAACCCTCTTATAAGAGAAGTTATGGCTATGACTGCAGGATTTACATACGGAGATTCTTTGACAGAGCCCGGAAGACGCACAGACAAATTGCTTCTTGATGCGGCAGATAAGCTTGGCACAAGCGAAGAAGTTTCCACTATGGACATAGCTAAAGGCTTAGCGGAAGCAGGCCTTATCTATGATCCCGGTACAAAGTGGGCATACTCAACAGCCGCCGATGTTATGGGCGCCGTTATAGAAGCCGTTACAGGAATGCGCTTTGGTGACTTCTTAAAGAAAGAGTTCTTTGAGCCCCTTGAAATGAATGATACGGACTTTTACGTTCCCGAAAATAAAAGAAGCCGTCTTGCAGATGCATATGATGTGGTAAACGGAGAGTTTTCTTTGTATCATACAAACAATCTTGATATAAAGTATGAAATGGACAAGCGCCCCGCATACGAAGCAGGCGGTGCCGGCCTTGCATCCACTATCGATGATTATTCACACTTTGCTTCCATGCTTTTACAAAACGGTTCTTACAATGGCAAACAGATTCTTAAGCCTTCTACCGTAGAGTTCTTCACAAAGCCTAACCTTCTTAGCTGGCAGCAAGAATACATGTGGGCAAATTACCCCTTCTGGTCGGGCCTTACCTATGCAAACTTCATGAGGCGAGTTGTGGACCCTTCTCTTTGCGGACATTTAAGCTTTATGGATGAATATGGCTGGGACGGATGGCTTGGATGCTACTTTTCAAATATCCCTTCCAAAAACGCCACCATCCTTCTTACCATGCAAAGACGCGATGCCGGCACCTGCGAAACCACAAGAAGAATCAGAAATGTGTTGGCTGATTTATTATAAAAACAAAAACCTGAGCTTTTGCTCAGGTTTTTTTATGTTTAAAGCTTATCTATTACTGTGTCATAGGGTTCAATCGTGTATTCCTTAACACCGGCCTTTGTGTTAACCTTGGTAACTTGCTTTGATTCTGAATTGTTTATAACAATAAGAGTATTGCTTCCGGGATAAAAAGCGCTTTCACAGTTTTTGTTATCTGTGATGTAGAGCTTTTCTTTGTCCCCTGCAATTTCAAGAATCAAATCAAGAAGCATTCTCATGGTTATGAAGTTTACTTCAAAGCCACCCATATATATACCGCGGCCTTTGCCGAAAGGATGCGTGGTGATAAGGGCTTTTCCGTCCTTTTCGCTTAAAACTTTTGTTTCTTCATCTACGATATATAAGTGTTTCTTTGCCTTACCATCATACTCAGTTGAAACCCAGTCTTCTTTGGATAAAAGATTAGCGAAATGTCCGTGGCAAACTCTATCACCTAAATCTTTATCAACTCCAAGTACATGGGCCATGGTAAAGAACCTGTCCATGCCAAGGGCAGCGGAAGGCTCGTTTACTCCAAGGAATACGCCTCCGTCGTTAACCCACTTAGTTATGGTTGAAAGTACTTCTGGATCTTTCCAAGAGTCTCCTCCTGACCAGGCGGAGCCTGCTCTTCCTGCATTAATTAAAAGCTTAACGTCTTTAAGCTTACCGGCCTTAACATCTTCAAAGTTAATATATTCAACTTCCACGGGAAGGCCCGAAAGAGCTTCATTAATGTGGATTAAATCGTGCATGTAGGTTTCATGGAAATGACCTGACAAAGTCCATGACCTTAAATGTCCCCAGTATGTAAGGACTGCAACCTTACAAGGAATGGTGTATGGTTTACCTGCATCGTGAAGGCTGTTTATAACTCTGAATTCATCGGATATTTTTTCAATATAGTCAACAAAATCAGGGAAGCCTTCAACTAAGTGTAAGTATCCTCCAAGGCCGATTCTGTCAATCTTTTCTCTAAGCAAAGCTCTTCGAATGTGAATCCAGTACTTCTTTGCATCTAAAGTGGGGTTTCCGCCTTCCATAAAGGTAGGGAGTCCGCCAAGGCCCACAGGGAAAAGGTAAGGATGAAGTCTGATTTCATGAGTGTCTACCTTAGCTCCTGCGCAAAGCCTTACTTCATATCCTGAAAATACGCACTTAATTAAACCGTCAAAGCCAAATTCTTCAAATCTATCGTTGTAAGGCTCTGTGCCAACCCATGAATCATCATAGAATACGTAAGCTTTCTTTCCGTATTTATGCACTATATCAATAAGCTTTTTACCAAAAGTAATTACAAAGTCATTGGTAAATTCCATCCAGTCAGCCTTTTTCTTGTTACCGGGCATATGGGTTACATGAAACTTTCCGCCGTTAACAAAGTCTTCTGCAGTAAGTGAATATCCGTACTTTTTTGAAAACTCATCAAGGGCAATATCACTTACTGTAAAATCATAAGAAGCCCAGTCTGAGAACAAATGGGGATTTCTTACAGAAGACCCCCAAATCCATGCAAAGTTATAAAACATGGATGTAAATCTCACAACGTTTGTGGCAGGGTGTTCTTTACACCAATTCTCCATCCAATCAAGCAAGTACTCTCTTGTTTCTTTGTACCTAGGGTCAATCTGCATTAAATGCTCTTTGTCCCAATGATTGGTGGTGTGATTGTACATGGAAATTTCTTCCCAGATACGGTAAGCTAAGAAACTAACCGTATAGTTGTGGAAAGGTGTAGCTTTTAAGATTTCCACTGTTCCGGTCGCTTTTTCATATTTCCATAAAGACTTATCTACTTCTTTTCCTAAAGTTCTGTCATAAACCTGCCAGTATTTAAAAGCGGCTTCTTTATCGTTAAGTGAAAACTGCTCTTTAAAAAAGTCCTTTAAAAGATCGATTGAAAGAGTGTTTTCTTTGGCCGTTACAGGTGAAGTGATAAGGAATGTCTGCTGAAGCTTATCCTTATTTTCTTTGGCCCAAGCATTGTGATCTCTTATAATGCATATGGTTGAATAAATGTCATATCCTGCATTTAAAATGTCATCGGAAAGAACCGTTCCGTCCGAATCCCTTATAACATCTGCTCCCCATTTCTTTGCAAGTTTTAAAGTAAGGTCTTCATATCCGGCCTCGCCGGGAAGGGTGAATCCTCCCTGTAATTTGCTCACGTAGGTGCTCTCCTTTATTTGTTGGTTATTATCTCGTTTAGTCTGTCCATTTCAAGCTGATAGGACTTTGCATTAACTTCGTTTTCTTCTTTGTCCGTAGGCATTTTTAAAAGCTCCGGATCAATTTCCCATGCAGGGACATCATCCTTAAGCATTCCGCCAAAGGCTTTGTAGCAGTTTTCCTTTGATCTTAATGCCACCCACTTCATTTCCGATGCTATAAAGCCTGCCATTATGTAGGCTCCATAGTCGTTTGTATGGGTGTAGTCGCCGGGATAGTAAAACTTCTTTGAATCTATTAGTCCGTTCTTTATAACAAGTTCCATGCTGTAACCATGAAGGTCAAGAAGCGGAACATCGTATTCTTCCGAAACCTTTTCACATTCAATAGTGTAGGCTTTCAAAAAGTCGTTATAGCTCTCCCCTTCCTTAAACCAGGTGTTTCTGGCAAGAGAAGTGACGATTACAGGGAAAGCGCCTTTGGCTCTAACCTCTTTAATAAATCTAACAAGGTTATCTCTGTATCCTGTATCTGCCTTAAGGTGCTCACGCTTTTGATCGTTGTGCCCGAATTGAATGAAGAAATAGTCCCCGGGCTTAATGTAGCTTTCAATTACGGAAAAATGGCCTTCTTTTCTAAAGCTTTCCGTGGTAAGCCCTGAATGTGCGTGGTTTGAAATTGCCACAGTGTTATTTAAATATGCGCTAAGCATCTGTCCCCAACCTGAGTAGGATGTGCCCGGTGAATATGGATAATTTGCCGGCTGATCCGCAACCGTTGAATCTCCCGCAATAAAAATGGTGGGACAGTTAACTTCTTTTACTTCTATTCTTGATACCTTAATGCCTTTTCCAATCCAGGTAATATCAAGGTCTTTGTCATAATAAAGCTTTTCCTTAAACTCAGGAATTATGTCGCATACGTTTACGGTAAAAGAAAATGTTTCCTTACCTTTAAAGTTTCCGATGTAGTAAAGGCGTCTTCTTTCTAAAAAAATTAAGGCTTGGGACCCGTCATTTTCCGCTTCTATTTCAACGGAATAATTGCCCTGCTTTAAAACATCACATTTAAAGAAAGTGGGTGTGGGCCTGTCACTTTCAATGTCCATGGGAATAAACCCGTTTGAAAGCGCCGGAATCTGTAAAAGCTCCTGCTCTTCACGGTTTTCTTTAGTCACAAAACCGTAGCCTTTATCCTGTGTGTATAAGTCATCAGACGAAACTTTCACGCAGCCTCTTTTAGCTATTTCATTTTCTTCTCCAAAAAGGAATTCTTTTTGAAACATTAAAGTGCTCCGTCCTTTTCAATTTTTGATGAAACCAAAAGCTTACTAAAGAAAGCAAGAGCAAGACCCTGACCCCAGCCCTGAATCCAGTCTCTTGAAATGTTTCTGTAGCCTTCTATATCTTTCATAACCGCAGTTCCCGCAGATACGTTCATAACCTTACCTTCGGGGCTTATGTTCTTTAAAAGGCCTTTAATTGATTTGTTTATATACTTTGAATGAAGAGGATTTCCGCGGTTTAACATTGCTGCAGCTATACCTGCAGAAGCGGAAATTTCTTCATATGAGCCTTCGTCATTTAATACGGTTCTCCACAATCCGTCCTTTGTCTGAACGGTTTTTAAAGCTGCAAGTTGCTCGTTTAAAGAACCTGCTACGTCCATAAACTTAGGGTAAAGATAAGCTTCGGGTAAGATTTCTCCTACTTTAGACATGGTAAAAGCAGCCCATGCATTGGCTCTTCCCCAGTAGATTCCTGACATATGGTCTTTGTTTATATTGTTGTAACCGTGATAGTAGAACCCTGTATCAGGATCCTGAAGGTATTTAATATGCCAATAATACTGATTAAGAGCATCGTTAATCATATCCTCGTTCTTTTCCATAACACCTACTCTTAAAAGAAGGAAAGCAGCCATGAAAAGGGTGTCTGCCCAGGCCTGCTCGGGAAAATCATTATTGGCGCTTACTGTGTGCTGAAGCACGTTGTCTCCAAATCTTAAAGCTTCTTTGGATATATACTCAATCTTAGACATGAGGATGTCATAGTACTTTTTGTCATTTGTTTCTTTATACAAAGTAACAAGACAATGGCCCATGGCACAGGCGTTGACAGTCCAGACTCTGGGAAGCCCTAAATCGATAAGCTCATCGATTCTTTCCTTTAAAAGATCAAGATATTCTCTCTTGCCTGTGTTTTCAAAAGCTTCGCAGATACCGTAATAAGCCACTCCGCAAGGCCAATCCCAGGTAAGATCCATATTCATGGTCTTTTTCACTATCCTGTCTATTACGTCTTCTATTTGTTTCTCGTCATATTCAAGTTTCAGCATATTTCCTCCGAATGGGTCTTTCTTTAATAAAGAGAGCGGCCCCGGTATTAGCCGAAAGGCCGCCCCCAATCATTTAGCTATTATTTTAAGTGAGTTCCCTGACCTGCATCGAAAGCAGCCTTACGGCCATCGATAACTGCCTGGTAACCATCCTTAAGATATTTCTGGCTGAGCTCGTCATAAAGTGCATCGAACTCTTCTACAGGACACATTGTAAGCTGGTTTCTGTACTCTTCATACTTGCTGTACAATACAGGAGCATATTCAGCTTCTGCTTCGATAGCTGTTGAGAAGTAGCAGTCAACGTTAGCAAAGCCCTTGTTATAAACATCAAGCTGTCCATTGTAGTTTGCAATAATGTCTTCTGTGAAGTCAACAGGAAGGTTCTGAGGTGAAATTGCTGCGCAGTCCTTCTTGATGTCGCCGATAGACTTAATTGCTTCTACAAGCATCCAGTAGTCTACGTTAGAGTTGTGACCCATGCCTTCTGTTGAGATTGCAACGGGATCGCCGTCTACATATTCAAAGTTCTTTCCTTCAACACCCCACTGGAATGTGAAAAGTGTTTCGGGCTGAGCAAGCCATTCAAGATACATCATAGCTGCAAGCTTTTCTTCTTCTGAAGCCATGCTTGAGAATCCTACATATGCACCAAGGTTAAGACCTGCACGATAAGCTGTTGACCAGTGATAAGCATCATCTGTTACATAGCCGGGGCAAACCATTAAGCCAACCTCGCCGTTAGGGTTCTCAGCATAGAAAGATTCAAGTGTTGAGATTGTAGATGAAAGGTATGTTCCCCACTGGAATGACTTACCGTTAATGAAGTCTGCCTGAGCATCTGCTGTTTCTTTTAAGTAGAATTCAGGATCGATGAGGCCTAAGTTGTATTCTTCGTTAATAACCTTAAGTTCTCTCTTCTGAGCTTCTGTGCTGAGTGCGGGAATACCGTAGTCACCTGTTGTAGCCCAAAGAACTTCATCCTGAGGATAATCTCTGTAAGCGTGGTTCTGGTCTACACCTGCACCTGTTACACGAGTACCGCCCAAAGGATATTCGCAAAGGCCGAGCTCTTTAATCTTCTTAAAGCATTCAATCTGGTCTGAAAGCTTTTCAGGGAACTTGTCGTAACCTGCTGCTTTAACCCAGTCAAGACGATAGAATGTAGCCCATGAATAGGTTGAGAAACCATATGCTCTTGTACCGAATGCAAGGTAATCTTCGCCACCTACCTGAGTCATACCTACAAGGCCGCTGTCAACCATTCTCTGATAATATGTGGGAGCTACGGTCTTAAACTGTTCCATATCGTAGGGAACAAGGTATCCGTCGTTGATCCACTGTGTCATCTTGGGATAGTCGTACTCTGCGCAGATTGTAGGAAGGTTCTGGTCTGCTGCTAAAAGTGCGTAGGTTGTAAGAACGTCTGAACGTGTAATGGGAACATATTCAACCTTAACGTTCCAAGCATCACCAAACTGTTCCTGAACCCATGCTGTCCAGTCGTTGTTAACAACGTCTGCTACACCGTTTGATGAACCGCCTCTGTCGTATACAGGAATCTTTAAAGTAACCTGGCTGTCAAACTTTGTCCAGCCATCCATACCTGCTACTGCAGTCTGCTCTTCGGCAGTTTCTGTTGCTTCCTGTGCGGGAGCGGTTTCTTCTGTCTTTGTGCCGGTAGTTTCAGGCTGAGCTGTTTTTTCGGCACCGCAGGCTGTCATACCTACAAGCATCGCACCTGCCAAAACAAGGGCAAGCACTTTGTGAAGAGACTTCTTCATAATAAATCCTCCTTTAGATTTAAAAAAGTTTATATCCTCCCGGATTATCCGGGCAATTTCCTTTATTACGGTTTCTTTATCCTTTAACAGCGCCCACCATGGTGCCCTTAACAAAATATTTTTGTAAGAAAGGATAGATTAAAATGATGGGGATGGTGATAAACATAACCGATGCTGCCTGCAATACTTCGGGAGTACTTGTTACGGCTGCCGCATCAGACATTGAAGCTGTCTGAGCTTCTGCTGCGGAAGCAACCATCTGGTAAAGCTTATACTGAACCATCTTTAAGTTTTCGCTTCTGATGAAGTACATGTTGTCAGAGTATGAATTCCAACGTCCTACAGCGTAGAAAAGTGAAATTGTTGCTAAGATAGGCTTTGATAAAGGAAGCACAATCTTTAAAAGTATCTGTATGTTGGAAGCTCCGTCCAAAAATGCGGATTCTTCAAGGCTGTCCGGGATACTGCTCATAAAGAAGGTTCTCATAATAAGCAGGTTGTAAGCCGAGTAAACCAAGGGGAGAATCAATACATGTACTGTATCAAGCATCTTGTAACTACTGTAGAGAAGGTAAGTGGGGATAAGTCCCGCTCCAAAGTACATAGGTACCATGAGAAGGAATGTAAGCCACTTTCTTCCTCTTAACCTTGCTCTTGAAAGAGGGTAAGCACCGCAGATACAAACGAACATGCCAAGGGCTGTAAAGGCAAGTGTAACAAGAACACTGAATCCCATTGAACGGGTGAGCCCCGCATCTGCAAAAATCGATCTGTAGGCTTCAAGGGTTATTTCTTTTGGAATAAAGTACACAAGCTTTGCCACAACCTTGTTGTTACTGGATATGGACTTAGCTGCGATGTGTATAAAGGGTAAGATACAGGTAAGGCTTAGGATGGTTATAAAAAACATCATAAGGAAATCACTTACTCTGAATTTAACTATTGCTCTGTTTCCGTCTCTTGAGCTTTCGGCATCTAAAGCTACATCTTTATTTCTTTTAGCCATTACATTAAGCCCTCCTCACCCAAAGATTTTGCGATTCGGTCAGTTAGAAGAACAAGTAGCAATCCCACTGCCGATTGGAAGAGGCCCACGGCTGTAGCCATACTGAACTTTGCCGACTGGAGACCTTTTTCGTATATGTAAACTGCCAGCTGATACTGGAAGTCTCTTACCATTGTGTTGTCAAATACCTTAAGACGTTCGAAGTTACTTCCCATTACACGTCCAAGTGACATGATTAGGAGTGTAACGATGGTGCTTCTGATTCCGGGGAGCGTGATGTGCCACATTCTCTTCCATCTTCCCGCACCGTCAATCATTGCTGCTTCATATAGTTCACCGTTTATTGAAGTGATGGCAGCAAGATAGATGATTGTGTTCCATCCCATGCATTGCCAGATGCCCACTGTAAGGTAGGTGCCTGCCCAGTGCCATTTTTCTGTAAGGAAGGGAATTCCTTTTTCAATCCAGCCCATTTTCATAAGAAACATATTGATAAGACCGGATGTGGGTTTAAACATTGTGTAAGCCACAGAACCGATAACCGCCCATGAAAGGAAGTGGGGAAGGTAGAGGATGGTCTGTGAAACTTTTTTAAATTTGGGATATCTTAATTCATTAAGCATCAAAGCCAAGATAATGGGGAACGGAAATGTTACCGCCAAGTCGGCTAAGTTAAACACCAATGAGTTTCTTAATGACTTAACGAAATCAGGATCATTGAATGTTTTAATAAAAGTACCGAAGCCAACCCATTTACTCTTGTCGTATCCAAGTGCCGGCTTATAATCCATAAATGCAATACGTAGTCCGGGATAAGCCGCGTAATTAAAGATAATTACGAAAGCCAAGGGAACAAGCAATAAAAGGTATAACTGCCAGTCTCTTCTTACGTCTTTCCAAAGGCTTTTTCTGTGATGCTTTTTAAGCTCTTCCTGCCTTAATTTATATTCTTGCGAAACAGTTTCTTTCGTCTTAGCCATATGCTCTCCTAAGTGTCGTAAGGTTTAGTCTTTATGATTTCATTATATCTGTGGACATGGAAAATTCTTCTCAATGAACCTGCAAAACTTCTCATTTACAACCATTAACCATGTCAATATGATGCTTTTTCACAGAATTTTGCCTTACGTTTTGTTGATTTTCAACAGTCAACCTTGGCATGTTTTATACTTTTGCATGTTTATTCATCTTTTTTGTTGTGATTTTTTATATTTGGGAGTATGATTTACTTACTAAAAACGTTTCGTAAATAGTTTTAAATGATAACTTTATGTCAAGACCAAGAAAAACAGCCATAATTGAATACAGAAGTTACTTTCTTACGCCCGAGTTTCCTGTCTTACTTTTATCAGGAGAACACTGGCGTATTTCTGATATTCCTTCGGGAAGACTTCATTTTCACAACTATCCCGAAATCGGAATTTGCCACACAGATTCAGGCACTTTGGAGGTAAACGGAATCCCCTACCACTTTAAAGCAGGGGACGTAACTTTCCTTCCAAAAAACATTCCGCACACCACATACTCCGATAAAGGCACCGCAAGCCGCTGGTCATATATGTACTTTGACCTTCAGGCAATGTTTGAAGGATTGCTTCCTCAGTCTTTAAGCCTTTATAAGTTTTCGGGCCAATACGAAGAGCATTTTTACCCTATCTTTTCTTCCGAAGAATTTCCCGAAATATTCCAGCTTGCAACAGGTGTTGTGGCAGAGCTTGAGCATAAAAATGCAGGTTATCAGGTATCCGCAAGATGCCTTCTTACTTCACTTTGCATTACCATTTGGAGGGCAATGAGCGAAATCA
>JAEEXG010000109.1 GCA_016291405.1 Lachnospiraceae bacterium
GTTTCCGCTTCTGATTGCATCATGAGCATGAACATAGAAAGGGATCTGCTGAACGTTAAAATCCCCGTAATAAATCCAGACTCCTTTTGTGAAAACAAGAGAGGGAATTACGGAGAGTGCAAAAATCAAAAACGCAAGTAAAAATACCTTTATTAAATTTGTTTTCCCCTCAAATTTTTCTTTCATAGGCAAAATAATACCACATGTCCTCTTTATTTTAAAGGCATGTGGTATTAGCAATAACCGTTAAACATCATTCCGGTGTAGGCGCTTGTGACATAAGGTGTAGCGTAGTTGTGACCGGGATTTTTGTAAGCAACCAAGGTTCTTTCCGCATATTTCATGGGGTTTAAAGAAACCTGATCGACTTTTCTTAAAACAGAGCCTGCGAAATGCTTAAGGTCGTCAATGTAGGTGCCAAGCTTCTTTTCTTCCACCGCATCGGAAAGCTTTACTCTGTCTAACGAAATGTGACCGTCATCCTGTAATTCAACACCGACTTCGCTAAGCTCGTTTTCATGAAGCGATACCAAAGAAGCCATTTCGTCTACAAGTCTTGAAGACTTTGGATGGTGGGATGAGTAGTTACCGGCAACATCCACAAAGTTGTTGTAAGCATCCACCAAAGTGTTGATGTTCTCAGCTACAGAGTCAACATCGGCTTTTAACCTTATATTTGCTGTATCTGTATCGTCTTTACTTTCTCTGTTAATGTGAACTTCAAATTTCTTTTCAACCGTAAATATGTTTGAAGAAGCTTCAGCGTCCACTCCGTTAATCACAAACTGTGAATTCGAAGATTCTTTTGTAACATTGTTAAGGCCAAAGTAAGCAACCGAACCTTTTGTGCGGGATGTATTGTCATCCGTTACTTCAAACATGTGACCGCCGGTTGATGTTACGCCTGTGTTAACCGACTCAATGTGAAGTGCGGAAGTATTGTCCGCTCCGTTTATAACGTCAGCCTTTAAACCGATGTCAGCATTTGTGATAAGGCGGGCTAACTTTTCCTGAACCGAACGGTTTGTATCCTTATCGTTAACCATGTACTGGAACTCATAGTTAAGACCATTTATTCCTATATCAAATGAATATGTATCCTTCGGAAGATAAATCGAGTTCGAAGGAAGCATCTTACCTGTATTTTCCTGAGGTGTGGCAAGTTTCTTTACTTTAAGATCAAATGTGGGGGCATTTGCCGCTTCATCATTTTCACCTATAAACTTAACGCTCGCCAGTGAATCGTTTGAAGAAAATGCAGATTTCTTTCCAAGCATTTCCTCGTCCGTTACTCCGCCCAAAGAAACTATAGTATTTCTAAACGCCCTTGCGTTTTCTTTAAGCCCAACGGCATACTCTTTAGTCTCCTGAGACTTATCAACGATAAACAGGGGAGCTTCTTTATTCATTTTTACAATGGAGTTGTAAACGCCGCGCAGTTCGCTCTTCTTATGCGTATCGAACTTAGAATCCGTCTTCGGCGCATAGGTAGTTAGATAATAATTATAGATATTATTGATAGCAGACTGATTAGCCATAAGCTCCTCCTTTCTTCCGTGATAGAGTGAAAACCCGTCCATGGGTAAACTTGGGCATTTTTTGTTTTCATGATATCATATGTCAAGAGGAGAAGCAAGTATTGCGCCTAAAGTTGCACAATTGAGGCAATTGTATGTACATGAGCAGGGGCATAGATGTGTTTTTTTCGCATCGCTCTCGCTCTGTCCTCGTTACAGCGGTTCTAAGCTCGATAGGACCTCGCTAAGAACCGGTACTGCGGAGGTGCTTCAAAATAACACATCTATGCCACTGCTCTTCCCCCTTCAATTGCCTAAATCAATGCAGAGAGTGTTTCGCACGTTTTTTGCTTAGCGCTCGATATATCAAAATACCAAACACAATACCAATAGAGTCTATCAGCACATCACTCCAGGTGCCGACACGTCCGGGCACGAAGTACTGGTGGATTTCATCGGTGGCAGCGTAAAGAACGCTTATCATAAGAGCGAAAATACTTCGGCTTTTTAGCCCCGGAGCAATGGTTTTTGTAAAGAAACCTGCGCATCCTCCAAGAGCCGTATACTCTGTCACATGGGCAAGTTTCCTGATAATAAGATGCAACGAGCCAAGGAAATTCGCCGAAAAGTCTTTATGGGATACACCCTCCATTAATTTTACCAGTGCATTCAAAATAGCCCCACTTGTATCGGAGGAATCGTCTCCCTGCATGCAGGAAAAAACAAATATTATTATCATTACTATCGCCATAGGAGCCGTCCTTAAGGCGATTGTCTTTTTATCTTTAATATTCATAGTGAAATAATACCATAAAAATAAGGTTTTCTTTAAAAGAAAACCTTATGCTTTCATTAAATTGATGTAACTATTATTTTCGTGTAATCCTCTGTCTTATCTCGCATAATGTAAAGGCCCTTTTCCAAGTCGTCAAAAGAAAGCCTATGGGAAATAAGAATATCTTTATGGATTTTACCTTCAGACAATAGCTTTAAAACAAAATGCCAGTCATCGTCGTCATCATGTGTAAAGGAAGAATTCCATGTGCCATATATAGTAAGCTCATGGCGAAGGATATTCCAATATACATCTTTTGAAAAACTCATATCAGATGCAGGATTTCCCACAAGCATGACCTTCCCGTCGGGAGCCGCAATCTTAACGCAAGCTTCAGCCGATTCTGGCCTTCCCACACATTCAAAAGAAACATCTGCGCCATTGCCATTAGTTAATTCTTTAATTGTAGCAAAAGCATCCGCACTATTTATATCTACACAAAACTTTGCAGGTACACCGCACTTAATTGCAAGCTCAATCTGGCGCTTTTTCTTTGCCACAGCGATTATATTGTTGTATCCCATGGCTTTTAAAATGCTTACGCACATAAGGCCTATTGTGCCAAGTCCCCACACGCAAACAAAGGCTTCTTTATTAACACCTTTAACAGCTTTTCTTACTGCATGGGCACTTACGGAAAGCGGTTCAAGCATGGCAGCTTCTTCAAAAGAAAGACTATCAGGCAATTTAATTAAGTTCCACGAGGGCACCCTTACATACTCGGCGAAGCCTCCGTCACAACGCGATCCCAAATATGAGTAGTTACTGCACATTTGATATTGCTTCTTTTTGCAGC
>JAEEXG010000110.1 GCA_016291405.1 Lachnospiraceae bacterium
AGCTTCTGCATCCCACTCGATGGTGGTGACTTCCTTTTGAACCTTGTCACCGTCAAGATTGTAGAAAGAAACCTCCTTGGGAGAAAGCTCAGCCATCTCAAGGTTTCCGATGTAGTAAACGTCACGAGTGTGATTTAAAATTGCGGGAACGTCGGAAGCTAAGAAAACTTCTGAATCGTTCTTACCGATGATCATGGGCGAATCTTTTCTTGCGGCAAAAATCTTACCGGGATGGTCTTTAAACATAACCGCAAGAGCGTAAGAACCGCGCACACGAACGATGGTCTTAGCAAGGGCATCAATAGGACCGCCCTGATATTTCTTGTAATAGTAATCAACTAACTTTATTAAAACTTCTGTGTCTGTCTGAGAATAGAAAACGTAACCGTGACGCTCCATCTTAGCCTTTAATTCCTGGTAGTTTTCAATGATACCGTTGTGAACGCCAACCACCAAAGATTCTACTTCTCCGGAGCCTGAACCTGTACAGTTACCCGATACATGAGGGTGTGCGTTTTCACGGGAAGGTACACCGTGAGTGGCCCATCTTGTGTGGCCGATACCGCAGGTTCCTTGAAGTGCCTTTCCGTTATCAATCTTTTCAGCGAGGTTTTTTAAGCGTCCTGTGGTCTTAACAACAACAGCAGCCTTTTCACCATCTCTAACCGCAACACCTGCAGAGTCGTATCCTCTGTACTCAAGCTTTGAGAGCCCTTCAAGCAAAATAGGTGCTGCCTGCTTGTTGCCAACGTATCCAACTATTCCACACATAAAATAAATTATCCTTTCAAGATTATTTAACCATTTAAATAATCTACCAATTTTCTATATTCCTGATTGCTCTTTTCTTAAAAAAACCGAAATGTTGATTTTTTTATTCAATAAAAAAGCGCATAGGCACATATAACTATAACTGTTTTTTGTCCTTTTTTCAAACCTATTTTAACGAAAGAAGGGTTCTTAAAAAGCCTGATTTGCCAAATGGTTTCTTTTCGCTTACAACAGGAAAGTTTACATTAAGCCAGTTTCTTAAAAGTGTAGTCCACTCTTCGCACTCTTTGTTTATGCATTCCTTTGTGGAAGTCATTGTAAGCTCGTTTGCTAAAGCAAGGCCGTGGCAACCCTTTTCAAAAATGTGAAGTTCAAAGGGAACGTTTTCTTTTCTTAAAGCCTTTGCAAGCAGTAATGCATTTTCGCAAGGCACCGTAACATCTTCAAAGGTGGACCAAATGAAGGCCTTGGGCGTGTCTTTGGTTACTCGGTTTTCAATTGAAAGTGCCTTTAAGGTTTCCCCATCGTCCTTTTTATCTCCCAAAAGAGCGTCAAAAGAACCTCTGTGGGCGTACTCTCCGGAAGTTATCACAGGATAAGATAAAATCATGTTTGAAATTTTAAAGAAACCTGCTTTAACGTTAAAGGTCTCTAAAATAAGAGGATCGTTACAGCCCGTAGCCAGCATTGCGGCAGCGTGGCCTCCCGCAGAAAAGCCCATGACTGAAACTTTATCTTTGTCTATATTGTAGGCATCGCTATTATCTATTAGATGTTTAAGAGCCTCGAAGGATTCAAGGTACTGAGCGGGGTATGTTGCAGGTGCTAAGCTATAGTGAACTACCGCCACATTATATCCCCAGGAGCAAAGAGTTAACGCCACAGGAAAGCCTTCTCTGTCCGAAAGATGCTCGTAACCTCCCCCCGGAAACAAAAGTATAAGGGGGCGCTTTTTAATGTATAGGCTCTCGCTTTCTTCCTGAACGTAGACCTCCATAAAAGCTTTACTGTCCTTGTTTGTTTGGTTTAAGTTTACTTTTTCGATTCTCATAAATAGTCGACCTTTCAATAAACATAGATAAAGCGGCAGAATACACCGCCGCTTTAAATATAATCTTATACTTCCACAATTCTTGCGCCAAAGGGGCATAGAGAAAGCTTCGCAATTTTGAAAAACTGCTTTCCAAAGGGAATGCCGATTACTGTGATGCAAAGAATCAAGCCAATCACGAAGTTTACAACAAAAAGTTCAAGGCCCGATACAAAGAACCAAATGACATTCACAATAAAAGAAAAGGCTCCGCCGTCATACTCTACATCTCTTCCAAAGGGGCACATGGACAAAGAAGCCATCTTAAAGCACTGCACTCCCACCGGAATTCCGAATATGGTGATGCACCAAAGGATACCTGCCAAAAACCACATGATGGCGCTAATAAAGCCACCGCAGATAAACCATAAAACATTTCCTAAAAAACTCATACTTATCCCTCCTCATGAGTAAATATTTCTTTCTAACTATATACAAATCGGAGGGATTTTTCAATGGCTAGCTAAATCGTCACTTCGTTGGCGCACTCCTTACCGGCCAGGACATCTGCTATGTTTGTAAGCGTAGTCTCTGCGATGTTTGCAAGGGCTTCCCTGGTTAGGAAGGCCTGATGGGATGTGACGATGACATTTGGCATTGTGATAAGTCTAGCCAAAGTATCGTCTTCTAAAATGTGTCCTGAAAAATCTTTAAAGAAAAAGCTTGCTTCTTCTTCGTAAACGTCTAAGCAGGCGGCGCCGATTTTACGTTGCTTTATGCCTTCAAGTAAAGCCTCTGAATCAATTAGCCCGCCACGGGATGTATTGACCAGAATAACACCCTTCTTCATTTTCTTTATAGCCTCAGCATCCACCATGTGGAAGTTTTCTTCGGTTAAAGGACAGTGGAAAGAAATTATATCGCACTTTTCCCAAAGTTCGTCAAGTGAAACATATTTCACATCGAGGTCCTTTGCAGGGAACTTATCAAAGGCGTAAATGTTCATGCCAAAGCCTTTACAGATATCTATAAATATTCTTCCGATTTTACCGGTTCCCACAACACCCACAGTCTTTCCGTGAAAGTCAAATCCTGTAAGCCCGCTTAAGCTAAAGTTAAATTCCTTGGTGCGGTTGTAGGCTTTGTGGATTCTTCTGACGGAAGTTAAAAGTAAAGCAATGGCATGCTCTGCCACCGCATAGGGCGAATAGGCGGGTACTCTTACTATGGTAAGCTTTCCCTTGGCAGCCTTAACATCTACGTTATTAAAGCCTGCACACCTTAGGGCTATGACCTTTACCCCGATTTTATAAAGGCCGTCAAT
>JAEEXG010000010.1 GCA_016291405.1 Lachnospiraceae bacterium
ATCGAAAACTGGATGCCGGGACGTACAAACGTTAACGTAAACCTTAAATTCAATAACGCAGTCAAGGCAGGCACCTACACATTGGCGGTTGCAATCCTTGATAAAGATTCAAAGACTCCTTCAATCAAACTTGCAATTGACGGAGGAAGAAGCGACCTTAGATATCCTTTATACACAGTAAACCTTTCATCAACAGGTGTTGCGGACCCTGAATCAAGCGGACATGCTGAAAATGAAGCTTCTCAGAGCTCTTCAAATGAAAGCACATCCGTACAGACTCAGACTCAGGCATCTCAGACTCAGAGTGCTACTGTTACAGGCGTAACCACAAATACGGGCGTAACTGTACAGGCTACTCAGAATGCAGAAGAAACCGCACCTCAAACTGTTGAAAATACAAAAGAAGAAACAATTGAGACTGTATCAAACGAGCAAAGAGAGATTACGGATAATGAAACAGCTTTGGCAAGCGGAGACTTTGCAGAAGAAACTCCAAGCCCCGAAGCCGTAGCTACCGCAAATCAATCATTTGTGGGAATCATCATTGCTTTAGCAATGGCAGCTCTTTTGGTGCTTGGGTTCTTTGTATACAAAAAGGCACTTGTGAAAGGGGGAAGTAAGGATGAATAAGACATTTAAGAAAATCAGAAATGCAGCCCTTGCCCTCTTACTTTCGGTAGGCATGGTGCTTGGTATGGTGCCTTCATACCCCGTTTTTGCGGAAGAAATTGTAAGTCAGGCGGCACCTGCATTATCAATAGCAAACACATACGATAATGTTACAGGATATACCTTTGAAGATACTGAGGATGGCACTTTAGTAACCTACAAAACAGGCGAATGGTATAAGCTTACTCACGCTGTAGAAAACTCGGATGTTACTAAATACAATAAGCTTTTGGTTGACATAACATTTAATGAACCTACCATTTTCGGTGTTTATTACAGTAACGGTACAAGCGACGTAAAGCTTAGAAGTCACAATTCAACGAATCCTTGTGATGCGGGAAGACAGACCTTTGAGTTTGATTTAACTGAGGATGTTACGGCTATTCACTTTTACATCGATCCTCCGGTTGATAAGCTTTCTGAGAAAGGGGTTGAAAAGACACTTGTCATTCACTCCGTTAAGATAGTTCCTGAAGCAGGGGAAGAACCCACTCCCGAACCTACTCCCGATCCTGAACCTGAAGTTCCCGTTGAAGCGCCTTCAATCGCAATTGACACTGCTTCACCCGGATACACCTTCACAGATGCAGGGGACGGAGCTTTAAAGGTTTCTTTTGAAAGAACAGGGGCAGCTTGCTATGAAAGAATTAAGGCCAACATTTCAAACTGTGACATTGCAAACTATGATGCCGTAAGAATCGATATAAAGCCTTATGTTGGCATGCAGATGGCAGTTTTGGACGGTAATGAACAAAACTGGTACAGAAGATATACACCTGCATTTGATTCAGCAAACAGACAGATTGTAGAAATTAAGCTTAACCAAAATGCTGAAGGTGTACCTGTTACAGATAACATCGATGCACTTAAGTTTTTCCTTGATGCAAACGAAGGAAACACTCCCGGCACAAAGGAATTTACAATTTATAAGATTTGGCTTTGCAATTCTTTAGAGCCAATCGTACAGCCTGTTGAGCCTTCTGAGCCCGAAGTAAAGCTTACAGACAAGGCAGTGTTTACAGGCCTTGCAAGCTGGGATACAGGTTACACAAAGCTTGAAACAAGCGAAGGTTCCTTCGCTACAATTCAGGTTTCAGCCAACGCAGACTGTCGCTTAAGAATGCAGTTTGATAAAGACAGCTACAAATTTATACCGGGCGATGTTTTCGTTATGCAGTATGAGGGAACAGAAGCCGACACCTTAAAAGGAATTAAGGAAGCTTACATCGGATTCAACGACGGTTCGGGAGAAAACATCATTCTCACAAATCCCGGAGCAAAGAACGACCTTGTATACTTCACAATTCCCGAAGATAAGAATGGTTTCTTTGCAGAAAAGAAGCCTGACAGAATCAGATTTAAGGGCATCTTAAGCACCAAGGACACAGTAATCAACATTAAGAGCCTTCATATCTATGACGGCGCAGAATTTGAAGAATACTTAGAGTCACTTAAAGAACCTGTAGTTATCGAAGAACCTACAGAAGACAGATATGCAAAAGTAAACTTTGATACCACTTCAAAGAGCTATACCTTAGAAAAGCAGGCAGACGGTTCTGTAAAGGTTAGCTATGTGCGTGAAGGTAAAGATAACTGGGATACTGTTAAAATCGATATCGTAAACGATGACTTTGATAAGTACGACCAGTTACGAATCGAACTTACACCTGCTAACGGAATGCAGATGGCAATCCTTACCACACAGGAAAAAGAAGTTTGGTACAGACATCACAATGAATTTGAAACGGCCGATAGGCAAGTAATAAAGATTAACTTAAAGAAAGATGACTCAGGTAAGGCGGTTGATTTAACCACCCTTACAGGCATCAGACTTTTCTGTGATGCACAGAATAAATTAAGCGGTGAAAGAAGCTTTGTAATCCATAAAATGTGGCTTGCAAATTCATCGGATCCTGACTTTATTCCTACAGAAAAGGCTAAATTTACAACATTTAGAACTGATGGCGGAGCTACGATTCAAACCCAGGCTGAGGATGGTTTTGCAACACTTACGGGCGATATAAAGTCAACCACCCGTCTTTATATGAACTTTGAAAACTACACCTATAAAGCAGGCGATGTGTTCTTAATGAAGTACTCAGGAACCGATTTTGACACTCTTAAGAGCGTTGAAGCAATCATCGGCTATTCCACAGGAAATGAAGGACACTACAGATTCAGCTCAGCAAAGCAGGCAGGAGAGTACATTTACTTCACTCTTCCCGAAGATAAGGATTCAAAGTTTGCGTCAAACCAGCCTAAGTACATTCGTTTCAAAGGTGTTCTTTCAGAGACCGGCGAAGATGTTCTCATCAAAGGTCTTCACATCTACGACGGCGAAGAATTTAAGAAGTTTGTTTCTTCTTTCTCATACAACGAAGAAGATTGCCCTCAAGGCGTTGCAATTAGCTTTTATTCAGACATTTACTCAAGAGGATTTGCTTGGGCCACAAACGACCACATCGATTCTCAGCACATTGAGTACATTAAAGCTTCAAACGGTTTGACCAAAGAAACCGTAGACTGGGCATCAAAAGATGTTGTAAAGAAAGAAGCTAAGAGAGGCACTGACAGAGTAGACGTATCAAACGTTACATGGCACATGTTCAAGGTTCACTTAGAAAACCTTGAAAAGGGCGCTACATACTTCTTTAGAGTAGGTAATGAAAAGTTTGGCTTTAGCGATGTAGGTTCTTTCAAGATTGAAGGAGAAAAGGAAGATATCGACAAGCTTACATTCGTACATTTAACAGACTGTCAGGAAGGTAACCAGTCGGGCTACACAAGATGGGCTAAGGTACTTGAAGCTGCATACAACACAGCTCCCGACTCTAAGTTTGTGGCCTTCACAGGCGACCTAACGAATGATAGCCACGCTAACCTTACAATGGTTCAGTGGAACTGGGGATTAAATGAGCCTAAGAAAACACTTCTTAACTCAATAATCATGCCAAGTGCCGGAAACCACGATGAATATCCTTATTCATTTACGGACAGATTCGACATTAACTGGGCCGATTACATTAAGGTTGGAGATAAAGATCCCAGAACCAATAAGCCTGTAACCGACGGCACCCTTGATGAAAGGACAGGCGGTTGCTACAGCTTTATGTACGGAGAAGACGTTGCATTTATTAACTTAAATACCAACGATACAAACAACGAAGCAGACTTTACCACTCAGTATGAATGGTTAAAGGGCGAACTTGAAAAGTATAAAGACGTTAAGTGGAAAATCGTGCAGGTACACAAAGGACTTATGTCAACCGGTAACCACACAAACGACGGTGAAGTTGACTGGTTAAGAGACATTCTTCCTCCTTTGTTTGCTGAGTATAAAGTAGACCTTGTGCTTCAGGGCCATGACCACGTTTACACAAGATCACGCTCATACTACTACGGAAACGACTTCGACGATAAGCTCTACGATGGTCACACACCTTGCTGGCTTAACGGAATCATCATGGATGACTTTGAGTTCCAGGGTAAGGTAAGACCTCTTACAAACTGGGAACCTAACGGCACCCACTATGTCACCATCAACTACTGCGCAAACAAGTCATACGCTGTTGAAAAGAATCTTGATAAGGTAATTTATCCTGCAACTAACCCCATCGCAGGAAACGAATGCTCGATTCAGCTTACAAACAGCCCTATGTACGGCGTTGTTCAGATTGACGGAGACACACTTATTTACGATTCATACGTATACAAGCCCGATTCCAAAGAAAGCGTTCTCTACGATACCTTCATGGTACAAAAGGGAACAGACCCTACAGGTGATTGGAACAGAGGTTACAGAGACAGATACGAAGGAAAAGAAGTTATTTCCTTAGAAGGAATCGATATTGAAGATAAGGAATATGACGGAAAGCCCGTAACATTAGACCTTTCAGGTTTTGTGTCAAATATGCCTATTTTAATCGATTACTCACTTTTAAAATTTGATATAACCGGCGACAACGGATTTGCTTCAGATGAAAAGCTTCCTACAGAGAGAGGACACTACACAGTCAAAGTAACCGTTGACAACGTGGTCGAAATCGGACGCGAAGCAATTCTTTATTGCGGAGACGATGAGTTCGAATTCTCAATACGGTAGTTTCTGGGGAGTTACTACTTTTTACAAGACGAGGCAGGAAGAAATTCCTGTCTCGTTTTTTGTGTCTAAATTCTTACAAAAATGTAAGTTTTAAAAGAAAACTGTAAGGAAAACAAATGGAAGTAGGGTTTCTTTTTGGATATGCTCATTTTGAAACTATGAGTTAGATTTAAGGGAGATTTAAAATGAGTGAAAAAATGCTTGAACTAAAGGATTTACACAAAACCTACCAAACCAAGAGGGGGGAGGTACAGTATGAAGCTTTAAAGGGAATATCTTTTGATGCTTATGAGGGTGACTTCATAGCAATTATGGGTGAGTCGGGATCGGGTAAAACCACCACTTTAAACATAATTGCATCCTTAGACACCGCCACAATGGGAAATGTAGTCATAGGCGGTACAGACATTTCAAAGATGGGAAATAAGGAAATCTGCAGATTCAGAAGAGAAAAGCTTGGATTTGTGTTCCAGGACTTTAATTTGCTTAACTACTTTACGGTTAAGGATAACATCGCATTTCCAATGGTTCTTTTAAATAAGAGCAAAAAAGAAATCGATGAAAGAGTGAATGAACTTTCCGAAAAAACAGGCATCACCAAACTTTTAAACAAATATCCTTATGAGATTTCAGGTGGAGAAAAGCAAAGAACCGCCGTTGCAAGAGCCTTAGTGTGCAGGCCTACGCTTTTACTTGCAGATGAACCAACAGGCGCCCTTGATTCAAAGAATTCCGATCAGTTAATGGACCTTTTTAAAACCTTTAACAACTTAGGACAGACCATAATAATGGTAACTCACAGCGTTAAATCCGCATCCAAGGCAAAGAAGGTTCTTTTCTTAAAGGACGGCGTAATCGGAGCTACTTTGGAAAAAGAAACCGCAACCGACGAAGAGTTTGAAAATGAAATTGCAAACTTTTTATACAGTGTAAGAAAGTAGGCGGTGGAAGATGAAGCAATCATTTTGGGCAAAGATCGCATTTAAAAATATAATTGAAAACAGGAATTTCTACATAGCCAATTTAGTGGTGGACGTATTTACAATCACCGCTTTTTATCTTTTTACATACATGACCCTTAATCCCGGCTTAAAGGCAGCTCCCGGATATGCCACATTAATCCTTGTGCTTTCTTTAGGCTGTGTTTTTGTGGCTATAATTACACTTTTCTTTAAGCTATACACAAACAGGATTTTATCCAAAAGAAGAAACCGTGAGATGGGGCTTTACGCCGCATGGGGGCTGGAATACAAAAACATAGACAGCATTTTGTTTTATGAAACCGTATATATTTACCTTGCAGGTTCATTCTTTGGCTTATTAATAGGTTTTATTTTTCAAAAGCTTGTTTATAATGGTTTATTTACCCTTATGAAATGTAACAAAGATTATGTGGGAGGATTATCTTTTACTCCCGTATGGATTACTTTGCTTGTTTTTATCGTTATAGATTTCATTATTCTTTTATCTAATATGAGAAAGATTAGAAAGAATAAAGTCATCACACTTTTAAAAGAAGAAGACGATACTGCCCCTGTAAAGAAGTTAACTTTCTTTGATATAGCAAAGGGCGTATTCGGACTTATTCTTATAATCGGTTCGTATTACTACATAAACACAGAGGTAGATTTTAGAGAAAGCATAGAGTCTATAATGCTTGCAATAGGCGTTTTCTTTGTGGGAAGTTTCTTTGTGATTTCAGGCGCCATAGTGATGCTTGAAATGTTCTTAAAAAAGAAAGACAAGGTTTATTATAAAAGCGCCTTCTTTTCAACCCTTGCAAAGCTGATTTCAAGAACCAAGAATAACGCCATGTCACTTTCTGTAATAAACATCCTTTTTACATGTGTGATAATCGGCGCATCCACCACAATTTCTTTGTATCTTGGTACGCAAAGACAGGCAAGCGTTGCCTTTAAAGCAGACGGTCTTGTGAAATGCGGAAACTTTGAGGATAGGGCTCTTTGTAAGGAAGCAATATATGATGCCGCAAGTGAAGCGGGCGTTAATGTTATTAAGTGTGATGAGAGCGTTTTGCTTGGCTTTCAGACACTGTTTGATGTAGAAAATGGCGTGTACGAAAACGAAGGAATTGAACCCAAAGATCTTCCGGAAGTTGTGGAAATAAGACTCCTTTCTGACTTTAACAAAAGCTTTGATGAAAACTATTCGCTTAATGACGGGGAAATTTTACTTGTTACGGATGAAGACCTCCCGATGAAAGACTATGAAACCATAGACTTTTACGGTGAAAAGCTTAATGTTAAATATCACTACGACACAAAGCTTTACCCCGGTGTAGATAACATTAAATACGCCTACAACAATTTTATAATTGTTAAGGACTTTGATACTTTGACAAGTATCCATGAAAAGCTTAAAGAAACAGGCTTTACCAAAGATTTGTCTTATTGGTGTGAATACTATGTAAATGGCTCAAAGGATGAAAAAATAAACCTTGATGAAATCCTTTATGAAAAGCTTTCTAAGATATCAACTGTTGACTACTTTGACAGTAATGCCACCCAGCTTCGCACAAGGTATGCAAGAAACGCCATTTTCTTATTCCTAGGAAGCTTTATAAGCCTTATTTTCATTATGTATATGGTATTTATCATGTACTATAAGCAGATAGAAGAGGCAACGGATGATGCTCCAAATGTCCTTATCATGCAAAAAATCGGAATGTATGATGCTGAAATAAAGAAAAGCATATTTGTAGAAAACGGGCTTTTGTTCTTTGTGCCCGTTGTAATGGCCTTTTGCCATGTGGCGGCCTGTTTTGGCATGATGAGTGACATTATGAAGATTTTCATGCTTACGGATATAGCATTTATGAAGCTATGCGTAGTTCTTTTCTGTTTATTTATACTCCTTGTGTATGTTTTAATGTATTACGGAGCATACAAGGTTTACATAAGTATAGTTTTAAAAAAGAAAACCAATTAAATAAGCCCTGATAATCTCTTCTTTAACCGCAAAAAACACCATAAATTCGGGCAAAACTTGATATATTTAATATTTTTTGTTAAAATATCTAAGATTGAGGCTTATGAATATATGGCGAGAAAGAAAAGGCGAATAAAAAAACATTATACAATTGCCGTTACGTCAGATTATTCAGTAAAGAAAACCAAATACTACAGGTCCAGATTTAACATTTTCAGAGTATCACTTTTTACCACGATTCTTGTTGTGTTAATCGGTATCGGCCTTACCGCATTTGAGTTTTACGAACTGAACCAAATGGATTCAAGACTTAAGGTTTTAAAGGATATCATATCCGAACAGGATTCCATCATAGACGAACTGGGAATAAAGAAAGCGGAGCTTACATCGCAGAATCAGATTTTAAACAACACACTTGCGATGGCCATTGCGGAAAAAGAGAAAAAAGAAGAAGAGGACGCAAAGAACCATCTTCCTTCGGGATTCCCTTTAACAGGATCTGCTAACATCGTGGATATTTCGGTGCTTGACGAAGAATCGGAAGAACCGGCAGGATATTTTAACTACGATGTTGGAGACAGGTACACAACGGAAGGCTCAAAGGCCGTAGAGGAAAATCCGATAGCAGTATTTGAAATGTCATCGGTTTCGGACGTTGTGGCCACAGCAGACGGTAGCGTTATAGCTATCAAAGAAGATGAACTATTTAACCGGTGTATCATGATTGATCACGGTAATGGGTATATCACAATCTACAGAAACAATTCCGAACCCAAGGTCAACATAGGAGACAATGTTGTAAGGGGCGCAATTCTTTTTGTCGGCGGTGACGATAATATTTATTTAGGATACCAGATCACATACAACGATGAATATGTTGATCCTATGCAAGTAATAGCCATTGATGGCTAGAAGGGAATGGAAAATGGGCAAGAAAGCAGATGATTATGTAGCAAGCCGCGTAAACAGCGTAATAGGAAAAGGTACGGAGTTCGAGGGTACGATACGCACAAAAGAAACCTGCAGAATCGAAGGTGTTGTTAAAGGAACCATTATTTCCGAAGGCACTTTGATTGTTGGTAACGGCGGTAAGGTTGACGGAAAAGTTGAAGCCGTTAACATTCTTATCGGCGGAGATGCTTACGGCGAATTATACGCAAGCAACAAGATTGAAGCCAATGCCAGCGGACGTATCTTTGGTAACATTCATACAAAGAGCCTTATCGTTGAT
This sequence comes from Lachnospiraceae bacterium, assembly GCA_016291405.1. Taxonomy (GTDB): domain Bacteria; phylum Bacillota; class Clostridia; order Lachnospirales; family Lachnospiraceae; genus UBA1258. Next base: position 8,952 of record JAEEXG010000010.1, read on the forward strand.
GAAAATGCAATCTTTGAAGGAACCTGCGAAATGACAGGAAACAAAGAAGAAGAGAATAAGGCAGAAGAAGAGAAGAAAGAAAACGAATAATCAAAAAATAAAGCCTTCGGCATTGCCGAAGGCCTTTTTTTTATCTTACTTTTTAAGTCTTGAGAAAATCATTTCATATCCGTCGTTACCATAGTTAAGGGAACGGTTCACTCTGCTGATAGTAGCGGTGGAAGCGCCGGTTTTTTCAGCTATTTCCATGTAGGTGTTGCCGGCTTTTAACATTGATGCAACTTCGAAACGCTGTGATAAAGATAAAAGCTCGTTTACTGTGCATAAGTCTTCAAAAAAGCTGTAACACTCTTCACGATTTTCAAGACACAAGATGGCGTCAAATAGGTGGTCAACTGCCTCGGTCTTAATTTTTTTGTTCATATATGCCAATCCTCCTAAGGTCATATCCGTCATTTATGTAAATTTTAACATACTAAAGTTTTAAAGTAAAGATGTTAAAAGAAACTTAAACTTTCTCTTGAGTAGTAGTTTTTATTACTATATAATAGTATTCGAGGGCAATGAAATATGACTATTGATACAAAAGATCTTTTAAACAGCATGATAGCAAGCTTCGAGCGAATGAGCTACATAAAGCCCGAGGAAATACCTGACATAGACTTATATATGGATCAGGTCACTACTTTTATGGACGACCGTTTGCGTGCCAGCACACGTAACAAGAATGACGATAAGTTAATGACTAAAACCATGATTAACAACTATGCTAAGAATGATGTCATTCCTCCGCCGATTCGTAAAAAGTATAATAAAGAGCACCTTTTACTTTTAATTATGATTTATTACTTTAAGAGTATACTTCAAATTAATGACATAAAGGACCTCTTAGACCCGATTGTGGAGAAATATTTTAACTCAGAATCTGAATTTGGTATCGAAGATATTTATCGAACCATTTTTGACGATAAAGAGGAACAGCTTGCCGGCATCTGTGAAGATGTGGTTAAGCAGTATAAGGAAGCATTGACAAAGTTTAGCGATGCTCCCGAGTCAGACAAAGATTATCTTCAGATATATTCTTTTGTTTGTACACTAGGTTGTGATGTTTTTGTAAAGAAGCTGGTTATCGAAAAGATAGTCGATTCTTTAAGAGAACATAGAAAAGAAGAAACCGCGAAGGAGAAATCCGGAGAGGGTTCTTCAAAAGACAATAAATACGACGTTACGGTAGACAAAAAGGATAAAGGGAAGAAATAATTGCGAGATAGTGCCGGTTGGAGTTATAGGGGATAGAACACCAATCTAAAAAGGAGGCACACATGCAGATCAGTGATTTGGCACAACATGGATTTAATCTCGAAGAAGCCATGGGAGTTTTTTGTATAGGTGACGAAGACATCTATCGAGAAGTGCTGGAAACCGCGTTAGAGGAAGGACGCGAAAAGATTCCGCTCTTACAGGAACTCATGGATAAGTCTGATTTTGAGCGTTATATCATAGAAGCTCACGGACTTAAAAACGCTGCAAAGCAAATTGGCGCGGAAAATCTTTCCGAATTGGCCAAGTCCTCTGAACTTGAGGGGAAAGCGGGGCATATCGACTACGTAAAAGAAAACCATGAAAAGCTCATGGAAGCTTATAAGGAAGTTGTTGATACATTAGCCTTGTTGTTTTAAGCAAGAAAGCGGTAGCAAACAGTGAGTTTGTTACCGCTCTTTTCATTTATTTATTCTTATTGTGAACACTTCGCCGTTTCGAAGTGTTTTTGTGTTTCCTGAATTATCTTTAATCACAAGCCCCGCTTCTTTATCTATATCAATTACGTGGCCAAATTTCTTTTCTTCACCTTCAACATAGGAAATGTCTTTATTAATGAGTATGGATGCAGCCCTATATTCTTCTATATAAGTGTCATTCTCTAAATCTTTTAGCTCTGTTTCAAGATTTGAAATAATCTTTGCTATCAGAATATTTCTTGTTACATTACTGTTTTCAGGAAGAAACCCTACTATAGGCTTTAAGTCATCCGAAAGCTCATGCTCTAAAAAGTTAATGCCGATTCCGACAACCACGCTTCCCTTGTTAACCCCCGCCGTCACAGCCTCTGTCAAGATTCCGCATATTTTCTTATTGTCTAAGTAAATGTCATTTACCCACTTAATACCGCAGTTTAAACCATATAGCTTATCAATTGCTCGCTTTACGCACACACAGGCCTTGGCGGTTGATTTATATGCCTTTTCTAAAGAATCGGGAGTAAAAACATAAGACATGTAGATACCTGTTTCTTTGGGCGAAAAAAAAGCATGTCCCACGCGCCCGCGACCGTTTGTCTGGCGGTTTGCAATTAAGCATGCTTTCTTTAAATTTAAATCCGTTATAAGTCTTTTTGCCTCAGTGTTTGTGGAATCGATTTCTTCGTAAACAATCACGTCTAGGTCAAAGGGCAAAAGGCTTTTTATTTCTTCTTTTGATAAGTTATTATTTTGCATTTTCTATCTGCTTTAAAAGCTCTTTATTTATCTTTCCTTCGGAAACAGTCTGGTCCACCCAAAGTCTTAAGGAATCAACGGTAGTGGAGATTTTGTTAAGCTCCTTTTGAATCTTTAAAAAGTCTGAAAGCTCATCATCAGAGATTTCACCGTCAACGGTAATCTCGATAAAGCGGGTCTTTGCCTTTTCAAGGGTGTTTAAAGCTGCCAAAGTTTCAAGTGTAATCTGAGAAAGATCCTTCATTGTAACTTCGTCCACATACTTTTCGCCGATGGGGCATTCGTGAGTGCAGAAGTAGTTACATAAAGTGGGAGCCTTATAGGCTTCGGCCATCTTTAACACTTCATCGGGATGGGGAAGTGATTTTTCACTTTCAATCTTCTCGATTCTTTCTGCGGAAACATACTCCATAAGCTCCTCAGCCTTATCGCGTGTAAGGCCTGCAGCTTCACGGCTTAACTGGTAAATGTTTTTGTTTTCTTTAATGGACCTTTTTCCCATATGTACACCTCATAAACCTATTAATAATCGCTAAAATGATTATACAATAATTTTTTGCCTTGGCAAATTATAATGGCATATTTTTCACTTTATTTTGTTTTCTTTTAGCGCTAAATACTGTATAGTTACTTACGTAAATTAAATATCACATTTTAAAAGGAGAATAAAATAAATGATGATGATGATTTTAGCAATTATTTGCCTTGTATTGGCTCTTCTTTTCATGAAGATGAAGAAAGAAGGCGGAAAGGCGGTAATGGCTATACTTTCAACCGTAGCGATTATTTTAACAGTCGTATTTGGTATCGGAAGTTTTGTAAGAGTGGTTCCCACAGGACACACCGGAGTAGTTACAACATTTGGTAGAGTTGAAGACATAACCTATGAAGCAGGTATCAATTTTGTAGCTCCCTGGAAGGAAGTAATAAAGATGGACAACCGTACACAGAAGTCTTCTTTATCACTTAATTGCTTCTCAAGCGATATTCAGGAAGTTACATTAACTTATACAGTTAACTATCAGATCGATAAATCAAACGCTCAGAAGATTTACAAGACAATCGGTGTTGACTACTTTGAAAAGGTAGTACAGCCTAAGATTTTGGAAGCAGTTAAAGGCGTGTTTGCTAAATACAATGCAGAAACATTAATTGCTTCACGAGGAATTCTTTCAAACGAAATCGAAGATATCCTTTCAAAATCACTTGAACAGTACAATGTACAGCTTGTAAGCACATCAATCGAAGACATCGACTTTACAGATTCCTTCACAGATGCGGTTGAAGCTAAGCAGGTAGCTGAACAGAACAAGTTAAAAGCTCAGACAGAACAGGAACAGGCAATCATCGAAGCAAAAGCAAATGCAGAAAAGGTTACAATCGCTGCAGACGCAGATGCTCAGGCACAGATTATCGCAGCTAAGGCCGATGCTGAAGTTGCAAAAATCGGCGCAGATGCAGCTGAATACCAGGGCCAGAAAGATGCAGCCATCATGAGCAACTTAGGTGCAATGCTTCAGCAATATCCCGAACTTGTTGATTACTACTACGTAACCAACTGGAACGGTGAGCTCCCCGAAACTTACATGGGCGAAAATGCTCACACTATCATGGAGTTAAATAAGTAATTCCACTTTCCCCCCCCGAGATATTCTCGGGGGGATTTTTTTGCCACTTTCCGGGGGCCGTGGTGTATATACTTTCCCTCACAAACGTTCTCACTCTCGTTGCAACGTAGCGGATACATCGGCTCGAAAAGGTCTCCGCTTCGCTACGGTCGGGTCATAGCAGAGGTCCCCCGGACCTCTTTCCCCCTCGCCGTGTACCAACGTTGCAAAGAGTTGTTCGGGGAAGTTATACACCACGGCCCCCTCGATAACTTCCTCGTTAATATATGAGGGATAGAATGATGGTTGTGTATAGAGGTGAGAGGAGTAAAAGGGGAAAATATCGGCAAGAAGGGATGACTATGGATTTAAAAAGATTTTATGATGAAATTGGTGGCGACTATGAGGGTGTGTTTGACAGGATCGGAAGCGAAGAGCTTATAGTCAAGTATTTGCGTAAGTTTAAGGACAGCGATATGCTGGGGCAGTTTAACAGGAGTGTTGATGCGGGAGATTGTAAAGAAGCTTTCAGGCATATGCATTCACTTAAGGGATTGTGTTTAAATCTTGGATTTACAAAGCTTTTTACAAGCGTGAACGAGCTTTGTGAAGAGTTAAGAGATAAAGATGAAATCAACATATCCGATGAGCCAATGGAAGAAGCAATCGAATCTTATGATGAAATAATTGATTTGGTTGAAAGTATTGAAGCATAAGAAAAAGCCTTACGAATTAATCGTAAGGCTTTTTTTATTACATATCCTGAAGTTTTAAATCGTTTTCTTTTATAAGACCCATCTTTTTCATTATGATGCAGAAAACTGTAGAAAGAAAAGCGGGTAATATAAAGCAAACAAGGGCTAAACCTGCAATGTCTACGCCTGTTATGGAAGCTTTGGTACCTGCCGCTATATCGTTAATCCAGCCTGAGTAAACACCAATCTGACCCACAAATCCGCAGGTTCCCATACCGGAAGCGATTGCTTCGCCGTTCATTTGCATTTTGAAAATGCAGGTTGAAATGGGGCCTGTAATTGCTGCTGCAAGTGTCGGGGGGAGCCAAATCAAAGGATTTTTAACTATGTTACCCATCTGAAGCATGCTGGTGCCAAGTCCCTGAGACACAAGACCGCTTGCTTTGTTTTCTTTAAAACTCATTACCGCAAAGCCAATCATCTGAGCAGAACATCCTGCAACGGCTGCTCCTCCTGCTAAGCCTGTTAAGCCAAGTGCTGCGCAAATTGCTGCGGAACTAATGGGAAGAGTAAGCACCATACCTACAATAACGGAAACAACGATTCCCATAAAGAAAGGATGAAGCTCGGTTGCCCACATAATTAGTTTTCCGAATGAACTTGCACCGGCTCCGATTGGGGGGGCACAGGTGAAAGAAAAGAGTGCGCCCACACCGATTGTAACTAAAGGTGTTACAAGTATGTCGATTTTGGTTTCTTTTGACACAAGCTTACCGATTTCCGAAGCAATGATTGCGGCAAAGAAAACTGCCAAGGGGCCGCCTGCTCCTCCGAGTGAGTTTGCCATAGCGCCTACTGCAAGCATTGAAAAAAGCACAAGGGGCGGAGAAGATAAGGCGTATGCGATGGAAGCTGCCATTGCGGGGCCTGCTACACCTTTTGCAAAATTTCCGATGTCTGCAAGAATTTGAATGTTAAATTGTGTACCGAGTGTTGAAAGAATGGTACCCACCAAAAGTGAAGCAAATAAGCCGTTTGCCATAGCACTCATGGCGTCGATAAAGTATCTTTTTGCGGAAAAAATAATGTTTTTCTTTAAAAGAAACTCTTTGAATTTGGAATTGGATTGATTACCCATAACCGGTTTCCCTCTCAAATCTTTTTTGCTTTTCACTATATTAAAGATAAAAGAACCTGTCAACACAATAAAAGAATAAATTTCCCCATTTATGCTAATAATTTGCTCACATTTTACTGATAAGATAAGTTATAAGTTTATGCTTTTGGAGGAACGATGCGAAATCAAAAGATAATATCGCGAGTTGTTTTGATAGTTGTCTTGTGTGAAATTCTGATTCAGGGTGTGGTATTTTTCTTTATTTCAAATAAAGTGAGTGCCACCTTGGAAAGCCATGACATAGAAGAGCTTCAGGTAATAGCCAAGGACAGATCGCAGATTGTGGAACTTTATATAGATAACTACATTAATTTAGTGCAGGCCTATGCAAAGGACCCTGTTATTTTAAATGCGGTTCTAAATCCCGATGACAAAGAAGCCGTAAGGGATGCAAAGGAGTATACCGCAAGATTTTCAAAAGACGTGGAATCACTGGACGGTTTCTTTGTGGCTGACTGGGAAGAAACCAAGATATTTGTGGCTTCAAACGAAAAGCTTATCGGTGAATACGTAAGAACCGGAAGCGCAAGGCAAATGATAAAGGACAGAATGAAAGACCATTTTGAGCCATTCTGTTACGGAATCGGAAAAGCTTCAGGTGAGCACGGAAAAGTAATGGTTGTGTTAAAGGCCATGCAGGATAGTAAGGGAAATGTTGTAGGCATAGTGGGAGGCTCGATTTTCCTTGATAAGCTCCAGGAAGAGCTTGAAAAGCAGGCAAATAACGGAGTAAGCGGTGTTAAATACGTGCTTATAGATGCAAACATTTCTTCCTATATTTTCTCTGATAAGGGCGATATACCCGGAAGCGAGATCGTTGATGACTGGCTTAAAAAGGTTTTGATGGAGCAAAGAATCGGAAATGGTGAGCCCTACAGAACATACAACGAAGCCGGCATGAGATATATAGACGTTTACAGCTACATTAAAGGTGTAGACTGGCTCTTTGTGGTTTCAACATCAATGGAAGATAACTACGCCACCACTACAAAGATTTTAATATCCATGATGCTAATGTTTGTGGGCGCGGTGTTTGTGGTAGTGCTGCTTACGGTTGCAGGTCTAAACAGAATTTTAAAGCCTTTATCCATAATAGGTGATTCCATAGATAAAATTAAGGTCAATTCCTTTGATTTTGAGGAAGAAGAGGACTTTAAAAAGATATTAAAGCGTGACGATGACTACGGAAATGTGGCGCGCCTTATTACAAGCCTTGGAAAGAATATAGCAGGAAAGAATGAAATCTTTTCAGAGCTTTTAAAGGCTCAAAGCTCTGCTTTTGTGGCTTTGGACGTTAAGACCTGGGACATAGTGCTTATTAATGAAGCAGCCCATAAGCTTTTGGGAGTGGAAGGAGATGTGCTCTCAGAAGGCGATGTAAGGGAAATCTTTGAAGAAGTTGGCGAATACAATACGGCGGTATTAAGGGATGTTATCGACACTGTAGTTAAGACAGGTTCCTGCTCAAAAGAAGTAATGTTTACTCATAAAGACGGCCGAGACATTTATGTATTTGTACTTGGTAAATGCGTTACTTTATCAAATAACTCTGAAGTGCTTATGCTTTCTGCTTCGGATATTACGGAAAGAAAGATAGAGGAAAAGCAAAAGAACATGCAGACCTTTATCGATGAAACCACAGGCTTATTGGATGAGCAAAGCGGCATCACTCATATAGAAAGAAAACTTAAGGACCAAATAGACGGTATGTTTATGCTTCTTAGTGTAGACAGGTTTTCAAAGTATGTGGAAGAAAAAGGCGAGAAGGCGGGAGAGCTGGTGATTCAAAGTATCACAAACTCAATGCGCCAGACCTTTAGAGGAAACGATATCTTAATTCATATAAAGGATGACAGGTTTGCGGTCTTTGTATCGGGAGTTTTGGAAAATGAAGTCTGCAACAATATTATAAGAAGACTGTTTAATCTTATTGAGGCAGCAGAAGTAAACAAAGACGACAACACAAAGTTCTTTATAAGAATAGGTGCCGTAAGAAGCAATAAGTTTAAAGACTACGAAGGAATGGTTAAAAGGGCTGAAGGCGCTATGAAGGATTGTAGCGGCGCCTTAGGAAATTCATATTTCTTGATTTAATAAAAAAACCGTTGGAATTAATCCAACGGTTTCTTTTTGCTTAAATTACTTTTGAAGCACTAAATCGGATAATCCGATTTCTGACTGACGCTGATCTAAGACGTTTTGAATCTGATTCTGTGGATATACCGATAAATTGTTATCCGCAAAAATCTTTCTTATAGGATTTTCGCTGTCATAGATTGACGCGTCTTCAATGGGAGCAAAGTCTTTGTCAAAATAATAGTAGGTGTAGAAGTATTCCTTCCAGTCACCGTTATCAAAGTAGTAAGACTCGATGCAAAGGTTTTCGATGTTTTCAATGCTTGAAAGATCCAATACTACGGAGTCATTTTCTGCGGGAAGATAATAGTCTGAGCTTACTACACCCATATCAAATGAGTAGTTGTACCACTGAATGTATTGAGCATCTTTATTTAAGTATCCAAGTTCGCCGGCACCGCTTGCAGCTCCTGAAGAACCTGCATTTTTAACATATCCTGTAGGAAGAATTTCTGTGCTTGAACGTGTATAAGATTCACAGTTATATGTAACGTGCAAAGCACCTTCAACTTCCTTAATTACCATGTGGATGTTAAACTGTTCTGCTTCGCCTAAAACAACGTTAACGTTAACCAAAAGCTCCTGAACTGAGTCCATGCCGCAATCGATGTAGTCGTTTGTTACATCCTGAATTGTAGCTTTAACGCCGCCCCAGTTTGACTCTACGCTCTTAAGTAAAGCGTCCTTGATTTCATCAAGTGAGTATTCGGTACCGGGTGTAAAGAGGTTCTTTGTTTCAAAGTAACTTCCGTGATCTGCATCCTTATCAAAGGTTACTTTAACATCTCCTGAAAGAAAACCTTCGTAAAGTGCCATGTAGTCAGTGTCTGTATCGGTTGTTTCTGTTTCTGCCTCTACGCTTACGTTAGTAGCTTCTGCTTTATTATCAACGCTTTCAATGGGTTCCTGCTTTAAGCCTGCATCAACCGATGAAGCGTTTTCTTTTGTGCAGGCACACATAAAAACCAATGTTAATACTGCTCCCAAAACCAACAGTTTTCTTTTCATAATCATACCCTCCTCGTTTGTATTTTTATGATGGGTTGAGTATAGCCCCCTTTTTTGCAGATTTTTAATGGAAAAACTTTAAGATTCTATTAAAGAGCCTGATTCGCAGGATTTGTATAAAGAAACAAGTTGATTTTACGTTCATTACGGAGTACCATTGCTTTATGACAAAAATTTTACTTGATGTAAGAATGTTAAGAGCATATGACAGTTTTAAAGCTTTATGCGCACTTTGCTTAAAGCCTGACGATTTTTGTGACAAACTCTGGAACGAGTTTTTGCAAAAGCCCGCTCTTTACGAAGAGTACGAGTATTACATTAAGAATAAGGATTTAAGAGACACCTTTACCTTCGAAGGCTATTCCCTTACCGATATATATGTTTATATTCTCACAAAGTATAAGCTTATGATGGATAAAGGAAAGAACGGGCTTGAAGAGTCAAAAGAACCCATAATTTTGGATTCCTTTATGTTTATGGCTGAATTCATGAACGAGCCCGATAAATACAGAAAGAAACTCGAAGAAGGAAAGGGCATGGACTTTTTCTAGAATAAATTATCCCCCGAGATTACTCTTGGGGGTGATTTTTTGGAGGTTTTGCATTGCATTTATTATTTATATTTAATTCGATTTTACTTGGCATCGGCCTTGCAATGGATGCTTTCTCCGTATCGTTGGCAAACGGCTTAAACGAGCCTAAGATGAGGGCAAAAAGAGTACTTGGAATATCGGGAATGTTTGCTTTGTTTCAGTGGGCAATGCCTTTAACAGGATGGGTGCTTATTCATACAATTGCCGAAAAATTCAATGCTTTTTATAAATTCATTCCTTGGATTGCTCTTATTCTTTTAGTCTTTATAGGAATAAAGATGATTATTGAAGGCATTAGGGATGAGGCGGAAAAAGAAGCTGAAAGAAGTGAAAAGAGACTTTCTTTTAAGATGCTTTTGGTGCAGGCGGTTGCTACATCCATAGATGCGTTGTCAGTAGGATTTACAATCGCCGACTATAAATTTGTGTCGGCACTTTGCGCTTCACTTATCATCGGAGTGGTGACTTGGGCTATCTGCATCGGAGGTCTCATAATAGGAAAACGCTTCGGCATGAAGTTTGCAAGAATCGCGTCTTATTTGGGCGGCGCCATATTAATTATTATAGGAATAGAAATTTTTGTAAGTCATATGTTTTCTTAAGTATTGACAAACAAATTTCCAAGGTATATTGTACTTAACAAGAAGCAAAGGCGCTTCGGACTATGGTCCGAAGTGCCTTCTTTTGTATGTAGAAGTTTAAAGGATACCGGGCATGAAAGTAGATTTTGTTAAGATGGAAGGCTGCGGCAATGACTATGTGTACATTGACTGCGTAAAAGAGGAGTTTAAATACCCCTATAAATCGGATTTGGCGGTATGTATAAGTGATCGGCATTTCGGAGTCGGCTCCGACGGTCTTATTTTTGTAAATAAATCTGAAATCGCAGACTTTGAAATGGAAATGTATAATTCCGACGGCTCAAGAAGCGAAATGTGCGGAAACGGCATAAGATGCGTGGCAAAGCTTGTATATGACAAAGGCTATACCGATAAAAAGCACTTTACCATTGAAAGCATGGGAGCCATAAAGAAAATATTCATTGAAGAGGAAGAAGATCATAAGGCAAATCTTATTACTGTAGATATGGGAGAGCCCATACTTACCCCTTCACTCATTCCGGTTTCTTTGGACACTGATGCAAAAATAGCAAAGCAAGTGCCCATTTCAATTGATTTATTAAGCGCAAAGGCAACCTGCGTGTCAATGGGCAATCCTCACGCCGTGATTTTTACGGATACAATGACAAGAAGCTGGGAAGATTTAAAAGCGCTTCCAATAGAAAGGCTCGGCCCCTCATTTGAAAACCACAAAATGTTTCCAAAACGCGTAAACACTGAATTTGTTAAGGTGCTTGATAAAGAAAACGTGGAAATGAGAGTGTGGGAGAGAGGCGCAGGGGAAACCTTGGCCTGCGGAACAGGGTGCTGCGCCACAGTGGTAGCCTGCGTTTTAAATGAAAGAACGGAAAGAAGAGTAACCGTTCACTTGCTTGGCGGAGATTTAAAGATTTACTGGAGCGAAGAAGACAATCACGTTTATATGACAGGTCCCGCAAAGACTGTATTTACGGGAAGTTTTGATACAAAGAAAAATTAGTGTTTACATTATGTAAACCAGAGGTATAAATATGAAAATAAACAAAGATTACCTTAACTTAAAAGAAAGCTACCTTTTTGCGGACATCGCCGCAAGGGTAAGAAAGCACAAAGAAGAGCATGCGGATGCTGATATTATCAGCCTTGGAATCGGAGATGTCACAAAGCCTTTATCTAAGCCCATTATCGAAGCGCTAAATTCAGCAGTATCCGATATGGCAAGTGCCGACACATTTAAAGGATATGCTCCCGACAGAGGATATGAGTTTTTAAGAAGCAAGATTATTGAAAACGATTATAAAAAGCGCGGAATCGATTTAGATTTGGATGAAATCTTTGTATCGGACGGAGCAAAGAGCGATTGCGGTAACATCCAGGAAATCTTTGATAAGGATAACGTGGTGGCAGTGCCGGATCCTGTTTACCCCGTATATGCAGACACAAATATTATGGCAGGAAGAAAGCTTGTTTATTTACCCTGCCTTAAAGAAAACGGATTTGTGCCCGAAATGCCTAAGGAAAAGGTTGACATAATATATCTATGCTTTCCTAATAACCCTACGGGCATGGTTATTACAAAAAATAAATTGCAGGAATTTGTCGATTACGCTATAAAGAATGAAGCGGTCATTATTTATGACGCGGCTTATGAAGCTTATATAACGGATCCTTCGATTCCCCATTCTATTTATGAGTGTAAGGGGGCAAAAAGCGTTGCCATAGAGCTTCACTCATTTTCTAAGAATGCAGGCTTTACAGGCTTAAGACTTGGCTATAGCGTAGTGCCTAAGGAATTAAAGTGCGATGGGGTTTCTTTAAACTCATTATGGTTAAGACGTCATTCAACAAAATATAACGGAGCCCCCTACATTGTGCAAAGAGCGGGCGAAGCGGTATATTCAGAAGTCGGAAAAGAAGCCGTAAAGAAGCAGGTTTCTGAATACATGGAAAATGCCAAGGCTATTTACGATGGCTTAACATCAATGGGATATGAAGTATACGGTGGCAAGAACGCTCCGTACATTTGGCTTAAAACCCCCGATAATTTGTCGGGATGGGATTTCTTTGACCTTCTTTTAAAGAAAGCACAGGTTGTTGGCACCCCGGGAGAAGGCTTTGGAAGCTGCGGAGCCGGTTTCTTTAGACTGACTGCTTTTGCAAGCAAAGAAAACACAGAAAAAGCGCTTGAAAGAATAAGCAAGCTTTAAGATATACAAGGGAGAATGATATGAACGGTCGCAAAAAAAGAAAGCTGGTCTTGGAGGACGGAAGCATTTTTGAAGGTGATTCCTTCGGAGCTAATTCGGATAAGCTTTCGGAAATCGTATTCAACACTTCAATGGTGGGTTATCAGGAGATTTTATCGGATCTTTCCTATACCGACCAGGCAGTGGTGATGACATTTCCTCTAATCGGCAATTACGGAATCAATGATTCCGATTTTGAGTCGCGTCACCCGGGGCTCAATGCTTTTATTGTGAAGGATTATTGTGATGCACCTTCACACCATGCTTTGGTTGAAGAACTCGAGCAAACCATGAAGCGCTACGATATAGCGGGTATCAGTGGCGTTGACACAAGGAAACTAACAAGAATTATACGTGAAAAAGGAAGCCTCAAGGCACTTATTACGGATGTTGATACTCCGAATGATGAGTGCTTGAGGCTTATTTCTAATTTTGAATATAAAACCGACCAGGTTTTAAGGGCCACAAGAAAAGAAAGAGAGATTTTCCCCGCAAAGGAAGAAAAGTATAGGATTGTTGCAATAGACTGCGGCATGAAAATGAACATCGTAAACTGCTTAAACGACTTAGGGGTTTCTGTAACGGTTGTTCCTGAAAATACAACATCCGAAGAAATCTTAAGTTACAAGCCTGACGGCCTCTTTATTTCAAACGGCCCGGGGGATCCTGAAAATGCGGTAAATGCCATAAAGGCTGTAAAAGAGTTAAAAGGTAAGCTTCCCATATTCGGAATTTGCTTGGGACACCAGATAGTTTCTTTAGCCTACGGTGCAAAAACCTATAAGCTTAAATTTGGTCACAGAGGTGCAAACCACCCTGTTAAAAACTTAAAGACGGGGCTTGTGGAAATAACCTCACAGAACCATTCTTATGCGGTTGATGCGGATAGCTTAAAGGGCACAGGCCTTGAAGCCACACATATTAATTTGCTTGATAACACCATCGAAGGAGTGGAATGTAAGAAAGATAAGGTTTTTAGCGTTCAGTACCATCCGGAGAGCGCGCCGGGACCTACCGACGGAAGATACCTTTTTGATGAATTCCTGACTCTTTTAAAGGAGGCAAAGAAAAATGCCTAAGCGAACTGATATAAAGAAAATTTTGGTTATAGGCTCAGGGCCTATTGTAATTGGTCAGGCCGCAGAGTTTGACTACGCAGGCACCCAAGGATGCCTTGCTTTAAAAGAAGAGGGGTACGAGGTTGTGCTTTGTAACTCAAACCCCGCAACAATAATGACCGATAACACGGTTGCAGACAAAGTCTACATGGAGCCTTTGACCCTTGAATATCTGGCAAAGATAATCCGCGTTGAAAGACCTGATGCGGTTTTAGCGGGCCTTGGCGGACAAACAGGCTTAAACCTTGCCATGCAGCTTGAAGAAGACGGCGTTTTAAAGCAATGCCGTTGCACCCTTCTTGGCACAAAGAAAGAAAGCATCGCCCTTGCGGAAGACAGGGAACTTTTTAAAAACATGTGTGAAGAAATCGGCGAGCCTGTCCTTAAATCGCTGGTTGTAAACACCATGGAAGATGGAATTGCCGCTGCAAAAGAAATAGGCTTCCCACTTGTGGTGCGCCCGGGATTTACTCTTGGCGGCACCGGAGGCGGCTTTGCTGAAAATGAAAAAGAGTATAAAGAGATACTTAAAAACGCCCTTGCTTTGTCTCCCGTAAACGAGGCTTTGATTGAAAAAAGCGTTAAGGGATACAAAGAAATCGAATACGAAGTAATAAGAGATGCAAATGATACAGCCCTTGTAATCTGTAACATGGAAAACATTGACCCTGTAGGCATTCATACAGGTGACTCGGCGGTTGTGTGCCCTTCCATGACACTTACAAACAATGAGTATCATATGCTTAGAGACTCAGCTTTAAAAATCATTAGACACTTAAAAATTGAAGGGGGCTGTAACGTACAGTTCGCCTTGTCTCCTGATTCAAAGGATTATTACTTAATCGAAGTAAATCCCAGAGTCTCCCGTTCATCAGCCCTTGCATCAAAGGCAAGCGGATATCCTATTGCATGGGTTTCTGCAAAGATAGCGGTAGGCTTAACCTTAGAAGAAATAAGGCTTAAAAATACCCCTGCCTGCTTTGAACCGGCTCTAGACTACGTGGTAAGTAAACTGGCCAGATTTCCCTTTGATAAGTTTAGGGATGCTAACCCTACTTTAGGCACTCAAATGAAGGCTACGGGAGAAGTTATGAGCGTAGGCCGTACTTTTGAAGAAAGCTTCTTAAAAGCTGTTCGTTCCCTTGAAACAGGCCATGATTACTTAAGAGATAAGGGCTTGGTTCAAAAAAGCCTTGATGAATTGTATGAGTTTATAAAGATTGGCACGGATACACGTCTCTATGCTTTAGCAGAAATTTTACGTAAGGGCGGAAGCATTGAGACAATTTGTAAGAACACAGGAATCGATAAATTCTTTGTTGAAAAGTTTAAAAAGATCGTTGATAAGGAAGCTGATTTAAAGGCTAACCCTAAGGACTTATGTAAACTAAAAGAAGCAAAGAAGATGGGCTTTCCCGATACAGAAATTGCCCGCCTTTGGAATATGGACTTACGCGACTTGGAAGACTTTAGGCGTGAAAATCACATTAAGCCCGTATACAAGATGATTGACTCTTGTGCGTCCGAATTTAAGAGTTATATTCCCTATTTTTACTCTACCTACGAAGACGAAAACGAGTCTATAGTAACAAACAATAAAAAGGTTATAGTGTTAGGTTCAGGCCCCATAAGAATCGGTCAGGGCGTAGAGTTTGACTATTCAACGGTTCATGCCATTAAGACCATTAAGAGCCAGGGCTATGAAGCAATTATTATAAACAATAACCCTGAAACCGTTTCAACCGACTACACAACAGCGGATAAACTTTATTTCGAACCTCTTTGTGTAGAGGACGTAATGGATATTATCGAAATGGAAAAGCCCGACGGCGTTATAGTTTCTTTGGGCGGACAGACCGCAATCAACCTTGCAAATCCTTTGCACGACAGAGGGGTTAAGATCATCGGCACCGACGTTGAAGCAATCGATAAGGCAGAGGACAGAGACTTATTTGAAAAGCTTTTGGAAGAGCTTAACATTCCAAAGCCTGAAGGATACGTGGCAACAACCATCGATGAAGGTTTAAAGATTGCAGAAAAGGTGGGCTATCCCGTCCTTGTGCGCCCTTCCTTTGTGCTTGGAGGCCGTGCTATGCAGATAGTATCAAAACCTTCAGAAATGATTCGCTACTTACAAAGCGCCGCGGAAGTGGACAAAGACCGCCCCGTCCTTGTGGATAAATACATAATGGGTAAGGAACTTGAAACCGACGCTATCTGTGACGGTAAAGACGTGTTTGTGCCGGGCATCATGGAACTTGTTGAGAGAACCGGTGTCCATTCGGGCGACTCAATAAGTGTGTACCCGCCCTTTACAGTGTCAGATAAGGTTAAAGAAACCATCCTAGATTACACAAAGAGGCTTGGCCTTGGCATAGGAATCGTGGGACTTTTTAACATCCAGTTCATTGTTGACGGTGAAGATAACGTGTATGTTATCGAAGTTAATCCCCGCTCTTCAAGAACGGTTCCCTTTATATCAAAAGCAACGGGCGTGCGCCTTGCGGACATTGCCACAAAAGTTATTCTTGGTGTAAGTTTAAAAGAGCAGGATGTGCTTAAAGAAACAAGCCGCCATGACAGATATTACGTAAAAGTTCCTGCTTTCTCATTCTTAAAACTTAAGGGTATGGATTCTTATTTGTCACCTGAAATGAAGTCAACAGGTGAAGCTATCGGATACGATAAAAAGCTTCATAGGGCTATGTATAAAGCACTTGTTGCTTCAGGTCTTAAGTTAAAGAATCACGGCACCATGATAGTTTCTTTGGCCGATGAAGACAAAGTGGAAGCAATGCCCATAATTAAGGGATTTTACGACCTTGGATTTAACATTGAGGCTACCTCTCTTACGGGTAAATACCTTGCGGATTACGGCATCAAAAATAAAGTAAGAAAGAAAATAAGCGAGGGAAGTAACGAAATTTTGGAAGCTATTGCCAGCGGTGATGTTAGCTACGTTATCAATACCAGAGCCATTCTTTCAGGGGTTCACTACGAAGACGGCGTCCTTATAAGGCAATGCGCCACACAAAATAACGTGACACTTTTCACATCTCTTGATACCTTAAGAGTGGTACTTAAAGTTTTACAGGAGCAGGATTTGTCTGTTTCTGAAATCTTTGACTAAGGAGTAAAGATGGATAAACTCAAAGAAAAATGCGGAGTTTTTGGCATATTTACAAAGAACGGAAATGTTTCTTACGACATTTTCTACGGCCTCACCGCTTTGCAGCACAGAGGACAAGAGTCTGCGGGAATGGCGGTTTGCGATACTGACGGAGAAAAGGGAAACATCGGATTTTACAAGAACATGGGCCTTGTAAGCGAAGTTTTCAGAGAAGATAAGCTAGCAGAGCTTAAGGGAAATATCGGCGTTGGGCATGTGCGCTATTCAACTACCGGCGGAAGCAAAATAGAAAACGCCCAGCCCGTTGTGTTTAACTATTCAAAGGGGACACTGGCAACCGTACATAACGGAAACCTTGTTAACACGGATGCCTTAAGACAAGAGCTTTTTGACGAAGGATGTGTCCTTAGAAGCGACACTGATACAGAAGTTTTGGCCCTTCTTGTTGCCAAAGAACGCTCCCACACAAAGACTATACAAGAAGCCGTAGAAAGGGTTGCGGCAAAGATTGTGGGAAGCTATGCGATTATTATAATGAGCCCAAGAAAGCTTGTTGCAATGCGCGATCCCTTAGGTTTAAAACCTATGTGCATAGGCAAAAGAGGGGAGGATATTATCATTGCCTCTGAGTCTTGCGCATTGTCTTCAGTTGATGCTGAGTTTGTAAGAGATGTAGAGCCCGGTGAAATCATCACCGTTTCAAAAGACGGCATATCTTCGAACAAAAAGCTTTGCGGAAAGAAAGCCGCTCACTGTATTTTTGAATACATTTATTTTGCGAGACTAGACTCTGTAATAGACGGAAGAGCAGTCTATGAAGCCCGCCATAAAGCAGGGCAGATGCTTGCAAAGAATTACCCTGTTGAAGCAGACATTGTAACAGGAGTCCCTGATTCAGGCCTTGCTGCTGCGGAAGGGTATTCTGCATATTCGGGCATTCCCTTTGAACTTGCTTTTCATAAAAACAGTTACCTTGGAAGGACTTTTATTAAGCCCACGGATAAAGAGAGAAAAGCTGCGGTGCACCTTAAACTAAACGTTATTGAAGCTGCCGTTAAGGGTAAAAGAATCGTCATTATCGATGACTCTATAGTTCGCGGCACCACAATGGCTAATCTTATAAAGCTTTTAAAAGAAAAGGGAGCAAAAGAAGTGCACGTTCGCATCAGTTCTCCGCCCTTTTTACACCCTTGCTACTACGGAACCGATGTCCCCAGTAACAAAGAACTTATAGCCTCAAATAACGGCACCGAAGATATAAGAAAACGTATCGGAGCAGATTCTTTGTACTATGCAAAAGTGGAAGATTTTAGCGAGATGGTAGGAGATTTGCCTATTTGCAAGGCTTGCTTTGACGGAAATTATCCTACAAAAAATTTTTAAAAAAAGTGTTGACAAACAAAAAACATGAGTATATTGTATAGCACATAAAGCAAAGGCGCTTTAGGATAAATTCCTAAGGCGCCTTTTTCTTTACAAATTTTTGAAAGGGAGAAAATAACATGGAAAAGAAGATTCCTGAAATCTATGGAAGTTTGGTATTCAATGACAAAGTAATGCGCGACAAACTTCCCAAAGACATTTACAAAGCTTTAAGGAAGACAATCGACAATAATACGCATTTGGAACTTGACGTAGCAAATGCCGTTGCAGTTGCGATGAAGGAATGGGCAATCGAAAACGGAGCTACCCATTTTACACATTGGTTCCAGCCTCTTACAGGATATACCGCTGAAAAGCATGACAGCTTCATTGCTCCGGGTGCTTGCGGTGACATCACAATGGAGTTTTCGGGAAAAGAACTTGTAAAGGGTGAACCCGATGCCTCAAGCTTTCCTTCAGGTGGCATAAGAGCTACATTCGAAGCTAGAGGATATACAAACTGGGATCCCACTTCTCCCGCATTTATTAAAGACAAAACACTTTGCATCCCCACAGCATTCTGTTCATACTCAGGGGAAGCACTTGATAAAAAGACACCTCTCCTTCGTTCAATGGAAGCATTAAGCAAGGAAGCGGTTAAAGTATTAAAGCTTCTTGGAAGAGACGATGTTACGGGCGTTAGCACAACAGTTGGTCCCGAACAGGAATACTTCCTTATCGATGAAGAAGATTACAAGTTAAGAAAAGACTTGATCTTTACAGGAAGAACACTTCTTGGAGCAATGCCTCCCAAGGGTCAGGAAATGGACGACCATTACTTCGGAGCATTGAAGCCTCGTGTATCAGAGTACATGCACGAACTTGACGAAGAGTTATGGAAGCTTGGAATTCCCGTTAAGACAAAGCATAACGAAGTTGCTCCTTGTCAGCACGAGCTTGCACCTGTATATGATACAGCAAACGTAGCAGTTGACAGAAACCAGCTTACAATGGAAGTTATGAAGAAGGTTGCTAAGAAACACGGTTATGTATGCCTCCTTCACGAAAAGCCTTTCGCAGGAGTAAACGGTTCAGGTAAGCACAACAACTGGTCAATCGGAATTAACGGAGGAGACAACCTCTTAGATCCCGGCAAGACACCTGCAGAAAACCTTCAGTTCCTTGTTTTCTTACTTGCAGTAATAAGTGCTGTTGATGATTACGCAGACCTTTTAAGATTATCGGTAGCAAGTGCAGGAAACGACCATAGACTCGGAGCCAACGAAGCACCTCCCGCAATCATTTCAATCTTCTTGGGAGATGAACTTGCAGCTGTGCTTGATGCTATCGAGCACGATAAACTCTTTGCTAAAAAGGGTAAAGAAAGACTTGAGACAGGCGCTGCCGTATTACCTCATTTCTTTAAAGATACAACAGACAGAAACCGTACATCACCTTTTGCATTTACGGGAAATAAATTTGAATTCAGATCACTTGGTTCTTCATTCTCAGTTGCAGGCCCCAACGTTGTTCTTAATACAGCAGTTGCCGAAGAACTTTCAAAGTTTGCAAAAGAACTTGAAGGAGTTAAGAAGGATAAGCTTGAAGAAGCCGTACATGCACTTTTAAAGAAGGCATTAAAGCAGCATAAGAGAGTGCTCTTTAACGGAAACGGATATACAGATGAATGGGTTGAAGAAGCTAAGAAGAGAGGCCTTTACAACTTAAGAAGCACTCCGGAAGCTATTCCGAGACTTCTTGAAAAGAAGAACATGGACCTTTTCATGAGCCATGGTATTTACTCAGAAACAGAGTTAAGAGCACGCTACGAAGTAATGCTTGAAAACTACTGCAAGACCCTTCACATTGAAGCATTGACCATGGAAGATATGGTAAATAAGCAGTTCTTACCCGCTCTTATGAACTACACTGATGATATCGTTGTATCGGCACTTAACAAGAAAGAATTCTCAGATGCTTTATCAACCGTTGCCGAAGAAGCTTTATCAAAGAAACTTTCAGGATACTATGAATCCGTATCTAAGCTTAACGATAAGCTTAAAGCAGATGTAGCTAAGGCTGAAAAGATTACTGATTCTTTAAAGCAGGCTTCTTTCTACCACGATACAATCGTTACGGATATGGAAAAATTAAGAGCCGTTGCGGATGAAGCGGAAGGCCTTATCCCCGAAGACATCTTACCTTATCCTACATACGAAAAGATGTTGTTCTACGTATAAAGTGTAAAGGGAAAACAGAATAAAGAACAAAATGCAAAGGCGCAGACAAACATAAAAGTCTGCGCCTTAATTTTTTAAAAGGAGAATAAAAACATGAGCGAGACATTTTCAGTATGGTTCTTAATCGGAGCCGCCCTGGTGTTTTGGATGCAAGCAGGATTTGCAATGGTGGAGGCAGGCTTTACAAGAGCCAAGAACACCGGTAACATCCTCATGAAAAACTTAATGGACTTCTGTATCGGTACAGTAGTTTTTATCTTAATCGGATTTGGATTACTTCTTGGAGAAGACGTTGTAGGGCTTATCGGTAAGCCGGGATTTGACATCTTCACATCATACGAAAACTTTGACTGGTCAAACTTCGTATTTAACTTAGTATTTTGTGCCACAACCGCAACAATCGTTTCAGGTGCCATGGCAGAGCGTACAAAATTCTTATCATATTGTATTTATTCAGGCGTTATTTCAGCACTTATATACCCCATCGAAGCTCACTGGGTATGGGGAGGCGGTTTCCTTGCTCAGATGGGATTCCACGATTTCGCAGGTTCTGCAGCAATTCACATGGTTGGCGGTATCTCAGCATTAATCGGTGCTAAATTATTAGGACCCAGAATCGGTAAGTTTGAAAAAGATGAAACAGGAAAGATTACAAAAGTAAATGCTTTCCCCGGACACAACCTTCCTATCGGTTGTTTGGGTGTTTTCATTCTCTGGCTTGGCTGGTACGGATTTAACGGTGCCGCAGCAACAAGCGTTGAACAGTTAGGTTCAATCTTTGTTACAACAACAATTGCTCCCGCAATTGCAACAGTAGTATGTATGATCTTTACCTGGATTAAATACGGTAAGCCCGATGTTTCAATGTGCTTAAACGCTTCTTTGGCAGGCTTGGTAGCTATCACAGCTCCCTGTGATGTAACAGATGCATTTGGTGCAATCGTAATCGGTGCTGTAGCAGGTTTACTCGTAGTATTTGGTGTTTGGTTCTTAGATTATAAGTTAAGAATAGACGATCCCGTTGGTGCCGTTGCGGTTCACTGCTTAAACGGTATCTGGGGTACCATTGCAACAGGCTTATTTGCAACAACATCGGCTCCCGGAAATGATTCTTTGGTTGGTTTATTCTACGGCGGCGGAGTAAAACCCTTACTTATTCAGTTACTTGGCTTTGCAGCAATCGCTGCTTGGACAGCAGTAACAATCACAATCGCTTTTGTAATCATCAAAAAGTGTGTTGGCTTAAGAGTTACAGAGGAAGAAGAAATTGTTGGTCTTGACTCAACAGAACATGGTCTTCCTTCAGCATATGCAGGCTTCTCAATCATGGATATTTCAAACACCATGACGATGGCAATCAACGAAAACACTGTTTTGGAGCCTTCTCAGATAGAGAAGAAGGCAGAAATGAGCGTCCCTGTAGTAAGAGAAGGTGGTATAGATACCGGAATGTCAAAGGTTGTTATCATTGCTCGACTTTCAAAGTACGATGCTTTAAAGAAAGCAATGAACGACCTTGGCGTAACGGGCATGACAGTCACACAGGTTATGGGCTGTGGCATCCAGAAGGGTGCAGGAGATATGTACAGAGGTGTCGAAGTCGATGCAACCTTGCTTCCTAAGGTTAAGGTTGAAGTGGTTGTAAGCAACATTCCTGTAGAATCAGTTATCGCAGCTGCTAAGAAAGCTCTTTACACAGGCAACATCGGCGATGGCAAGATCTTTGTTTACAACGTTTCAAAAGTTGTTAAGATACGTACCGGCGAAGAAGACTTTGAAGCTTTGCAGGACGTTGAGTAATTTAATATAAGTTTCTAATCTTGCAGGACCTGCGTCCTGCAAGTCAGGAAATAAATTTTCCCTCTTTCAAAACAAGGCAGCTCGGGCTCGCGACACCCGATTCTGCCTTGTTTTTTGCACATACCCTCTTAACGCTTTAAAGTATTAAAGAAAACTATTGACAAACTCTGCACCACTGTATACAATTGAACAATATAGAGCGACAAAGGCGTCGCGGTTAACTACCGTGCCTTTGTCGCTCTTTTTATGTGTAAGGAAGGATTTTAACATGTGCTCAATATTTGGCTATCAAGGAAAGAAATACTCAAAAGAAGAGTTACGCCCGTTCTTTGAAGAGACAATCTCAAGAGGACCGGACATGGAAAGAATGGAAGAGTTTGACGGAGGAGTGTTCGGGTTTTTAAGACTTTCAATCATGGGTCTTAATGAAAGCGGAATGCAGCCCTTTAATTTAAACGGAAACAAGCTTATCTGTAACGGTGAAATCTATGGTTTCCGTCCTATTAAAGAAGAACTTTCAAAAGAATATGACTTTAAGAGCGAATCGGATTGCGAAATACTTCTTCCCATGTATGAAAAATACGGGCCCGAAATGTTTTCAAAGCTTGATGCCGAGTATGCACTTGTAATATACGATCACAAAAGAAAATCTTTGGTGGCAGCAAGAGATCCGATCGGAATCAGACCTTTGTTTTACGGATATCCTGCAGAGGGAGAAATAGTATTTGCAAGCGAAGCTAAAAACCTGGTTGGACTTGTGCCTAAGATTTTTCCTTTCCCTCCGGGACACTATTACATTGACGGAAACTTCATTTGCTATAACGACATAGCTCACGTAAGCGAATATAGCGATGATAAGCTTCCGGAAGTATGTAAAAACATAAAAGAAAAGCTTATTAAAGGTATTGAAAAAAGACTTGATGCTGATGCACCTGTAGGATTTTTATTAAGCGGCGGTCTTGATTCTTCCCTTGTGTGTGCGGTTTCTGCAAAGCTTTTAAATAAGCCTATTAAAACTTTTGCAATAGGCATGAGCACCGATGCCATTGACTTAAAGTATGCAAAAGAAGTTGCTGATTATATAAAGAGCGATCATACGGAAGTAATTATTACGGATAAAGACGTAATAGAAGCTCTTCCAAAGGTAGTTCACTTACTTGGAACCTTTGATATCACCACAATAAGAGCAAGCATCGGTATGTATTTAGTTTGTAAGGCTATTCATGAAAACACTGATGTGCGCGTTCTTTTGACAGGTGAAATCTCAGACGAACTCTTTGGATATAAATATACAGACTTTGCACCTGATGCAGAGGCTTTCCAAAAAGAAGCCGTAAAGAGAATCAGAGAGCTTTATATGTACGATGTTCTTCGTGCAGACAGATGCATAAGCGTAAACTCCATGGAAGCAAGAGTTCCCTTCGGAGATTTGGATTTTGTTAAATACGTAATGAGCATTAATCCAAAGCTTAAGATGAACACTTACAACAAAGGAAAGTATTTGCTTCGTCATGCTTTTGAAGGAGATTATCTTCCTTACGACATCTTAATGCGAGAAAAGGCAGCGTTTTCAGATGCTGTGGGCCATTCAATGGTTGATTACTTAAAGGCTTACGCAGAGTCAAAATACACTGATGAAGAATACGAAGAAAAAAGAAAGAAATACACTCATGCAACTCCATTTACAAAAGAGTCGCTTCTTTACAGGGAGTTGTTTGAAAAGTTCTATCCCGGACAGGGCGAAATGATAAAGGATTTCTGGATGCCCAATAAGTCTTGGGAAGGATGTAATGTGACGGACCCTTCCGCAAGAGTGCTTACTAACTACGGGGCAAGCGGAGTTTAGTTTACATAACGTGAGATAACCGGCAATGTCTTGGCAGGGCAGTCGGATAAACAATAAACAAAGTTTTTTTAAAAAGAGGGAGAAATTAGATATGGTAAAGTATGTGTTTGTTATGGGAGGCGTTGTTTCAGGGCTTGGAAAGGGCATTACGGCAGCATCCTTGGGAAGGCTTTTAAAGGCAAGAGGCTACAAGGTTACGATGCAGAAGTTTGACCCCTACATTAACGTAGACCCGGGAACCATGAACCCGATTCAGCACGGAGAAGTTTTCGTAACCGACGACGGATGCGAAACAGACTTAGACCTTGGTCACTATGAGAGATTTATCAATGAAAGTCTTGATAAAAACTCAAACGTTACAACAGGTAAGATTTATCAGACCGTTCTTAACAAAGAACGTCACGGTGATTACGGCGGAGGAACGGTTCAGGTAATTCCCCATATTACCAACGAAATAAAGTCGCGTTTTTACAAAGAAAAAGAAGATGGCGAAACAACAGTATCAATCGTGGAAGTCGGAGGTACTGTGGGAGACATTGAAAGCCAGCCCTTCTTGGAAGCAATAAGACAATTCAGGACTGAAGTGGGACGTGACAATTCGGTAATCATACACGTAACGCTCATTCCTTACATAAAGGCGTCGGGCGAACTTAAGACAAAACCCACTCAGATGAGCGTTAAGAGCTTACAGAGCATGGGACTTTGGCCCGACATTTTAGTGTGCAGATCGGATTATCCTTTGGACGATCATTTAAAAGAAAAAATAGCACTTTTCTGTAATGTAAGAAAAGAACACGTATTAGAAAACTTAGATGCACCTTCTTTGTACGAAGTGCCCATGATGCTTGAAAAAGAAGGCATTGCTGATGCGGTTTGCGAGCTTTTAAACCTTCCTTTAAGAAAGCCTGATTTAACAGCCTGGGAAGCAATGCTTAAGAAAGAAAAGAATCCAAAGAGAACCGTTAAGGTTGCATTGGTTGGAAAATATGTAGCTTTGCATGATGCATATTTAAGCGTTGCTGAAGCTCTTAAGCATGCAGGAATAGACGAAGAAGCAAAAGTTTTGATTGAGTGGATAGATTCAGAAACCCTTGAAGAAGATGGAAAAGAAGAAATCTTAAAGGATGTATCCGCAATCGTTGTTCCGGGAGGCTTTGGTGTAAGAGGAACCTACGGAAAAATAAAAGCAATTAAGTATGCAAGAGAAAACAAGATTCCATTCCTTGGCCTATGTCTTGGAATGCAGTTATCAATTATAGAATTTGCAAGAAACGTTTGCGGACTTAAAGATGCGGATTCTTCAGAATTAAATCCTGATACGAAGAATCCCGTAATCTACCTTATGCCCGAACAAAACGGAGTTGTAAACCTTGGAGGCACATTAAGACTCGGAGCTTATCCTTGTAAGTTAAAGAAAGACACCAAGGCATATGAACTTTACGGACAGGAAAATATAAGCGAGAGACACCGTCACAGATACGAAGTTAACAACGACTACAGAGACATCTTAACAAAGAACGGTCTGGTGCTCTCCGGAGAGTCACCTGACGGAAGAATAGTTGAAATGATTGAGCTTAAAGACCACCCCTACTTTGTGGCAACTCAGGCTCACCCCGAATTTAAATCACGCCCCGATGTGGCACATCCTTTGTTTAAAGGCCTTATCGCGGCGGCAGTAAAGAAAAATCAATCGTGAGGAGATAAAAATGGAAAACGGACCCCAGAATAAAACAATGTATGATCCCTCTTTTGAGCATGATAATTGCGGTATCGGCGCCGTATGTGATGTAAACGGAAAGAAAAGTCACGCGGTAGTGGATGACGCTCTTAAAATAGTTGAAAACTTAGAGCACAGAGCCGGAAAAGACGCTAAGGGCGAAACCGGTGACGGCGTTGGAATTTTAACTCAGATTCCTCATAAGTTTTTCGCAAAAGTCTTAAAGGACACAGACATAGTGCTTCCAAAAGAAAAGGAATATGGAGTCGGCGTTTTCTTTTTCCCTAAAGAGGAACTTAAACTTAGCCAGGCAAAGAAGATGTTTGAAGTCATTGTGGAAAAGGAAGGACTTAAATTCTTAGGCTGGAGAAAAGTTCCCACCAATGAAAAGGTTTTGGGATTTAAGGCTTTAGAGAGCTGCCCCGAAATCTATCAGGGCTTTATTGCAAGGCCCGCAGGACTTAAGACTGATTTAGAGTTTGACAGAAAGCTTTATGTAATAAGAAGAGTCTTTGAGCAAAGTAACGATAACACTTACGTGCCTTCCCTTTCTTCAAGAACCATAGTTTATAAGGGAATGTTTCTTGTAGGACAGTTAAGACTTTTCTATAACGACTTACTTGATAAATCTTATGAATCTGCAATCGCAATGGTTCATTCAAGATTTTCAACAAACACAAATCCAAGCTGGCACAGAGCTCATCCTAACAGAATGCTTGTGCATAACGGTGAAATTAATACTATTCGCGGTAATGTCGATAAGATGCTTGCCCGTGAAGAAACCATGTTCACAGATGCCTTTTCACCTGAAGACATGACAAGAGTTCTTCCTGTAATTCCTTCAGAAGGTTCTGACTCAGCTATGCTTGATAATGCCCTTGAGTTCATGGTTATGAGCGGTATGGACTTACCACTTGCTGCTATGATTTTAATTCCCGAACCTTGGGATCACAACGATACAATCTCTGATAAGGTAAGAGACTTCTACGGATACTATGCCACAATGATGGAGCCTTGGGACGGCCCTGCATCCATTATGTTTTCAGACGGTGATGTGATGGGAGCAATCCTTGACAGAAACGGCTTAAGACCTTCAAGATACTACGTCATGGATGACGGAAGAATCATTCTTTCTTCTGAAGTAGGCGTTCTTGATATCGATGAGTCTCATGTAATTAAAAAAGAAAGAATCCATCCCGGCAAGATGTTACTTGTTGATTTAAAGCTTCATAAGATTTATGAAGACAGCGAAATTAAGGAAAAGTATGCATCAAAAGAGCCTTACGGCGAATGGATTGACTGTAACACAATTAAGTTAAAAGATTTAAAGATTCCAAATGTAAAGCCGGTTTCTTACAGCGATGAAGAGCTTACAAAGCTTCAGAAAGCCTTTGGCTACACCTATGAAGAGTATGCCGAAGAAATAATGAGCATGGCTCTTAATAAGACTGAGCACATCGGAGCCATGGGCGTTGATACACCCCTTGCGGTTTTAAGCTCTCAGTATAGGCCTTTGTTTGATTACTTTAAGCAAAGCTTTGCTCAGGTTACAAACCCGCCTATTGATGCAGCAAGAGAAAAGATTGTTACATCGACTGCTGTATATGTTGGTAAAAACGGTAATTTGCTTTCTGAAAACCCTGAAAACTGCCGTGTTTTAAAGATTCAGAATCCTATTCTTACTGACCTTGACATGCTTAAAATAAAGGCAATGGATAAGGAAGGATTTAAGGTAGTTACAATACCTATTATCTACTATAAAAAGATGCCTATCGAGAGAGTTTTAGACCATCTTTTTGTAGAAGTTGACAGAGCTTATAAGAGTGGCGCCGATATTTTGATCCTTTCAGACAGAGGAGTAGATGAAAACCATGTAGCGCTTCCTTCATTACTTGCGGTTGCTGCTGTTCACAGACACTTGGTGCAGACAAAGAAATGTACCGCAATGAGCCTTATTTTGGAATCAGGCGAGCCCAGAGAAGTGCATCATTTTGCCACACTTTTAGGCTTTGGTGTAAGTGCCGTTAACCCGTACCTTGCACATGCTTCAATTGGAAAGCTTATTGAAGACGAGCTTCTTAATAAAGACTATTATGCAGCCGTTGATGACTACGACAAAGCAGTTTTACAAGGCATTATTAAGATTGCGTCAAAAATGGGTATTTCAGCCATTCAGTCATATCAGGGCAGCAGAATTTTTGAGGCAGTTGGTATCGGAAGCTCACTTATTGATAAATACTTTACGGGAACAGTAAGCCGAATCGGAGGTATAGAGTTAGAGGATATTGCCGAACAGACAGATGCACTTCATTCAAAAGCATTTGACTCTTTGGGCTTATCCAGTAACTTAACCATTTCTTCCGTTGGACGCCACAAGATGCGCGCCCAGGGTGAGACCCACAGATATAACCCTAAGACCATTCACATGCTTCAGTGTGCTTCAAGAGAAGGCAACTACGATAAATTCAAAGAATACACAAAGATGGTTGATGCCGAAGAAACCGGATACTTAAGAAGCTTACTTGAGTTTAATTATCCCGAAAAAGGCATTGATTTAAGCCTTGTTGAAAGTGAAGACGAAATCGTAAAGCGCTTTAAAACAGGCGCCATGTCTTATGGTTCAATTTCAAAAGAGGCCCATGAAACCTTGGCAATTGCCATGAACCACCTTCAGGGTAAATCAAACAGCGGTGAAGGCGGAGAAAGCGATGAAAGAATCGAATCGCAGGGCACAAAGAATGACAGAAGCTCAGCCATTAAGCAGGTAGCTTCCGGTAGATTTGGCGTAACGGAAAGATATTTATCAAGCGCTAAAGAAATACAGATTAAGATGGCGCAAGGCGCAAAGCCCGGTGAAGGCGGACATTTGCCCGCAAAGAAAGTTTACCCTTGGATTGCAAAGACAAGGCATTCAACTCCGGGTGTCAGCTTAATTTCACCGCCACCTCATCATGATATATATTCGATCGAAGATTTGGCCCAGTTAA
Organism: Lachnospiraceae bacterium; assembly: GCA_016291405.1. Classification (GTDB taxonomy): domain Bacteria; phylum Bacillota; class Clostridia; order Lachnospirales; family Lachnospiraceae; genus UBA1258. The sequence continues at coordinate 37,708 of JAEEXG010000010.1, forward strand.
TCTATGACCTTAAAAATGCAAACAAGTATGCACGAATTTCCGTAAAGCTTGTTGCGGAAGCAGGGGTTGGAACAATTGCGGCAGGTGTTGCAAAAGCAGGTGCCGGAGTAATCCTTATTTCAGGTTATGACGGAGGAACCGGCGCAGCTCCCATTAGTTCAATCCATAACGCAGGAATACCTTGGGAAATGGGACTTTCTGAGACACATCAGACTCTTATCCAAAACGGCTTAAGAGACAAGGTTGTAATAGAAACAGACGGAAAGCTTATGAGCGGTAAAGACGTTGCCATTGCGGCAATGCTTGGTGCGGAAGAGTTTGGCTTTGCAACAGCTCCTTTGGTTACTCTAGGATGCGTCATGATGAGAGTATGTAATCTTGACACATGCCCCATGGGAATCGCCACTCAGAATCCCGAACTACGAAAGAACTTTTCAGGTAAGCCTGAATACGTAGAAAACTTCATGCGCTTTATAGCAAGAGAATTACGAGAGTATATGGCAAAGCTTGGTGTAAAGAGCGTTGATGAACTGGTAGGCAGAACAGACTTACTTAAGATGAGAGATAACTTAAGTAAGAGAGAAAAGAAACTTGATTTATCAAGAATTCTTTCTTATGAATCCGTAGGCCTTGGAAAGAAAGATTACTATGATTTCAAGCTTGAAAATACAGTTGATGAAAGAAAGCTTCTTACGGATAAAGAAATCTTACAGGCAGCAGAAGGAAACGGTTCTGTAAAGAAAAAGGTTAAAGTCTTAAATACAGACAGAACCTTCGGAACCCTTCTTGGAGCTTACATTGTAAGAAAGAACCACAAAGGATTAAAGGAAGACAGCATTACATTAGAGTGTGAAGGTTCGGGCGGACAAAGCTTTGGAGCATTTATTCCAAAGGGCTTAACCATCAGCCTAACGGGCGATTCCAATGACTATTTCGGAAAAGGTTTATCAGGCGGTAAGCTTTGCGTGAAGGTTCCCGCCAATGCCGCATATAAGTCTCATGAAAACGTAATCATCGGTAATGTTGCTTTGTACGGAGCCACATCCGGACAAGCCTACATTGCGGGCGTAGCGGGCGAAAGATTCTGCGTGCGTAATTCAGGAGCTGTTGCGGTGGTTGAAGGCGTAGGAGAGCACGGATGCGAATACATGACAGGTGGTCGCGCCGTAATCTTAGGTCCTACAGGAAAGAACTTTGCAGCCGGCATGAGCGGTGGTATTGCATATGTTCTTGATGAAGATAATTGCTTATACAAAAACCTTAACAAAGAACTTGTATTGATGGAAAAGCTTGAGCATAAGGTTGATAAAGAAGAGCTTAAGGAAATGCTTAAAAACCACGTTAAGTACACAGGCTCTCAAAAGGCCAAAGAAGTGCTTGATAACTTTGATGAATATGTACCCAAGTTTAAAAAGATCATCCCTGCGGATTATAAAAAGCTTCTTACTTTAATCAGTAAGTACGAAGAGCAGGGTGAAGAAAAAGAAGAAGCCGAAATTGATGCATTTTATGAAAGCATCGGTAAAAAGAAGGGAGAAGGGGTATGAGTGATATGAAGAGACCTGATTTTTTTGAATTTCATGAAAGCCCCGATTTAAAGAAGCAGATCGAAGAGGCAAAGAAATGCAATAACTGCGGTGTGCCCTTTTGTCAGGCAGGAACTTTGATTGCAGGCATGACTTCGGGATGTCCTTTAAATAACCTGGTGCCTGAAACTAACAGCTTGGTTTCACAGGGAAACTTTAAGCAGGCTTATATAAGGCTTTCAAAGACACACAGCTTCCCTGAGTTTACTTCAAGGGTTTGCCCTGCACTTTGCGAAGCAGCCTGCACCTGCGGCCTTCACACATCGCCCATTCCCACTAAGGAAAATGAGCGTGCAATAATTGACTATGCTTTTGAAAATGACTTGGTTAAGGAAGTAAAACCTGCCACCCGTACGGGAAAGAAGATAGCCATTATAGGAAGCGGCCCTTCAGGCCTTGCAGCAGCACAGCTTCTTAATATGAGAGGCCACAGTGTAACGGTTTATGAAAGATCCGATCGTCCCGGAGGTCTACTTCGCTACGGAATCCCTAACATGAAGTTAGACAAACGAGTGTTAGACAGACGTATTGGTTTGCTAACGGATGCAGGGGTTACATTTAAGTGTAGCGTTGATGTGGGTAAAGACGTAAAAGCCAAGGAATTACTTAAAGAATATGACAGAGTCATTCTTTGCTGCGGAGCTTCAAATCCAAGAGACATTAAGGCTCCCGGAAGAGATGCAAAAGGAATCTACTTTGCGGTCGATTTCTTAAAAGAAGTAAGTAAAAAGCTTATGGACTTAAACTATGATAACGACGCTTTGGTTGACTTTGGAGGCTTTTCTTTTAAAAGCCTTAAAGGAAAAAGCGTTGTGGTTATAGGTGGCGGTGATACGGGAAATGACTGTGTGGGAACGGCTGTTAGATTAGGAGCAGATGCTGTAACACAGCTTGAAATGATGCCTAAGCCCCCTGAATGTAGAAGCTGCACAAATCCTTGGCCCGAATGGCCGAAAGTTTTAAAGACAGATTACGGTCAGTTAGATGCCATTAAAGCATTCGGACAGGACCCGAGAATCTTTGAAACTACGGTAAAAGAATTTGTTAAAGGTAAAGACGGTAACGTGTCTTCTGTTAAAACCGTTAAGCTTTCTTTTGAAAAAGATCCTGCTACGGGAAGAAACGTAATGAAAGAGGTAGCGGGAAGCGAAGCTGAGATAAAGGCAGACCTTGTGCTTATTGCAGCAGGATTTTTAGGCGCACAAAGTTACATAGTCTCTGATTTTGGTGTAGAATGTAATGAAAGAACCAATGTATCCACTAAGGAAGGCGACTTTAAGACAAGTGTGGAAAGAGTATTTTCCGCAGGCGATATGAGAAGAGGCCAGTCATTGGTAGTCTGGGCCATTTCCGAAGGAAGAAAGGTTGCAGCCAAGGTGGATGAGTCGCTTATGGGCTATACCAACTTGTAGAGAGGAAGAAAAATGAACACAAAAGATGACATTTTAAACATTATAGAAGAGGAAGATATTGAATTCATCCGCCTTCAATTTACCGATGTTTTCGGCAATTTAAAGAATGTTGCCGTAACTCCGGGGCAAATAGACAGAGTGGTGGAGGGAAGATATTCATTCGAAGGAAGCGCAGTATTTGACGGCCTTACGGATGAGACTCTTTATTTAAAACCTGACCTTGATACTTTTGTGATTTTACCCTGGCGCCCTAAGCAGGGAAAGGTAGGAAAGCTTCTTTGCAGCGTCTATACCGCTGACGGAAAGCCATTTGAACTTTGCCCAAGAAACATTTTAAAAAGAAACCTTTCTGTACTTGATGAAAAGGGAATGGATGCCTTTATAGACCCTGAGTGTGAGTTTTTCTTATTCCACACCGATGAACAGGGACTTGCAACAACCATTACTCATGAGCAGGCAGGCTATATGGATGTAGGCCCCGTGGACCTTGGAGAAAATGCTCGTCGTGACATGGTTCTTACCCTTGAAGATATGGGATTTGACATTAAATCTTCTCACCATGAAAAGGCACCCGGACAGCATGAAATCGACTTTAGAGGTGACTGTGGCGTTAAGGCTGCCGATGATGTAATGACCTTTAAATTTGCTGTAAGAAGTGTTGCAAAAGGCTTTGGCCTTCATGCCACATTTATGCCAAGCCCCATTCAGGATGCACCGGGATCCGGCATGCATCTTAGGGTTTCTTTGTACAAAGACAACAGAAATATATTTAATTCAAATAAAGAAATCGCTGAAAAGTTTGCTGCGGGAGTGCTTAAGTTTGCTCCCGAAATATGCGCATTTTCAAATCCCTTGGTTAACTCTTACAAGCGTCTAAAAAACTGGAAGGTTTCAAAGAAACCCGCTCCCGATAAGAACCTTGTTTGCGTTTGCGATGATTACGGCGAAAGAAGCGTGGAAGTAAGATTCCCCGATCCTTCCGCAAATATTTACGCAGTTATTTCTTTAATTTTAAGAGCAGGACTTAAAGGAATCGATGAAAACATTGATTTAGCAAGTGTTCCTTTCAAGGGCCTTCCCGGAAATTTAAAGGATGCTTTATTACTTGCGCATGACAGCGAGTTTGTAAAAGAAGTTTTGGGCGATAAGTTTACACAGACTTATGTAAACCAAAAGTTCCTGGAGTGGGATGAATATCTTAACAAAGTCTCTGACTGGGAAATCGAAAAGTACTTATTAAAAGTTTGATGAGGTATATATGGGAAGTGTAATTGTAGCCATTCCCAATTTGGATAATGCCCAAAAGATCGGCGACATACTTAAAAAGCATGGGTTTACGCCGGATGCTTTGTGCACCCTTGGCTCGAAAGTGCTAAGGAAAGCAGGTGAGCTTGAGTTTGGCATCGTGATTTGCACAAAGCGCCTTAAAGACATGAGCTATACCGAGCTTTATGAGTATTTGCCCGAGTATTTTGAAGTGCTTTTGTTAAGTTCCGATACCGACGATTACAAGCCAAAAGACGGCATTATGAGGCTTTCAAATCCTTTCAGGACTGCAGATTTGATAAATACCGTGGATATGATGCTTCAAAGGCTCTCTTCCAAGGTTAAGAAAAATAAAAAGCGTCCCGTAAGAAGCGTTGAAGAGCAAAAGCAGATTGAAGAGGCTAAGCATCTTTTGATGGAAAGAAACGACATGACGGAGCCCGAAGCCTTTAGATACATACAAAAAACAAGCATGGATACCGGCCGCACAATGGTAGAGTCGGCGCAGATGATTCTAATGCTTAATTGGGAAAGATAGAACTTTATAAAACAAAAAGAACTAGGTTTAACCCTAGTTCTTTTTTATATGCTCTTTAAAGAAATTACATTCATCATCGTTACAGATTTTAGCCATGTCTTCACGCATGTTGCAGTGGAACACATGATAGAGCTTTTGTTCTTTACTTCCGTAATACTTATATACGTAAGGCACATTTTTTTCATCAAATATCTTTATAAGCCTCGGAGACTGTTTTCTTAAAAAGTCTCCCGGGCAGGTCATTACAAAAGATTTAGGAAATTCGGATGTTATGTGCTTTGATGCGTTTATAAAGTTTAGTTCCGTTTTCTTTCCGCCGTTTGTTAATATGTCTTTTATAAGGGCGTTACTAAGAAGGGCATCCATTCTGTTAAAGAAGTACTTTCCGCAGTTTAGAGCGATTGCATTTAACTTAAATCCCTTAGGCAAAGAAAGGTAAGCATCCGGATACATTTTCTTTATGTCATCTTCAAACTCTTTGTTTGTAATCAGGTTTGAAAAAGTTGCAAGAAGATGAGCGCCCGCAGAGTCGCCCACTGCGAACAAATTCTTTGTATCAAGGCCGTATTTTTCGGCATTTTCATGTATCCATTCAAAGGCTTTACATATGTCTTCAAGTGCTGTTGGATACTTAAACTCAGGGGCTAACCTGTAAGAAAAGTTAACAACGGCAAATCCCCTTTCAGCTAAGCTCATGGCATAGAATTGATACACATCCTTATCTCCATACACCCAGGCACCGCCATGGACGATTGCAATAACGGGAAGGTGGTTTCCGACTTCTTTTTTCGGCCTGTAAACATCAAGCAAATTCCAGGTGGGATGCGGACCGTACGAAATATCATCAAATCTTTCGATGGTTTCGGGAGTGGCCAAACCCGCGTCTCTTTTCCTATCGCCCGATCCAAAGTCGGCTCTGATCTTGTCGCTGTTTTTAGACATATTAATTTCCTTTCATAATTTCATGAGGGATTATTAAGAATTATCACCCTAGTTTCTTCAGATTGACAGATTATATTTTAGATTATAAGACAAGAGTACCAATGAGTACAGAAAAAACAATCTATGAGGGATAATATGGAAAAACAAAGAAAGATTTTAAAACAAATTGAGATTGTAGCATTTGCTTGCTACATTTTTTTGATGCTTTATTTGGTGTTTTTTATGAGAACGCCTACCACGCATCGCTTTAATTTGATACCTTTTTACACTTTTTACAAGGTATTTGAAACAGGAAACTTCTTTATAATCATCGTAAACATTTTGGGCAACTTCTTTTTCTTTATGCCCCTTGATTATTACTTAATCAAGTTTTTTAAGATTAAAAGCTTAAAGGCAAACATCCTTGCTTCATTTTTAAGCATTTTAGTGATTGAAGTGCTTCAGTTTGTTTTCAGAGTGGGTGTATTTGATGTTGACGATTTAATCCTTTGCACCTTTGGAATGGCGCTTTTTGGACACTTCTATAACAAGATCGGCAGCATAAGAAGTGAACTTTTAAGAAGACTTCCTTTGAGAAAAGTCGATACCATTTAAGCCTTTTGATTTATTTTCAATCGCAATATTATGTAGTATTATATTGCTATGTCTAAAAAATAAATGGTATTTCGGGGAGTGGATGAATGAAGAAATCCGGTAAGATATTAGCCACAATAGGAGTACTTGCGTTTCTTACAGTAGTGGGAGCGTTTGTTTTCTATGTGATATCACAGATTCTGGGAAAGGCGGAACCTAAGCCTGTGGATACTTTAACCGAGACTCCTATCGAGATGCCGGTTTCTTCAAACGAAATAAAAGAAGAAGTTACGGATGTTTCCGCACAGGAAGAAACTGTTTCTGAAAATGAGGGAGAAAGCGTTTCTGAAAACGAACCTGAAGTTATTGAAGAAGTAAAGGAACCTGAACCTGCTCCGGAAGCGCCTAAGGAAGAGCCATCGACAGAAGTCATCAATGATACAATGGCTCCGATTTTCTTGACGTTTTCAGGCTCTCCACAGGTAAAGGTAGGAGATGCTTTTGACATTCATAAATATGTAGGATATGCGGACGATGTGGACAGAGAGGTTGACATAACTATCAATGGAACAGTGGATACATCAGTTGTGGGAGCATATCCTATTTCTATTGTCTTAACGGATGACGCGGGCCACACCACGGTTAAAGACATGACCGTAAATGTGGTAACTGACATTGTCTCGGCGCCGCCTGTCACTATTCCCGAAACATTTGCAGATTTTATTGCAAACTACAAAACCGATTCAACGAGCGTCGGAATCGACGTATCAAGATGGCAAAATGAGATAGACTTTTCAAGAGTTGCCGCAGCAGGTTGCGAATTTGCATACATCCGAATCGGCGGATTCGACGACGGTGAGCTATACACTGACAGATACTACTATCAGAACATTCAGAATGCCAAGGCTGCAGGCCTTAAAGTAGGAATCTATTGGCACGCGGAAGATAAAAATCCCGAAGAAGTAAGGGCCTGCGTTAACTATTTAATGGCGGTTCTTAACGGAGAACACTTAGACTTTCCAATTGTTTATGACTGGGAAGACTTTAAAAACTTTGAGCGTTACGGCATGAACCTTTATGACTTAAATGAAAACTATGCCACCTTTGAAAGAGAAGTGGAGAAGTTTGGATACAGTGCATGCTTATATTCAAGTAAAAACTATATGTTAAATGCTTGGATTACGGAGAAAAAGAATCCAATCTGGCTAGCCCACTACACATCGGCTACAAACTATCAAGGTCCCTACTTTATGTGGCAGCAATCCTGCTGGGGCCAAATCGATGGTATAGCGGGAGATGTGGATTTTGATGTTTGGTATTATTGATGTAAGGTAAATGACAATAATTTAACGCACAAAAGTGTTGACGTACTAAAGTGCTGTTGCTATAATCTATTCTAAGATGTCCAAAGGCGGATGTGTTGCCGTCTTTGGGCGTTTTTATAATAATCTTGGAGAGACCCGAAAGGGAGCCGAAGGTGTAAGGTTATCTTACCGATCTCTCAGGCAAAAGGACAGGAGTGTAGAGAATGGAGAATTTAGTAACAAAAGTGACGAACGTAAACGATGTCGTCAACAGCTTTGCATGGGGCTGGTTCGCAATATTCATGCTTCTTGGTACAGGCCTAATCTGTACCGTCATCACAAAGTGCTTCCAGATTTCACATTTAGGACATTGGTGGAAGCAAACTATCGGTTCAATGTTTCACAAAGACACACATAAGAAAAAGGACAGAGGTTCTGTATCGCAGTTTCAGGCTCTTTGCACAGCTTTAGCTGCCACAATCGGAACCGGTAACATCGCAGGTGTTGCTGCCGCCATTTGCGTAGGCGGTCCCGGTGCAGTTTTCTGGATGTGGATTGCGGCATTTCTTGGAATGATGACAAACTACTCGGAAAATATTTTGGGTATTTATTTCAGACGAAAGAACAAAGAAGGCGAGTGGTCCGGTGGCCCTATGTACTACTTAACGGACGGTCTTGGAAGCTATAAGGGCTTTAAGATAATCGGTAAAGTAATGTCTGTTATTTTCGCTATCTTTGCGGCAATTGCTTCCTTTGGTATCGGTAACATGGGTCAGATTAACAAAATCACCCTTAACATAGAATCCGCTTTCTTTGCGGGTGTAAGTGCGCCTACATTTTTGGGTACAAGCGTTACAAACTGGATCATCGGTGCAATCTTAATGATAATCGGCGGATTTATCATTATCGGCGGACTTCAGAGAATAGCTTCTTTTGCAGAACGTGTTGTACCTTTCATGGCAATCGTTTATGTAATCGGTTCACTTATCATTATGTTTGCTCACATTTCTTCAATCGGAGCAATGTTTGGATCAATATTTAAATTTGCATTCGGCGCCAAAGCAATAGCCGGCGGTATTGCAGGTGAAGCTTTGAAGCTTGCTATTAAGAACGGTTGTAAGAGAGGAATCTTTTCCAATGAAGCAGGTCTTGGTTCATCCGTTATGGTTCACTCAAATTCAAACGTAATCGAGCCTGTTAAACAGGGTATGTGGGGAATCTTTGAAGTGTTTGCGGACACCATGATTGTCTGCACCATGACAGCCATTGTTGTGTTATCATCAGGCATGATTGACCTTACAACAGGAGCACCGATTGAAGGCGTTAAAGACGCTACCCTTGTTGCCACGGCTTTTGGTAACGTGTTTGGTAAGCCCGGAGAATGGTTTATCGCTATAGCGGTTTTGCTCTTTGCTTTCACAACCGTTATGGGCTGGTCTCACTACGGATCAAAGGCAGTAGAGTACCTGTTTGGCACTAAGGGCGCAAAGGTTTACAGAGTGATATTCGTGCTTATGATGATTTCAGGTGCTGTAATGACTTCATCACTTGCATGGGACGTATCTGACACCTTTAACGGCCTAATGATGATTCCAAACCTTATCGGTGTGCTTTCATTAACGCCAATCGTGATTAAATTAACCAAAAACTACGTCGACAGAAATATTAAAGGTAAAGACGTAAAGCCAATGCTTTCAGCAATTCCGGAAGTTCAGGAAGAGATGGAAAAGAGTTTAAAGAAACAGTAACGGATATATAAAAGGCACCCGAAAGGGTGCCTTTTTAGTTTGTTTATTTAACTTACTTTTGTGCCACAATCAAGTATCTGTGAATCGTTCCTTCACAAACGCCTTTTGAGTCAATTTCTTCCTGCATTTTTAGAAGCTTATCAAAGCACTTGTCTACCGAAAAGCCGGGAAATTCCCATTCAATGATGTGAGCAAACCATACAAAGGCTCCGACATCATAAAAGCGGATAGGCCTGAAGGCTTCTTCGGCTCTTATAATCTTTAAGCCTGCTTCTTCAAATTCCTTTTTCTGAATAGATAAGGTAAGGTCAGGAAAAGGTGTGGGCACGTCAGGGAGAACCATCTTTACAAGGTCTCTGTCATTTTCTGCCCCAACCTGCTCTGTAATAAACAACCCGTTCTTCTTAAGAAGTCTGGCAGTTTCTTTAGGATCAAAATCCCCGTGTCTGTTTATAATCATATCAAAAGAAGAGTCTGCAAAAGGAATATTGGATGCGTCATCGCAAGCCTTAAAGTCAATTCCAAGGGGTAAAAGTTCCTTCTTACAAAGCTCTACATTCGGAGGAAATCCTTCTGTAGCTGCAGTGTTTTTGTAGAGGTGATTTAAAGAACGCAAAAACTCTCCGCCACCTGTATCAAAATCCAACAACTTCATGTCACTTGAAAGCTTTTCGTCAATGATTTTCTTATAGTCCCAAGGAAGGTCGTCTTCCTCTTCATATCGACCGTGGATGTGAGAGAAGTCCCATCCGTGGATGTGCGCAATTTTTTCTTCTGCTTCCCATTCTTTTCTTAATTTATTTATTCTTTCTGTATTCATATCTGCTCCTTATTCAAATAATTGTTATTAAGTACTATTTGTCGGTGCAGTATGTGACAGCAAAACTATTAAATTAACCTCGGTACAACCTGCTGTCAGCATTATAACTGCACCGAGTAGTTACCTCGCATTCTCATGATTACCTCCTTGCCGGCCATTGACTATTTTGTGCCGACTGCCTTATGTTACAACTATTTAGCTGTCATAATCAAGCACTATTCTTACCAGCGTTCCATATTTGTTTTAAATTTCTTTGTGTAGATTTCTTTTAATTCATTTGCCGATATTCCATAGCAAAGTAAAACGTCATTATAAAACATCAGTACATCCGCCAATTCTTCAATCAGATGCTCACGATGGGGACTGTCAATATCGCAGGCATGGTCGCCGTGCTTCTTTACGATATCAATAACCTCACCGATTTCACCTGTCATCCAAAGCAGTTTATTTTTACCTACCTCAGGCGATATGCCTTCCCATTTGTCTTTATACTTTTCCTGCAAAGCGCGTTGCATATCAAGCATTTCATTTATTCCAAAATCTTTGTTAGAATTGCTCGCGGTTTCCACTTTTTTTCTCCCTTATTTACCCTTTTTGTCTTCTCCATACATGTGGCTGATTGATTTTTGATAATACGCAGCCAAGCGGTAGAGAGTAGCAGCATCAGGTAGAGAAAGCCCCTGCTCCCAAGATGCCACAGCGGTTTTACTCTTTCCCACAACCTTTCCAAGTTCTGATTGAGTGATCCCTTTTTCTTTTCTGCATTCAATTAAAACAGTTCTTATATGATCTCTGATTTCAAAATCTGTATCCATGCTAGATTCTCCTTTGAGTATCATCATAACACAAAATGAAAATGAATACTAAAAATTTGTACAGAAAATATTGGAGGAAGCGAGCATTTCTTTGATATGTTCTTTATTTTTACTTCCGACAATTATATGGTCGCATCCCGCTAAAGCAAATTCCAAGAGCTCCTTTAGGGAGTGTTCTTTTAGTGCATCGCCCATGGCAAGCGGCATGCTTGCGACGGTCTTAAAACCAAGCTTGTGGCAGGCGTCGGCGAGAGTCAGTGCTTCGCCGTTAACATGTTGGCTAAGCACGGTACAAGGATAAGGGCAGAGCATATTGTACTCAAATATGACGTATTTTAAGTGACTTTCCCCACCACACACCTTTTCAGCGCGTTTCTTTATTTCTTCAAGCTCAAAATGCCATTTGGTTTCTTGCGGCTCTTTACCCATGAATTCAAGGGCGATACCATAATTTCTAATCTTGTTTTCTTTCACCTTACATTCGTACCAAGAAAGAAGATTCTCCATTTTATCATAGAAACCGGACTCATCCATTCCTAAGCGGGTTATTTCTGGAATGTGAATGTAGTGAAGATCTATAGTTTCAAGGCCAAGATTTTCAAGGCTTTTATTAAGGGCTATTTCGAAAAAAGCAGGATTAAGAGTCTGTCTAAGGCCTTCATAATTGGTAAAGTCACTATCCGATATACCTTGAGGTTTTAAAATGTTTTCAAGATACATTTTTGGATTCGTCTTTTCTGTTATATCGCCAAAAAGAAGCCCTGCCTTAGAAGTTACAAATATGTCTTCACGATTTATAACTCCGGTATTGATAAGCTCACGGATGGCAATTCCTTCGTCTTTTTCTGAGCGCATACCGCGATAGTTGATTGCTCCGTCTATTGTATAAATGCCGTTTTGAACGGCATACTTGATTGCTTCTTGGTACATGGCTGAAACTTCGTCGCTTACGTCGCCAAGGTGGGTTCCAAGCGCTATGCGCGACATATCTTTTTTTGAATGTCCTTGTATCAACATTAAGTTAAAATCCTCTCTCAATCGTAAATTTAAGTTAAATAATAACACCGCCCTAAAATGGAGTTCAAGCATTTCATATAAAACGGTGGCCCACAGGGACAGGGGTGGTGGTTCATCAAAGTCAAATACTAATTTTTTGTACAAAAGCATTGACGGTACGAGATTGTTGTACTAATATGAAGGAACATCAAAAGATGTATTGGTTTCCTTGCCAAGCGAAACGGGACCTATATTAGATGGGAACCCCACCATATAAAACAAACGGGAGTTATATCAGATGGGAACCCTACCATATAAAACAAATGGGAGTTTTAATAGCGGGAATCCCTACCGGCGAAAAGGATTATATGAGCTGCTTCATTTTGAAGCGGCTCATTTTTTGATTAAGGAGATAAATGTGAGCAAATTGGATTACGGTCATCGAATTTTAAAGAAATGGAAGCTTTATTGGATAGAAGGATTAATAAAACTTAGATGCGACTATTTAGATAAGAAGCATAAACGCTTTCTGAGCCTACAATTGTTTCAAAGCCCATTTCCTTATACAGAGCATTTTCAGATGCATTATCGATATCTACCAGAACCATCATTCCGCTTGGCTTATTAATTTCAATTGCTTTAGCGAGCATGTCCTTGCGGAAGTGTTCGAAGCCTTTCTTAGTAAAAAGCGCGTATATTTCGTTTTCTTTAAAACAAGAAGTAATGTCTAAATATCCCACAAGTTCGCCCTTATCAATCGACACAATTATTTTGAAGCGTTCAGTTGCATCAAGCACCTTCTCCGCTGTCCAATATGTATCCTTTTCGTGCAAAGAAGTGTATTGTTCTTTATATTGTTCATTTAGCTCAAAGACGTTTTGAGAGGCACCAAAAGAAACCTCATTTGTTAACCTGAGTTTCACCTGAGGCGCTTCAAATTCAGCATTTTTTGCTTTAAGAATACTATTTAAAATTGTATTGCGTGGATTATATACAAAATCAATCCTCGAATTTGGATTGCTTGCCTCGATGTAGTCTATCATCGATAGCCACGCTTCTTCAGAACGAGAAAATCCCACTATAAGTTCTACAAATTGTTCTTCCGGGATGATAAGCCACACGAATAGTCCGTCTGTAACCCCGTTGTGGCTTGATACAAAAATCTTCTCGTTTTTCTTTTGATTTGCCTTGTACAGATTGTCCGGATTATATGAAAAATGTGGGTCAGAGAAGATAGGGTCTTGTGATATTTCTTTTATAAAAGAAGAGTATTGTTCTACGCTTTTAACTTCGACAATCATTTTTTATGTAGTAGATATCATTTCCTTCCATGTAGTTTGTTCTTGAAAAGCCGCGCCTTTCATAAAAGACTGCAGCTTTGAAGTTATCTTTGTGACATCCCAAAATGATAGGACGCTCTCCAAAATCAGAATAAACACGCATTAAGTTCTTCAAACTTGATGTCCATCTAGAAAACTTCTAAATACTCATCCACACACCTTCATCATGGATGCTTGCGCCTTCGATGCTTCTGTAAAATCGCTGTGCCTCATCGTTTCTTGCCATCAGAGCGATGAGAAGGTGGATATTTCTTCCTTTCAATTCCTCTTTAAGAGTGAAGAGCAATTCCTGAGCGACTTTTTTATGACGTTTGCTTTTTAATACGCTGATCCAGTCAAGATAGGCTGAACCGCAATCCGCATCGGCGCGGCTAGAAATAATATTGGCATCGATTCGCCCGATAACTTCTCCCTTTTCTACAGCAAGAAGGGAGAGAGAATTCACGAAGCGAGGATCGGTAAAAGACTTTATGAGATTGCTTCTGTAAGTTTCATCCGGCTCCCAATAGTAGGTATCCGGCTCTTCGATGCGAAGTTGCTTCTCGTATTTAATAACCTTATCGATATAATCGGCAGAAAAAGGCACTACGCGGTAATCTATGCAAGAATTATTCATGTATTCGCTCCTTTAGGCTAAATGCTTAGACTATTTTATCATAAGAATACGGGGGAGTGAGAAAAAACTCTTGACGAATTATCATAACTAGGCGTAGAAATGTAATTGGAATTGGAGGTAAATAATATGGCAAGAAAAGTTGTATTGGCAGGCGCATGCAGAACTGCAATCGGAACAATGGGAGGTACACTCTCTACAACACCCGCACCCGCCCTTGGAACAATCGTAATCAAGGAAGCACTTAAGAGAGCGGGAGTAAAGCCCGAGCAGGTTGATGAAGTTTATATGGGCTGCGTTATTCAGGCAGGCCTTGGACAGAACCCCGCAAGACAGGCAGCGGTAAATGCAGGAATTCCCGTTGAAGTTCCCGCAACTACAATTAATGTGCTTTGCGGATCGGGCCTTCACTGCGTAAACCTTGCAGCAAAGCTTATCAGCATGGGCGATGCAGATATCATCGTGGCAGGCGGTATGGAAAACATGTCCATGGCACCTTACCTTTTACAGCAGGGACGTTACGGATACCGTATGGGCTCAGGTGAACTTCAGGATGCAATGATAAAGGATGCTTTAACTGATGCTTTTGGCGGATACCACATGGGTATGACTGCAGAAAATATTGCAGAGCAGTGGCACTTAACAAGAGAGCAGCTTGATGAATTTGCGGCTTGGTCACAGAACAAGGCAGAAAAGGCAATCGCAGAAGGAAAGTTCAAGGAAGAAATTGTTCCCGTTGAAGTAAAGAAAAAGAAAGAAACAATAATTTTTGATACAGATGAAGGTCCTCGTAAAGGCGTTACCGTTGAAGGTATCTCAGGCCTTAAGCCCGCCTTCAAGAAGGACGGCGGTGTTGTTACCGCAGCCAACTCTTCAGGTATCAACGATGCTGCTTCATGTATCATTGTTATGAGTGAAGAAAAGGCAAAAGAATTAGGCGTAAAGCCTCTTGGCACATGGATTGCCGGTGAACTCGCAGGCGTTGAGCCCAGCATCATGGGTATCGGTCCTGTAGCCGCAACCAGAAAAGTAATGAAGAAGGCAGGCTATTCAATCGGCGACTTCGATTTGATCGAAGCAAACGAAGCTTTCGCAGCACAGTCTGTAGCCGTTCAGCATGACCTTGGCTTCTCAAAGGACATCTTAAACGTAAACGGCGGCGCTATCGCTTTAGGCCATCCCGTTGGATGCTCAGGTAACAGAATTTTAGTTACCCTTCTTTACGAAATGCAGAGACGTAAAGCAAATAAAGGCCTTGCAACCCTCTGCGTAGGCGGTGGCATGGGCTGCGCAGCAATCGTCGAGCGCTACTAATTGCTACCTCGAATGGTCCTAAGGGACGGGGTTAGCGGTCCATTTTAGCTAATAATGAAAGGACATCCGATTGGATGTCCTTTTTTTGTTACCGAAGTGGTGATATTAACCTGAGTATTTATCATTCAATATTGTTCAGCCCGTCATAAAGTTCGTTGAAGGATTTCATTTTGCTGCATCTGCCAAAGGATAAATCTTTGTCATCACCAAACTCAAGCAAAAAGCACTTTGACAGCTCTTCAACAGTCTGTTCCAATGCGTTGAAAAACTGATTATAGGCAAAGTTCCATGCCGGAGTCCCTTCTTCAAAGTGGCTTGTAATTAAGGACTCTGTCACCTGATCCAAGGGATACATTTTGATATGCATTAACTCATGCACGATCACTTCTTCAAGATTTTCCTGCTTGGGATTTCCTATGTTTAAAAGTAAAATTGCTTTCTTATCATCACAGTCAATCTTAAAATCACCGGTCTTTCGCCAGGTTTTATCTTCAACAAATTCAAGCTTTATATCCCAGTCCGGTGTAATCCGAAGTTTCTTGATATATTTGTCAAATAAAGCTGATAAGTGTTCTTTGCTATATTTTTCTTCCACTAACATAAATAAATACCTTTCTTTCCTAAAATTTCATCCACACGCCTTCATCATGAATAGCGGCATTTTCGATATTTCTGTAAAACCGGAATATTGTTCTATCACTTTTTTCTCTTGTGCTGTTAACTCCTTGCTCACTTCCTAAACCCTCAATTCTCAGGTTTATTCATTTTTTAATACTCCATAACATCAATTTTCTTTTGCAGTACTCCTGCGTAATCGTGGGCGGTTTTGCCGACTTTCTCAGGGTTGACGGGATAATGGATATTATAAAGAAGCCCATTATCGCCGGTCTTGTCCGCTAAATGATCTTCATCGATATGAGCACCGATGATCTCAAGGCAAAGAATCACGTGATCGTCGTCTGGAACGATTTCTTTTTCCCAGGCAAGCTTACATTCAAGGTTCATGAAACATTCTCCGACCATGGGTGCATTAACCCACGAAGCATTAGTAACTGTAAGCCCAGATGCGGTGATCTCATCTGCATCAAACTGATTGTTTTTGATGGTATCCATACAGGCAGCATGGTGATTGGCGGAAAAGAAATTAATCACAGCCTGCCTTGTTTCCTGAAGACTCTTGTACAGATGGCCATTCTTATTAACGCTGGCGAGTATGGCATAAAAGCCGTTACCGTGATCCGCACTGGTAAAAGTCGCCCAGGACTGCATACAGGCATTGGGTTTGCCGTTTGATTTATAAGTTGTAACAAGAAACATCGGAGAGGGTATGGACATCACGAACTCTTTCCATGAAAAACCGAAGTTACGGGAAAAATCCCCGAATGTTCCTTTCATCTGTTCAGGCATTTCTTTGTATGAGTATTTCATAATCGCCTCCTTTGCTTTGTAGCAGTCTTTCCGTTTCTGTTATAGCATCGATTGATTTTGCAACAGCTGAATCGAGGAAATTCGTGCATTCCTCCCGAGAAAATCCTATAAATGGATACTTACCCGCTTCGAGGGTCGGAAGATAGTACATCATCTTGATCTTAGCCGGTATAGCTCCCTTGGGTAGATAGTCGATATAGTCAGGGAAAAATTCCAATCCCTGAATCTCGGTAAAATAACCCGAATCAGGATGAGAATCAAGGTATTCCCGCTCTATCACAAAGAAATCCTTCATTCGGTCTTTTCTGTCGGGAAACAGCCTTTTGAAATTGTCCCAGTTTTCTTCCATGCCTGCGGATTTATCTCGTAGTTCATTGATGGATTTTGCTCGTTTCCAGGCTTCGGAAACCCTTGTTGCATCTCTGGTAGTTCTTTGAAGCTCTGCATCGGTTATTAAGTGTGCATAATAACCATACAAAAATGATAATTCTTCCTTAGATGAAATCTTATCGAGTCTTTTTATAATGTATTCATCCCTGAAAACAATGCCGTCATCTGCAGTTTTTCTTTTGGCTTTCATCCAATGTGTTACCTCTCTTGGAGGAGTAAATTCTGTCCAGTCATCATTGGGAATATTGCAGTCGGGAGCAATATTACCAACACAGAATTCATGCCTCGCAAGCCAAGGGAGCTTTTCTAGTATTCTGTCTGCAACGATCAAATGTGAAACCCATTCCGCCATATTATATTCTTCTTTCGCGCTGTATTTGATTAAGTTAATTGGTCTGATCTTGTGACTCACTTTTATCTATGTATTCTTTAATAATATTTTGCTTAATTAGCGTTACGCACTTTTTGTGCTACAAAGGAGATTACTTTGGACGATAGTTGGCTGGTTCTGTTGTCGCGCGGTATTTCATATTCCTGTGCAACTACTGTTTTCTTTACTACAGTCCATCCTTCGAAGATTCCATCAAGATATGTCATGATCTGATCCGATTTCAGGTTGACTTCAAAGTTTGGCTCAAGACTAGCACCAGTTTCTGCATCGACTTCGGTGACATCGGAATTAATGACAAGACATACACGCCCGTTCTTTTTGATGCCGTGGGCTATTTCCTGCAATTTATCGATAAAATGCTGCTTTGTATCAATGTGTTCCAGCGCCGAAACGGCGAGGATTAGATCATATTCGGCAGTGGGAATGGCAAATTCCTCAATAGGCGTCGTGATCCCGTTAATGCGATCACTTACATTATGTTCAAGGGCGTTCTTTTTCAAAATATCTATTGCAACATCAAGAATATCAACGCAATCTATGATACATGCGTTGCCCTGAAATGACTCTGCAATGTAAATGCTGTTTCTTCCAACACCGCATCCGAGATCCAAAACATGTAATTCATTATAATCCGAAAAAGAAGGCATAATGTCTTGTACGGTCTTTATCGGCTTCTTTAACCATGTGTCCGATGCGTAAAGCTTCTCGTGAGTATATACCTCGGTATGAGAAGCTGCTTCATTTTGTCTGATGCGGCTAAGTCGATCAGTCTGCTTTTTGGTATCCATCATTTTTTTAGTATTCAGCCACATCTATCTGTCCAGGCATTTCTTTGTATAAATATTTCATTTTGTACCTCACTCATCTAACATCAGTTTGCCGGCTTTAGCCTACTTTCTTTTCTCGTGGAGCTACACCGCCTACTACCAAATTCCCGACCTCGGGAATTTGGTCTAAAATACTGTGTCCGGCGTTTTCACACGCAATCATTGCTCGCTTTATCACCTTATGAAAATTATCCCATTTTGCGTATTCCCAAACAGGCGCAAGCTCTCTGGCGTTCCAGTATTCACTACCATCATTGTGAATATGTTTTATATCTTCAAATCTTTTATAATCTTTTCCCTTAAGAGACGTCGTATTCTTGTCCGCCCTTCAGAACTGATGTTCGAAATCATTCTATCATACTTTTTGGAATATTGCACTAGGAAATTTACTTATTATGAACCATAGGGACGGGTTTAAGGGTCCTTTTTTCTTACCGAAGTGGTGGGGTTAGATTATCTTATAGCAGGAGCGCGTGGTGGTTTTTGACTAAATCAGGTGGAAAGCAGATTCCTAGTCAAGGATTTCGGGCTTTTTAGGAACACGTGGACCCCCTTTTTTGACTAAGGTAAAGCAAAATGGAAATTTTAGTCAAAGAATTTTGGAAAATAGGAAGATTACGACGGCGATTTTTTGACTAAAAAGAATTGTCAGAGCTTCTTAAGTCAAAAATCCTCTTTTATAAAACATCAAAATGAACAAATTCATTGACTAAGAGAAGGAGAATGATTGTGTTTAGTCAAAAATAAAATTTACAGTGGGATTATATTCAAGAATTCTTTGACTAAAAATAGCAAAATAATGACTATGGGTCAAAAACGCCCGCCAAGACTGTAAGTAGCACAAGATGGGGCGCAAGACCGACGAGGCATATCTGCGGAAGACGGGACTTGGTCTCGCCTTCGGCTCGGTCGGTGCTCCTCGCTTCGCGAGGGTCGTCCACCGGACGACCGCACCCCACACGATTGCAAGGTATTGTGATCATGAAAGCATTCGAAAATCCCATCCTCCGCAGACAAAAAAAGACTAAGCATTTCTGCTTAGTCTTTATTGTCTGCGGAAGATGGGACTTGAACCCACACGATTGCAATAATCACAAGATCCTTAGTCTTGCTCGTCTGCCAGTTCCGACACTTCCGCGAACCGCTGTATTGTTTAGTTG